>NZ_VYKJ01000020.1 GCF_008710095.1 Affinibrenneria salicis
GAAAACGGGCGGCGAGCGGGGCCCGGTCGCCTGACGGACCTCAGGGCGTCTGACGGCGCAGCCAGGCGGCAATAAAGGCGGCGACCTGCGGCCCGTCGCAGATATCCAGCCAGGGAAGCCCGCAGGGGCAGGGCTCATCGCTGACGATGGCCAGGGTATGGCCATCGTCGGGCAGGCCGCTGAATGGCCGGCCTGCCGCGGCGCGGTACAGCAGAAGCTTCGCTGCCGACTCATGCCTGAGCCCCTCAGGGGGTATCCGGTTTTTGCTGCGCCGGGCACAGCGGACGCCTTCGCGTGACAGCCACCGGTCGCAATCAATGCCCCTGGCGCCACTCTCCTGCGCTGGTTGCCTGTCACCTGGTCTGCCGCGCGCCGGCCGGCGTCATTCGCAGCGGTCCACCCGGCGTACCGATATCCATCTGATGACGGGTGTGCCTGACCAATCCGGTGCGCATGCCCTGGCCTGGCGGGTTACAACGGGGCTCACTTTTTGGGGCCGGGCAGTCTTGTCCTGTCTTCAGCGCTGCAGATGACGCTGATAATGTTTTCCCCCCCGGGCCTGAGATGGCTGCAGGGCGGCGCTGCCCGTCCATACGCAAAGCACGATCCGGCTTAACGTCCTGTCTTCTGCGCTGCAGATGACGCTGATAATGTTTTTCCCCCCAGGCCTGAGATGGCTGCAGGGTGGCGCTGCCCGTCCATACGCAAAGCACGATCCGGCTTAACGTCCCGTGTTCAGCGCTGCAGATGATGCTGATAATGTTTTTCCAGCCGGGCCTGCAGATGACTCAGGACGGTGCTGAACATCAGATAGATCAGCGCCGCTTCAATATACAGAATCCGTGGTTCATAGGTCACGGAAACGCTCTGCTTCGCCGGCATAAACATCTCCGGCACGGTAATGGCCTTTACTGCCGTTGGGCGCGATGCTGGCAGCGACACGCCCTGTGTGGGAAATATCACGTGCTGTTCGCTGAGTCTTTGGCTCTCTGTATACTCATACTTTGCTATATCTTCCATTCTTTATGCTAATCAGGAATATGTTTATCAGCTTCCTGATGAAACATTTTCACCCTGGCGTTGTTTCCTCGACTTTTGCGGTAAAAATCGCTATCTTTGGGCATCTGGAAGTCTAAACGTATAAACATATAAACGTATGCTTTGAGGATATAAGGTTATGCCAATCCGGGTTCCTGATGAGTTACCAGCCGTCAGCTTTTTGCGTAATGAAAACGTCTTTGTCATGACGTCGTCCCGTGCAAAAACGCAGGAGATTCGTCCCCTAAAGGTACTGGTACTGAACCTGATGCCGAAAAAAATTGAGACGGAAAACCAGTTTTTGCGTTTGTTGTCCAATTCACCGTTGCAGATCGATATTCAGCTTTTACGCATCGACAGCCGGGAGTCGAAGAATACGCCTGCCGAACATCTGAATAATTTCTACTGCAACTTTGAAGATATTCAGGAGGAAAACTTCGACGGATTGATTGTCACCGGCGCTCCGCTCGGGCTGGTTGATTTCTGCGATGTCGCATACTGGCCGCAGATTCAGCGCGTAATCCACTGGGCGAAGGAGCACGTCACCTCGACCCTGTTCGTCTGTTGGGCGGTGCAGGCCGCGCTGAATATTCTGTACGATATTCCTAAAATGACGCGGCGCGATAAGCTCTCCGGCGTCTATCCACATCATACCGTGCAGAAGCACGGGTTGTTGACGCGCGGTTTTGATGAAACCTTTTTAGCGCCGCATTCCCGCTATGCCGACTTCCCGGTCGATGTGATCCGCGAACACACCGATCTGGAGATGTTGGTTGAGTCGGAACAGGCCGGCGCCTATCTGTTCGCCAGTCGGGATAAGCGTCTGGCATTTGTCACCGGTCATCCGGAATACGATGCGTTGACGCTGGCGAGCGAGTATTTCCGCGATCTTTCCACCGGTCTGGACCCGGTATTGCCGGAGAACTATTTTCCGGACAACAACCCGGAGCTGACGCCGAAGGCCACCTGGCGTAGTCATGGCCATCTGCTGTTTATTAACTGGCTGAACTACTATGTCTACCAGATTACGCCGTATGACCTGCGCCGGATGAATCCAACGCTTGATTAGTGCCTCGTTTACGCTTTTTCCTTACAGGACGCGATTCAGCGTCCTTTTTTATGCCCGCCGCTGTCTGATTCTTATATTGAAATTAATTACCGAACACTACTTTAAAATAATTATTTATTTTTCATTATGATAAATGCATTTTTCATTAAAAATGGAAATTGTTTTTGATTTTATTGAAAGGATGATTACGCTTAAATCTGACGGCTAAAAAGGCCGGATCATGCTGTTTGCCCTCCGACGATCTACAGGAGCTATGACATGACGCAACAGGTAATAAGTCAGACGCTGGCATTTAACCAGCGCTTTGGTGAAGCGGAACGACAGGTGTTAACTCAGGAAGCCGTCGACTTTCTGGCCGAACTGGTCAGTCAGTTTACCGTCCGACGCAATAAGCTGTTGACCGACCGAAAAGTGGTGCAGCGGCAAATCGACGACGGAGCGCTGCCAGACTTTTTTTCGGAAACAGCTTCCATTCGTAATGGCGAATGGCAGATTAGCGCAATACCGGATGATTTACAGGATCGCCGGGTGGAAATTACCGGCCCGGTCGAACGTAAAATGATCATCAATGCGTTGAATGCCAATGTGAGGGTGTTTATGGCCGACTTTGAGGACTCGCTGTCGCCGTCCTGGGACAACGTGATCGACGGCCAGCTCAATCTGCGCGATGCGGTAAAGGGCACCATCTCCTATATCAATGGCGCGGGAAAATTGTATCAGCTGAAACCCGATCCAGCCGTCCTGATCTGCCGGGTTCGCGGTCTGCATCTGCCGGAAAAGCACGTGAGCTGGCAGGGGGAGGCTATCCCGGCCAGTTTGTTCGATTTTGCGCTCTATTTCTTCCACAATTATCGGGCGCTGCTGGAAAAAGGCAGCGGTCCTTATTTCTATTTGCCTAAGATGGAGTCCTGGCGCGAGGCCGCCTGGTGGAGCGATGTATTCAGCGCCGCGGAAGAGCGTTTTGCTTTGCCGCGGGGAACGATTAAGGCTACGGTGCTGATCGAAACTTTACCTGCCGTCTTTCAGATGGATGAGATCCTGTACCATCTTCGCCATCATATTACCGGACTGAACTGCGGGCGCTGGGATTACATTTTTAGCTATATCAAAACGTTGAAGCACCACGCCGATCGCGTACTGCCGGACCGGCAGGTGGTCACCATGGATCAGCCCTTTCTCGATGCCTATTCCCGTTTGCTGATTAAAACCTGTCACCGACGCGGCGCCTTCGCCATGGGCGGTATGGCGGCGTTTATTCCGGATAAGGATCCACAGCGTAATAGCCAGGTGCTGGACAAGGTGCGCCAGGATAAAGAGCGTGAAGCCGGCAATGGGCACGACGGAACCTGGATCGCGCATCCCGGCCTGGCCGATACCGCGATGGCGGTGTTCGATCGCGTGTTGGGCGAACGGCGTAATCAGCTGGAAGTGATGCGCGAGCAGGATGCGCCGATCGATGCGCGGCAACTGCTGGCGCCTTGTCCCGGTCAGCGTACGGAACAGGGCATGCGAGCCAATATTCGCGTCGCGCTGCAATACATTGAGGCCTGGATCTCCGGCAATGGCTGCGTACCGATTTACGGTCTGATGGAGGATGCGGCCACGGCGGAGATTTCCCGCACCTCTATCTGGCAATGGATCCGCCACGGCAAAACGCTCAGCGATGGACGGCAGGTGACAGCGGCGCTGTTTCGCCAGATGTTGTCCGAAGAGCTGTTGGTGATACAGCAACAGCTCGGCGCGGCGCGTTTCAGCAACGGGCGCTTTGCCGAAGCCACCAGTCTGATGGCGCGCATCACCACCCAGGATGAGCCGATCGACTTTTTGACCTTATCGGGTTACTCACTGCTTGCTTAATGCGCGAATGAAAAAGGAGTCTGACCATGACAACGTCTCGTACCCAACAGATCGAACAGCTGAAGCTTGAATGGCAAAAACCCCGCTGGCAGGGGATCGTTCGGCCTTATAGCGCGCCAGAAGTGATTGCGTTGCGCGGGTCGGTCAATCCCGCCTGTACGCTGGCGCAGCTCGGCGCGGCCAGACTCTGGGCGCTGCTGCACGGAGAGGCGCGCAAAAGTTATGTCAACTGTCTCGGCGCCCTGACAGGCGGTCAGGCCTTACAGCAGGCGAAAGCCGGTATCGAGGCGGTCTATCTGTCGGGCTGGCAGGTAGCGGCCGATGCTAACCTGGCCGATAGCATGTACCCGGATCAGTCGCTCTATCCGGCTAATTCGGTACCGGCCGTCGTTGCGCGCATCAATAATACCTTCCGCCGCGCCGACCAGATCCAGTGGGCTAACGGCATTGACGTTTCTGATGCGCGCTACATTAACTACTTCCTGCCGATTGTGGCCGATGCAGAGGCGGGTTTTGGCGGCGTGCTCAACGCTTTTGAATTAATGAAAGCGATGATCGAGGCCGGCGCCGCCGCCGTGCATTTTGAGGACCAACTGGCGTCGGTGAAGAAATGCGGGCATATGGGGGGTAAGGTATTAGTGCCGACTCAGGAGGCGATCCAGAAACTGGTGGCCGCTCGCCTGGCCGCCGATGTGCTGGGCGTGCCGACGCTGCTGGTGGCGCGCACCGACGCCGACGCGGCCGATCTGCTGACTTCGGACTGCGATGCCCGTGATAAGGACTTTATTACCGGCGAGCGAACGGCCGAGGGTTTCTTCCGCACCCGGGCCGGGATTGATCAGGCGATCGGCCGCGGGCTGGCTTATGCGCCTTATGCCGATCTGATCTGGTGCGAAACCTCCACGCCGGATCTGTCGATGGCGCGTCGTTTCGCCGAGGCTATCCACAAGCAGTATCCCGGCAAGCTGCTGGCCTATAACTGTTCGCCGTCATTCAACTGGAAAAAGAATCTGGACGATAAAACGATTGCTTGTTTTCAGGATGAGCTGGCGGCGATGGGTTACAAATATCAGTTCATTACCCTGGCCGGCATTCACAGCATGTGGTTCAGCATGTTCGATTTGGCCCATGCCTATGCGCAGGGCGAAGGGATGAGGCACTATGTAGAAAAAGTGCAGCAGCCTGAATTCGCCGCATTGCAGCAGGGATACACCTTCTCCTCGCATCAGCAGGAGGTGGGGACAGGCTATTTCGACAAAGTGACGACCATTATTCAGGGCGGCGCATCGTCAGTAACCGCGTTAACCGGTTCGACGGAAGAGCAGCAGTTCTGAACGGGGCCGTCGTCCTTCAGCGTCGCGGGAGGAAACGATGCATAAGCTGGAACAGCTGGTCGCCCGGACGATTCTGCAGGGGTTTGACGCTCAGTACGGGCGTTTTCTCGAAGTGACGTCCGGGGCGCAGCAGCGTTTCGAACAGGCTGACTGGGCGGCGGTGCAGCAGGCGATGAAAGCGCGTATTCATCTGTACGACCAGCATGTCGGGCTGGTGGTGGAGCAACTGCGCAGCATGGCGTCCCACCGCGTCGACGATCCCCGCTTTCTGGCTCAGGTCAGGGTAGCCTATCAAACCCTGCTGCCCGGTTATGCGCGTTTTGAAATCGCCGAGAGCTTCTTTAATTCGGTCTACTGCCGGTTATTCAATCATCGTCATCTGACGGCTGAACGGCTATTTTTGTTTAGCTCTCAGCCGGAGCAGCGCTTCCGCGAGATTCCGCGCCCGCTGGCGCGGACCTTTTATCCCACGCCCGACTGGCGCAGCGTGCTGGATAAGCTGTTGAACGGGTTACCGTTGCGTTTGTCGTGGGAGGATCTGTCCCGCGATATCGCCTGTATCGTCGAGGTTCTGACGCAGACCTACTCCGTCTCCCGTTTGAAGCGGGGGCGGCTGCAGGTGGTGAATGAACTGTTTTACCGCAACAAGGCGGCCTGGCTAGTCGGCAAGCTGTGCCTGCCCGACGGCGTCTTTCCTTTTCTGCTGCCGATCCATCACAACGAGCAGGGCGGGTTGTTTATCGATACTTGCCTGACCAGCCAGCCGGAGGCCAGCATCGTCTTTGGTTTCGCCCGCTCTTATTTCATGGTGTATGCGCCGCTGCCGGCGGCGCTGGTCGCCTGGCTGCGGGATATTCTGCCGGGAAAAAATACTTCCGAACTGTACATGGCCATCGGCTGCCAGAAGCATGGCAAGACGGAATATTATCGCGAATATCTGCATTACCTGTCCGCATCCGATGAGCAGTTTATCGTGGCGCCCGGCGTGAAAGGCATGGTGATGCTGGTGTTTACTCTGCCATCCTTCGATCGCGTCTTTAAGGTGATCAAAGACCGCTTTGCGCCGCCGAAGGAGGTAAATGCCCGGCGGGTGCGGCAATGCTATCAACTGGTCAAAGAACACGATCGGGTGGGGCGTATGGCGGATACTCAGGAGTATGAAAACTTTGTTATTGAGAAGGCGCGCATCAGTCCTGAATTGATGGCCGCGCTGCGGCGCGACGTGCCGGATAAGCTGGAAGATCGCGGCGATCATCTGATCATTCGCCACCTGTATATGGAGCGGCGCATGATACCGCTGAATTTATATCTGGAGCAGGCCGACGATCAGCAACTGCGCGATGTGATCGAGGAGTATGGCAACGCGATTAAGCAACTGGCGGCGGCCAATATTTTCCCCGGCGATATGCTGTTTAAGAATTTCGGCGTGACCCGGCATGGCCGGGTGGTGTTTTATGATTACGACGAGATCTGTTACATGACGGACGTGAATTTCCGCACGATTCCGCCGGCACGTTATCCGGAGGATGAGCTGTCGGCCGACCCCTGGTATAGCGTTGCGACCGACGATGTTTTCCCGGAAGAGTTTCGCCATTTCCTGTGCGGCGATGTCAGGATACGCAAACTGTTTGAGGAAATGCATAGCGAGTTGTTCAGCGCCGATTATTGGCGCGGGCTGCAGCGGCGCATTCTTGCCGGACATGTGGAGGATGTGTATGCCTACCGGCGGTGCAAACGCTTTCATCAGCGCGAGAGCGTCGTTGCGCGCCGCGCCTGAGGCGACGCAGCTACAAACGCGTGGCGCCGTACTGCCAGGTCACCTCTTTGGCGGCCTTGATCACCAGCGCGCCCAGTTCGGTCACCCGAGCGTCGGTAATGCGCGAGAGCGGGCCGGAGATCGAGATTGCGGCGAAGGGTTGATGGTGCTCGTCCAAAATGCAGGCCGCCACGCAGCGCAGGCCCAGCGCATGTTCTTCGTCGTCAAAGGCATAGCCCTGGCGGCGAATCAGCGCCAGATTGTCCTTCAACTGGCCGGGGGAAGCCAGCGTATGGCCGGTGTAGCCGTGTAACCCTTTTTTATGCAGCAGCCGGGTCACCTGCTCGTCGGGCAGGCTGGCCAGAAAGGCTTTGCCGGCGCCGGACGCATGGATCGGCAGGCGGCCGCCGATCGGCGCGGACATGCGCATCAGCGCCGTACACTGCACCTGATCGATGATTGTGGCCTGGAAATCGCTGTGGTCGAGCACCGCCAGGTTAACCGTTTCGCCCGAGTCCTCCATCAGCTTTCTCAGTAGCGGATGGACTAACGTCAGCAGGTTGCGGCTTTGCAGAAAACTGCTGCCGACGACGAAAGCGTGGGCGCCGATGGTCCACAGTCCGAGATCGCCGACCTGGCGCACAAAGCCCTGTTGCTGCATGGTGGTCAGCAGGCGATGCGTGGTGGAGTTGGGCAGGCCGGCCTGCTGCGCCAAATCCGTCAGCGCCACGCTGCCGTTGGCTTTGGCGATATATTCCAGCAGCGTTAAGCCTCGGGTCAGTGACTGAACCTGCCCGGCGGGCTGCGCGCTGGCGCGCGCCGTCGCTGGTTTTTTCCGTCGTTTAGCGGGATCTGCGGCAGGCATAAGACTGGCTCCTGTTGATTATTATGGAACTGATTTTCGTTTTTTAAATCGGGATTGCAACCCTCTCTTGCTACTGTACGCCAGAGTTGCGAGTCGGGCCGCTAATTTATGGCGTTGCGGGGGGAATCTGGTCGCCTACGGAATAATGAGAATTGTTATCAATTGTATTGCCGCCCGCGGAGGGCGGTGATACATTGTGCCGATGTCTGTTTCCGCCGGACTCATCGGGCCTGATGGTTATCCATGCTGAATATGATCAATCCTTCCTCTCTCGTGACGGACGCTCGGCATTTTTCGGTCGAGGATTTTCTCGGTTTTGGCGAACGTTACGGTATCGCTTACCGTTTTCCCACACTGTCATCCGCCATCGATCGCCATAAAGAGAAACGCATTGTGGTGCAGGGCGCGATAGAAGAGATGACGCTCGCCTCGGGGCTCTGTCTGACCAGTTCCAGCGTGCGGGTGCTGCAATCCTATGAATCGACCTCGCTGCAGGTCTCTCCGCTATACGTGCTGGTGGTCATCGAAGGTTGCGTGGCGATCCGCCTCGGCGGCCGGCAGTATGTCGTGCGCCCCGGAATGGCGCTTTGTACCCGGCTGGGGCAGCAATTGACGCTGAGCGCCAGTCAGATGGCGGACCAGCATCTCAACACGCTGACGCTGGCGATAAATCCCGCCACTTTCCGGCCGGATCCGGCGCTGAAGAGCTTGCTGCATGCCTGGGCGCGGCATAGCGCCGGCCCGGCCAGCGTCTGGCCGCTGCCCGGCTATTTGCTGTGCGGCATTCAGCAGACGCTGACGACGGCATCCTGCGACCTGGCGCGCAGGATGATGCTGGAAGGGCTTATGCTGCAGTTGCTGGCGCATTGTCTGCCGCCGGGGGCCGCGGCGCAGGAAAAGAGCCATGGTCTGTCGCCGGGCGAACAGCGGCGGCTGGAAAGCGTACGCCAGCTATTGCAGCAGCAGCCGGAGAAAGACCACGCACTGCCCGAGCTGGCCCGCGCGGCGGCCATGAGCTCCAGCAGCCTGCGCACTAAGTTCCGCCAGAGTTATGGCCAGTCGGTGTTCGATTATCTGCGCGACTGCCGCTTAAATCTGGCCCGGCGTTACCTGCAGCAGGGCTATAGCGTGCAGCAGGCAGCCTGGCTGTCGGGGTATCAGCACGCGACGAATTTCGCCACCGCCTTCCGCCGGCGTTACGGTATTTCCCCCAGCGCTATCCGGGAAAACGCTTAACGAGCCGCTGCATTCATGCGGCGGTCATCGTTTCCCCGGCGTTTTCCGTCGCTTTAGCCGGCAATATCCGCATTTTGTTATCCCTCATACGCAAGCTGTCATCAGGCATAGTTCAGTCGCGCGCAAAAGCTGTAACAATTCTTATTTACAAAAACAGGCATGGTGGAGAGACTTCATGTTGAAAAAAACGCGGCTGGCGCTGATGACGGGGATAATCGCCGGTGGTTTTACCGTAACGGCGCTGGCGCAGGAGGAGGATACCGCCTCCCGGTCCGCTAAAAAAAATGACACCATCGTGGTCGAACCTCAGGTACAAAGCGGGGCGACTAAGCTGGCGACGCCGGATATCGAGACGCCGCAGTCCGTTTCCATCATCACGCGCGAGCAGATGCAGGAGCAGGGGGCGGTTAGCGTGCGTCAGGCCGCCGGCTATACGCCCGGCGTGTTCAACAATCAGATCGGCGCCTCTAACCGGTTCGACTATCTGGTGCTGCGCGGCTTCTCGGACGGCAGTCTGGATAACGTTTATCTGGACGGACTTAAACTAATGGGCGACACCAACTCCTACAGCTCGCTGACCATCGATCCCTGGCTGCTGGAAAGTATTGAAGTAGTGCGCGGCCCGGCTTCCGTGCTGTACGGCCGCGCGTCGCCGGGCGGCATTGTGGCGCTGAATTCGCGCCATCCATCATTTGAGCGCAGCGGGCAGATCCGCCTGACGGCGGGCAACAACAGCCAGCGCAGCGCGGCGATCGATGTGACCGGCCCGCTGGACGATGACGATCGCCTGGCGTTCCGCCTGGGCGCGATCGCCCGCGCGGCGGATACCCAGTTCGGCCCGGTGAAAGAGGAACGCTATGCTATCGCGCCCAGCCTGCTGTGGCGCATCTCCGATACCACCCGTCTGGAACTGATGGCCTATCTGCAGCAGGACCCGGAAGGGGGCAGTCACTCCGGTTTGCCGTATGACGGTACGGTGGTGGCGCATAATGGCCGCCGCATTTCTAATACCTTCTATGAGGGGGAGGAAAATTACGAAAAGTTCGAACGCAATCAGAAAATGGTTGGCTATGATTTCGAACACGCGTTCAGCGATAACCTGAGCGGGCGCCAGCGGCTGCGCTATTTGAAGAGCAAGGTTAAAATGGATCAGGTCTACGCCTACGGCTGGAATACCGACACTACGCTCAATCGCTACTATTCGGGCGCGGACGAAGACATGTCCGCTCTGACGCTGGACAACCAGCTGGACGGCACTCTCAATACCGGGCCGGTCGACCACCGTCTGCTGGTTGGCCTTGACTACCAGCAGCGTGACAACGACGTCGCCTGGTACTCCGGCGCCTTCCCGTCGATTGACGCCTTTAATCCGGTCTATGGGGCTGAACCCACCGCCTTTTATCCAGCGACCCGGGCCCGGCACGAACTCAGGCAGACCGGCGTCTATCTGCAGGATCAGATGACGTGGGATCGCTGGCGCTTCACGCTGGGCGGGCGTTACGATCAGGTCCGGATCGCCAACATCGATCAGGATAGCGGCCGGCGCAGCGCGCTGAAAAAGAATCACATCAGTTCGCGCGCGGCGTTGCTTTACCTGTTCGATCAGGGTTTCGCGCCTTATGTCAGCTATTCGACCGCCTTTACGCCGACCAGCTTCGTCGACACTAACGGCGATATTCTGGAACCGATGCAGGGCAAACAGCTGGAGGCCGGGCTGAAATATCAGCCGCTGGGATCGAACAGCCAGTACAGCATATCGGTATTCCGCATCAATCAGAAAAACGTAGCCACCAAAGAGCAGCCGACCGATCCCTACCAGTCGATTGGCGAGATACAGTCCGAAGGAGCCGAACTGGAGGCTATCACCTATCTGAACGACAACCTGCGCCTGCAGGCCGCTTATACCTATACGGATATTCGCTATAAGAAGAGCAGCGACGGCACCCAGGGCAACCGCGCGGTGTACGCGCCGCGCAATCAGGCCAGCCTGTGGGCCAGCTATGACGTCAACCAGGGGCCGCTGGATGGTCTGACGCTGGGCGCCGGCGTACGTCATGTGCGCGGTATTACCAGCGATCGAGCCAATACCCATACCTTGCCGTCGTACACGCTGGTCGATGTGGCGCTGGGCTACGATCTGTCCAGCGTCGGCCTGAAGGGGGTGAAAACCCAACTGAACGTCAATAATCTGACCAACAAGAGCTATATCGCCGCCTGTAACTCGCTCGACTTCTGCTACTTTGGGGCAGAGCGCAGCGTGGTGGCGAGTCTGTCCTACTCATTCTGATCGTCCGATCGCAGCGATGGATGGCCGGAGCGCGCCCCGGCCATCAGCCCGTCAATAGCGCCCGATGAATGCGTCCACGGCTGGTCGAGGGTTATGAGTATGACCTGATTGATCCGGCTAACGATAAGCCCGTGCCGTTACCGTCGGCGAACGTAATCTCGCCGGCTCCAAACGGAGCCGGACCGCGCGTTTTCATATCCTCCCGCCTTTGGCTGCAGATTATCGCTGCGGCTTATGCTTTCCGTTTTTTCTACAGGGGCAGGGCGAATATTCCTGTGTGGCTGGCGATGGAAGGCGGGCCGCTTCGGTCATGGACGACGCTGCGGAATGTTCTCATATCGCGGCTGAAACAGGATTATCGAGCTAAGCTTTACTAAACGTATATAAAATAAAAGATAAAAACGTGCCCGAGCGATTTTCGCCCCGGTCAGCCATGGCCGCACGTTGTCCCGCGCTTATGCGCCAGAGCGGGGCAATGGGTTAACTTCAGGCGTTATGGAGTGTTTTATTCCGTGTTGACGTTGCTGCATTTACTGTCTGCCGTAGCCCTGCTGGTGTGGGGAACGCACATTGTCCGCACCGGCATCATGCGGGTGTATGGCGCCAGCCTGCGGCGGGTGCTGAGCGATAGCGTGGCGAAAAAACCGTTCGCGTTTCTGGCCGGCATTGGCGTGACCGCGCTGGTGCAAAGCAGTAACGCCACGGCGCTGCTGGTTACCTCATTTGTGGCGCAGGGGCTGGTGGCGTTGGCCCCGGCGCTGGTGATTATCCTCGGTGCGGATGTCGGCACCGCGCTGATGGTGCGGGTGTTGACGTTCGATCTCTCCTGGCTGTCGCCATTGCTGATTTTCCTCGGCGTGATCTTTTTTCTGGGGCGTAAACAGTCGCGCATCGGCCAGATTGGCCGGGTCGGCATCGGGCTGGGGCTGATTCTGCTGGCGCTGGAAATGATCGTCGGCGCGGCCACGCCGATTACTCAGGCGGCGGGTGTGAAGGTGCTGTTCTCGTCGTTGACCGGCGATATTCTGCTGGATGCGCTGATCGGCGCGTTGTTTGCCGTGGTCAGCTACTCCAGTCTGGCGGCGGTATTGTTGACCGCCACGCTGACCGGCAGCGGGGTCATTTCGTTCGAGGTGGCGCTGTGTCTGGTGATCGGCGCGAATCTCGGCAGCGGGTTGCTGACGATGATCAACGCCAGCACGCAAAACGTGGCGGGACGCCGTGTGGCGCTGGGCAGCCTGCTGTTCAAGCTGCTGGGCTGTCTGGCGATACTGCCGCTGGTCAATACCCTTTCCCGGCAGTTGGTCAGGTTGCCGATCAGCGATGAGGAGCTGGTGATCTATTTCCATCTGTTCTACAACCTGGCGCGCTGCCTGCTGCTGGTGCCGTTCGCCGATGTGATGGCCCGTCTGTGCCAGGCGATGATCGGCGATACGGTGGAGGCCGACAGCCGACTGCGGCCTCGCCACCTGGATAACAGCATGCTTGATACGCCGGCGCTGGCGCTGGTCAATGCGGCGCGCGAAACGCTGCGCATCGGCGATGTGCTGGAACAGATGCTGAGTTTGCACCGCAATGTGCTGCACGGCCAGGCCATGCAGCGGCGCGAGGTGCGGCGGCTGGATGACGATGTGGACGCGCTGTACACCGCCATCAAGCTCTATCTGGCGCAAATCCCGAAGGAAGACCTGGGCGAAAGCGATTCGCGTCGCTGGGCGGAAGTGATTGAAATGGCGCTTAATCTGGAGCAGGCGGGGGATATCGTCGAACGCATGGCGGACGATATCGCCAACCATTCGCTGGCCGAACGGCGCATGTTCTCGCCGCAGGGCATGAAAGAGCTGGAACAACTGCAGGAGATGCTGGTGGCGAATTTGCGTCTGGGACTGTCGGTATTCTTATCGCAGGATACGCCGAGCGCGAAGCGCTTGCGACGGGCCAAACACCGTTTCCGAATTCTGAATCGGCGTTACGCGCACGCGCACGTGGACCGTCTGCACCGTCAAAACGTACAAAGTCTGGAAACCAGCTCACTGCACCTGAGTTTGCTGGGCGATATGAACCGGCTGAATTCGCTGTTTTGCGCAGTGGCTTATAGCGTCCTGTCGATCCATCACGACGGCGAAGACGAACGGGAAGAGCAGGTCGTCACGCTCTGAATCGGCGTGCGGCTTTCGCGGCGGGCATGACGCGCCGGCCGCGAAAGCGGCGTATTACTTCTGCTTCTCTTCCAGTTTCTTGCCCGACCAGTAGCCGGCCAGCAGGGAACCGGACAGATTATGCCAGACGGAGAACAGCGCGCCAGGCAGCGCGGCGAGCGGCGAGAAGTACATTTTTCCCAGCGTGGCGGCCAGACCGGAATTCTGCATGCCGACCTCGATGGCCAGCGTGCGGCAGGTCGATTCGTCAAAGCCGAACAGGCGGCCGCCCCAGTAACCGCACAGCAGGCCGATGCCGTTGTGCAGAATCACGGCGATGATAACCACCAGACCGACCGAGGCGATATGGCTCTGGCTGCCGGCCACGACGGCGCCGATAATCGCCAGGATAAATACCATGGAGAACAGCGGCAGCAAGGGTTCGATACGTTTGACGAACGAACTGAAAAGGTGGTGGATGATCAGACCGGCGCCGATCGGGATAACCACGATCTTCAGAATGCTCAGCAGCATGCCGACGACGTCGACGCTAATGGCGGCATCCACATACAGTCGGGTAAGCAGCGGGGTGGCGAATACGCCGACCAGCGTGGAAACCGAGGAGATGGTGACCGACAAGGCTACATCGCCCTTAGCCAGATAAATCATGACGTTGGAGGCCGTACCGCTGGCGACGCTGCCCACCAGCACCATGCCGGCGGACAGATCGGGCGGCATGTTGAACAGATGCGCCAGCGCCCAGGCGGCCAACGGCATGACCAGATAGTGCAGGAAAGTGCCGGCTGCGACCGGCGCCGGACGAGTCAGCACGCGTTTAAAGTCGCCGAAGCGCAGCGTCACGCCCATGGTGAACATGATCAGCATCAGCAGGTAGCTGACGTATGGACCAATGCCGGTAAAGCTGGTCGGCGTGTAGTAAGCCAGTAACGACAGTAAAACGGCCCAGAGGGGGAATAAGCGGGTTAATTTTGCCAACATGGTTTGTTAGTTCCTGAGCAGGCGGATGAGCAAAGGTGAAAATATGCCGGAGGGCGGGGCTAAGCACTGAGACCGCCGGCAACAATAGCCGGACATCATACTGGGATTGGCAGCGGGCATCCAGCGTCCAACGCGTTGGATGCGTCTATGGCGTCGTTAACGGCGTTTTATAGCACGCCGCCGCGGGCGGGAAAGCCGGCGGCGGCGCGGCAGGGGAGGTCGTCAGTTATTCAAACAGGCTGCCGTGCAGCGTGCGCACCACCCGTTCCGCGTCTTCGCCGGGCACCAGGAAGCACAGGTTGTGGCTGCTGGCGCCGTAACAGATCAGGCGGATATTGAACGGCTCCAGCACGCCAAACACCTCTTTACCGACGCCGCAGGCCTGCGACAGTTCATTGCCGATCAGCGCCACCAGCGACAGATTTTCTTCCACCTGCACGCGGCACAGGGAGGACAGTTCGGTTAACAGCGAACTGGAGAGCAGACTGCCGTTGGTCGAGGTGGAGCCGGTCGTGTCCAGCGTCAGGGCCACGTTGACTTCCGAGGTGGTGATCAGGTCGACGGAAATATTGTGGCGCGCCAGCGTGTTGAAAACTTCGGCCAGAAAACCGCGCGCGTGCAGCATATTCAGGCTGTGCAGCGTCAGCAGGGTTTGCCTGCGGCGCAGGGCCAGCGCGCGGAACAGCGGCGGGTTGTCGGTCTGGTTGCAGACCAGGGTGCCGCCGGCGGCCGGATCTTTGCTGGAGCCGACGAATACCGGGATATCGCTGCGTACGGCGGGCAGGATGGTGGCCGGATGCAGCACTTTGGCGCCAAAGGTCGCCATTTCCGCCGCTTCTTCGAAGGTGATCTGGTCGATGCGTTTCGCCGCAGGCGCCACGCGCGGATCGGTGGTGTAGATACCGGGCACGTCGGTCCAGATATCAATGCGGCTGGCGTTGAGCGCTTCGCCGAGCAGCGCGGCGGTGTAATCGCTGCCGCCGCGGCCCAGAGTCGTGGTGCGGCCTTTGGCTTCGCTGCCGATAAAGCCCTGGGTGATGATCAGACTTTGCGCCAGACGCGGCTGCAACAGGCTTTGGGTTAGTTCGTTGAGCGCCGCGCAATCCGGTTCGGCGCGACCGAAGCGGTCGTCCGTGCGCATAATCTTACGCACATCGAACCATTCGGCGGCGATGGCGCGCTGGCGCAGAATTTCCACGAACAGCAGCGTGGACATCAGTTCACCGTGGCTGACCAGCTCATCGGTCAGCGCCGGCGAGGTGGCCAGCGCCGCCGCTTCGGACAGCGTGGTGATATTCTCCAGCATCCGGTCGATCTCTTCGCGGATGACCGCGGCGCTATCCAGACGGTCGATGATGGCGTACTGAATACGGCGGATATTCGCCAGGCTGTCGGCGCGCTGTTCGGCGTTGCAGCCTTCGGCCAGCGCGACCAGCAGATTAGTCACGCCGGCGGAAGCCGACAGGACGACGACGCGCACCGCCGGGTTAGACAGAACGACATCGGCGCTGCGATTCATCGCGTCATAATCCGCGACGCTGGTGCCGCCAAATTTGGCAATAATCAGTGAGTTGTTGTTTGTTGCAGACATTTCAAAGAAACCTCGTGTCAGGGGCGCTAATTTTGCAGTTAGCTGTCCATTTATCAGCCTTGGCACAAGGAAAGAGCGGTAAGCAGGGAGCAGGCGTAGAAATAAAGAAAACTACGGTACACCCAGAAGCGCTCCACCTTGCTGTACACCCGCGCAGCGCGTGTACCCTGGTGACAACCCAGGGGATTCAGCCCCTGTGGTCGATGCAGTGAATACCGTTGTTCACTTCATCTCGGCGCCGCTCCCCCTCGGATATCATCACTGGATAACGGCTCCTCTGATATCTTACCTGGGCAACGCTCCTCTTCTGGCTTGAGAATAACCCTTCGGCATACTCAAGTAGCCCATTAGAAATAGCGGGTTATTTCGCGACTGTCAATCGACAACGGCTGAGGGATTTTCATTTAGCAAGAAAAGACCCACAACGGCGGCATTACGGGATACAATCTGTTCGTTGCTTTCTGATTTCATTATTAAAGGTAAGAGCGTTGTTATGAAAAATATCAATCCATGTAAAACTGCCGCATGGCAGGCATTGCAGCAGCATTTTTCGGCCATCAGGGATGTGCAAATTCGCGATCTGTTTGCTCAGGATAGTGACCGTTTTTCTCATTTCTCCGCCACTTTTGACGATCAGATTCTGGTTGACTACTCCAAAAACCGGATTACCGCCGAGACGCTGGAGAAACTGCAGGCTTTAGCGAAAGAGACCGATCTGGCAAGCGCCATTAAGTCGATGTTCGCCGGCGAGAAGATCAACCGTACCGAAGACCGCGCCGTGCTGCACATCGCGCTGCGTAACCGCAGTAATACGCCTATCGTGGTGGACGGCAAGGATGTGATGCCGGAAGTGAATGCGGTACTGGCGAAGATGAAGTCATTCAGCGAACGCGTGATCGGCGGCTCATGGAAAGGTTATACCGGTAAAGCGATCACCGACGTGGTGAATATCGGCATCGGCGGTTCCGATCTGGGTCCTTACATGGTGACCGAGGCGCTGCGCCCGTATAAAAACCATCTGAACATGCACTTTGTGTCCAACGTCGACGGCACGCATGTCGCTGAAACGCTGAAGTCGCTGAACCCGGAAACCACGCTGTTCCTGGTGGCCTCGAAAACCTTCACTACCCAGGAAACGATGACCAACGCCCACAGCGCGCGCGACTGGTTCCTGAAGGCGGCCGGCGATGAAAAACACGTCGCCAGCCACTTTGCCGCGCTGTCGACCAATGCTAAAGCGGTGGGCGAGTTCGGTATCGACGTCGCCAATATGTTTGAATTTTGGGACTGGGTTGGCGGCCGCTACTCGCTGTGGTCGGCGATCGGTCTGTCGATCGTGCTGTCGATCGGTTTTGACAACTTCGAACAGCTGTTGAGCGGCGCGCACGCCATGGACCGTCACTTCAGCACCGCGCCGGCGGAGAAGAATCTGCCGGTACTGCTGGCGTTGATCGGTATCTGGTATAACAACTTCTTCGGCGCCGAAACCGAAGCGATTTTACCTTACGACCAGTATATGCACCGTTTTGCCGCTTACTTCCAGCAGGGCAATATGGAGTCGAACGGTAAATATGTCGATCGCAACGGTCAGCCGGTGAATTACCAGACCGGGCCGATCATCTGGGGCGAACCCGGCACTAACGGCCAGCATGCGTTTTATCAGTTGATCCATCAGGGTACCAAGCTGATTCCGTGTGACTTTATCGCGCCGGCGGTTAGCCATAACCCGCTGGGCGACCATCACAACAAGCTGCTGTCCAACTTCTTTGCCCAGACCGAAGCGCTGGCGTTCGGCAAATCCCGTCAGGATGTTGAAGCCGAGTTCGCGGCGGCCGGTAAGTCCGTTAAGGACGTGGAGCATGTGGTGCCGTTCAAAGTGTTTGAAGGCAATCGCCCGACCAACTCCATTCTGCTCAAAGAGATCACGCCTTACAGCCTCGGCGCGCTGATTGCGCTGTATGAGCATAAGATCTTCACTCAGGGCGCGATCCTGAACATCTTCACTTTCGACCAGTGGGGCGTGGAGTTAGGCAAACAGCTGGCGAATCGTATTCTGCCTGAGCTGTCTGGCGCGGAACAGATCAGCGCGCATGACAGTTCGACGAATGGGCTGATCAATCGCTTTAAAAACTGGCGTGCCTAAGCTCGTCTGAATAAAAAACGGGCTGAGTTATCTCAGCCCGTTTTTTATTATCACTCTTAAACCACCTCCTGTGGAGGTGGTGATCGTTCCTGTGGGGCTTTGCCCGCAGGATGCTCATGCTAAATACTGCCCCAGTTTGTTACCAGCAAATCAAGGGGGTAAATAGCATGAGCAGATACGGATCCGCTTCACACGGATTCCATCGCTGTCAGTATCATCTCGTCTGGACCCCGAAGTACAGAGACAAAATCCTTAAAGGCAATCTCGGGAAAGATCTATACCCAGGCATTTATGTTTATTGCAGTATGAAGAAATGCACGGTTGTAGATCTCAATGTGCAGAGAGGTCATGTGCATTTGGTGGCGAGAACAGCGCCGGGCCTGAGTGTTTCAGACCTGATGGGTTTTGTGAAAGGACGAACAGCGATAAGGCTGTTCGCAAAATTTCCCTGTCTGAGAAAGAAAAAATTGTGGGGAAACCACTTCTGGCAAAGAGAATATTTCGTGGACCCGGCAGGCGCGAACGAAGAGATTATTCGCAGATATATCAGGTATCAGGACAAAGTAGCGAAAGCGGAAGCGGAAAGACACATGCAACCGGGGTTGGAAGAATAGTGTTGAAGCCCCCTGTTAGGGGGCCGTGTCAAAGCCGCCTTGTATGAAGGCGGCCCTGTGCTTCGGTTACAGATTGATTGGGATTTCGATGCCCACACCGGCGCCGACATCGTCGCTGGTGCTGTGGTCGCTGTCGGTATACCACAGTCTGGTATCAAACTTCACTTTCGACTGGAAGTCGTAGCCCCAGCCCAGTTCGATGCCCTTCAGCGTATCGGCGCGTGGGAACGCCTGATTGATTCTTTGGTTGCGCGGGTTAACCTTCGCGTACATCATGCGCGTGCTCCAGCGCTGACCGTCGTCCAGCGCCAGTTCCACCCGGCCGGACAGGGTTTGCGCATCGCCGCCCGCGGCGTAGCCTAAAGGATAGCCCTGTTGATAATAGCCGTCCGTGTAGATGTGGTGAGCATAGGTATAGCCGTCGCTGTTGCCGCTGGCGCGGGTATCGGCGGTCTCAATACTCCAGTTAATGGTCGAGGTGCCCCATTCCGGGTGGCCTTCGAGACCCAGCAGATAGGAATTACGCGAGGGCAGAAAGCCGGCCTCGTCCTCCCCGACTAACTGACCGTACAGGCTGACGGGGATACCGATCAGCGGCTGCATTTTCAATTTGAAATCGAAACCGGCCAGCTGGTTGCCTGGCTCATCCGCGGTGCCGGTATTGTCCTTGCCGGCAACGCCGTCCCAGAACGAGCCCCACGAGCGGGGACGGCCCTGCCCGCCCCACTGCATAACGCGCGACGCGCCCAGTTCGACGAAGTTGGTGGGCATCATAGTGAAACGACCGCCAATCAGTTTAGCGTCAGGCACGGCCGAGTACTGTTCCAACTGACCGGCGGAGATCTGATACTGCCAGCGGCCAATCCAGGACAACCAGGGCGTTTCGAACGGCGACTGATCGGCGCGCTGTAGGATAAAGCCGGTCACCGGTCGGGCGGAGTCGGAGCGAATCAGGCTGCCTTCATAGCCGGGGCCCCACCACTGAGAAACCTTACCGAACGATAACCACTGATTGAACACTTTTACCGCGCCGTAGGAGCCGTCCATATTCCAGCGCGAGCCGTCGCTGATCCGCTGATCGCCTTCAACCGTCCCTTTAAGATTGACGTCCCAGAACTCATCGCTGGCGCCGGCCGCCACGGATAAGGCGTGATCGCTGGAGTGGCGGTCTGCAAAACCCTGCGGCAGGCCGGGCTTATCCGTCGACGTATGGGCGCTCAGACGCACATTGGCTTTCAGATCGCTTACCTGGCGCTGAACGCGAGTGATTACATTTTTTTCGGCCTCGGTGACCGGTTTCGCCTGGGCAAGGACGGAATCGATCTCTTCCTGACTGAGCGGCCAGGTCGACAGACTCACATTGATAACGCCGCGATCCGAAAGCCAGGCGAGGTCATTACGTAATGCGTTATCGGGGGCGACCAGGCCCGCGGCCTGACTGGCGGACAGATAAAAAAGCATACTGGCGCCCGCCAGCAGAGTCAGTCTTGTGCGCATTGTGTTGATTTCCTTTGTATTATTAAAATTTATTTCTACTCTTGTTTGTTTGCCCGGCTCGTTTAAGCGTAGATTGAATTCAGGAGCGCGACAAATATACCCAAGGGATTTAAGGTTGCATAAAGGCGACATACCCGCAGCCAGAGGATTCCGGATGCAAAAGGACGACCCTTTATAGTGATAGCACGAATAATACAGTGATTAATCTTGTTTAAACAACGCCGATCACTTTTTAAGAAAATGCCTGGAAATATTTTATTGTTTGTATTTCCGCAATATTCATACCGGCGACCGCAGGCCGTGCGCGACGGCGCGCACGGCGGAGCCGCAACGGCATGGCGTAACTATTCGCGCGGCTTGAAATCTATCGGCTATATGCCATGCTGGGCACGGGCATTTATCCGCGCTAAACGTTAGCATCATGAGCGCAAGATACCGTCGGCCGACCGGCTGGGCGGAATAATAACTGAGTCACGGAGAGGAAAAATGCGAATCGCGATACTATGCGGCGCTGCCGCAGCATTATTATTGCTGGCGGGCTGTACCACGACCAAACAGCCCGTGAGCGCCGCCGCGCAGGCGGTCGCCTTTACTGATAAGCAACCTGGCGCCGAATGTCGGCTGCTGGGCCAGGTTACGGGAACTCAGTCTAACTGGCTGTCCGGCCATAATGAGGGCCAGTCGACGCGCGGCGCAGAGAGCGATCTGCGTAACAATACCGTCGCGATGGGCGGCAATGTGGTTTACGGCGTGACGACGCCCAGCGAAAACTTCTGGTCGAGTTTTGCCCCGCTGGATACCAAAATGCAGGGACAGGCTTATCATTGTCCTTAAGACCGCGTAGCGCCGGCCCGGGAGTGGCGTCAGCGTTAATCCTGCGCCATGCCTAAATCCAGCGGTGTTTTGCTGGCTTCGCCGCCGATCTCGCGCGCGAGGCGCGGCACCAGATAGCCCGATACGCGCGTTAACAGCGTTTTAATCAGCATGCGGGCTTCATTATCATCGACCAGAAAATGGGCGGCGCCCTGTACCTTATCCAGCACGTGCAGATAATAGGGCAGGATGCCCGCGTCAAACAGCGCATGGCTGAGCGCGGCCAGCGCGTCGGCATCGTTATTCACGCCGCGCAGCAGCACGCTTTGATTGAGCAGCGTGACGCCCGCCCGGCGCAAGCGGCGCATGGCCTGGCGCAGGTCGTCATCGATC
Source organism: Affinibrenneria salicis (assembly GCF_008710095.1). Next base: position 21,631 of record NZ_VYKJ01000020.1, read on the forward strand.
TCGTTCGCGTGGTTGATATGGGTGACCAGGATAATCTGCAGACGGGAAGCGGCGAAGCGCCGGCACAGCGCCTCGGTAATGCGCGCCGGAATGACCACCGGCAGCCTGCTGTGAATACGCAGGCGCCGGATATGAGGGATCTGCTCGATCGCGTCGATCAGCCAGTCCAGCTCATGATCTTTGGCCATCATCGGGTCGCCGCCGGAAAAAATAATTTCATCCAGTTCGCCGTGCTGGCGGATGTAGTCCAGCGCCAGCCGCCAGTTTGTTTTATTGCCCTGATTATCCTGATAGGGGAAGTGACGGCGGAAACAGTAACGGCAATTCACCGCGCAGCCGCCCTTTACCAGCAGCAGCGCGCGATTATGATATTTGTGCAGCAGGCCCGGCACCACGCTATCCTGTTCTTGCAGCGGGTCGGGGCTAAAGCCGGGCGCGGCGAAAAACTCCTCCCGCGCGGTTAAGACCTGAAGCAGCAGCGGATCCCGGGCATCGCCTCTTTGCATGCGCGCGGCAAAAGCCCTGGGCACGCGCAGGGGGAAAAGTTTTCTGGCATCGCTCCCTTGTCGCAGTATCGGATGGTCGTTCAGCGCCAGAAGGCGCAATAATTCCTCCGGATCGGTAATTACGTCCGCAAGTTGCTGCAACCAATCTTCTCTGGAAGGGGTATTTAGGGTTACAATGTGTGCCATTTTTTGGCTTCGTATCAGTATCAAATTTAGAGGGCCTTTATGGCGACTTATTTTAGCAACGATTTCCGTTCCGGTCTTAAAATCATGTTCGAAGGCGAACCTTACGCCGTTGAATCCAGTGAATTCGTCAAGCCGGGCAAAGGCCAGGCGTTCGCACGCGTGAAGATGCGTCGTTTACTGACCGGAAAGTTGATCGAAAAAACCTTCAAATCCACCGACTCCGCCGAAGGCGCCGATGTGATGGATATGAACCTGACTTACCTGTACAACGACGGTGAGTTCTGGCATTTCATGAACAATGAAACGTTCGAACAGCTGGCCGCCGATGAGAAAGCCGTTGGCGACAACGCGAAATGGTTGCTCGACCAGGCTGAATGTATCGTAACGTTGTGGAACGGTCAGCCGATCTCCGTAACGCCGCCGAACTTTGTTGAACTGGAAATCGTCGATACCGATCCCGGCCTGAAAGGCGATACCGCAGGTACCGGCGGCAAACCGGCTACTCTGACCACCGGCGCGGTCGTTAAAGTTCCGCTGTTTGTGCAGATTGGCGAAGTGATCAAAGTCGACACCCGCTCCGGGGAATACGTCGCTCGCGTTAAATAATGTCTTGTTTTAAAAAACCGCCGCCATTATGGCGGTTTTTTTTGCCTGAAACCGGCCAATTTCTTCATTAATATAAAAAATGTCACGCCACAATTAATATTGACTACGCTTAAAGGGCAGTGTTTCTTAATCATTATACCCTTGATACTTCAGGCTGCAGGTGTGTCGGTTTTGTTCCTCGCCCTTGCCGGGCCGCCGCCAGAGGCGTTCAAATCTGCTCCCGGCAGATTTGTCGCTCGCTCCGGTCGCATACTGCGGTAAGTGACCGGGGATAAATGAGAGACATCCTGTCTCTCACCGAAGGCCAGCCGTTGGCTGGACAAATTCGTTGCCGACGAATTTGTCGCTGCGCCACCGCCTTGCTGCAATTCGAATTATTTGGGGTATAGAAGCCGGTTCTCATACAGAAGGAATTGCTCATGTTGAAGAAAAGTCTTGTCGCTATTTTCTCCGTATTAGTTCTGACGGCCGTGGTCGGATGCAATACCACTCAGGGTATTGGCAAAGATGTTCAGGCCGGCGGAGAAGCGATCCAGCGCAGCGCGCAGTAACCTGTTTCCTGCTGAACGCGGAGCGGGAAGAACAAAACGGCCCGCGCAGGCGGGCCGTGAATGAGGTAGCGTAATTTACAGCGTCACAACGCCGATAATCGCGACTACGCTCAGAATGGCGGCAAGGCCGTAGAATACCCATTTGCCGGCGGGAACATGAATTTTCACATCGTGCATGGCGTGGTGAAGACGGTGTAACCCACACCATATCGGCAGAATAATCATCAGCAGCAAGAAAAGGCGGCCAATAAGACTCTGGCTAAAAGCCGCGATACGTTCGTAGCTCAATGCCTCCGGGAACAGCCCTAACGGCAGCAGGATGCCCACCAGCAGGATGATGACGGGCGAGAAAAAAGCGGTCCACATGCCGCCGGCGCCGAACAATGCCCAGAACGGCGGTTCATCGGATCGTTTTGGCGTTTGATTAATCACGTTATTTCTCCTGGTCAATAGAGTAAGGCGATAGCCAGCACGGCCACCGTGATGATAACGGTGACGAGCCATAACCCCCGCACTATGGGCTCCGGCGCCATTTTTTCATCCTTCACCACGATGATGCTGGCCTTAGGCGCCAGATCAAACCAGGTTTTGGTATGCAGCGCCGCCGCCAGCAGGGCGATGACGTTGATGAGCAACACCAGCGGATTTTGCAGGAAGCCGACAAAGCCCGCCCAGCCTTCCGGCCCGTTTTTTAGCGCGAATACGCCGTACATCAGCACGATACTGAACCAGACCGCCGGCAGCGCCGTCCCTTCCCGTAGCATATAAAAGCGATAGAACCCCAGCTTTTGCCACCAGGTCGGCGACATCTCGCGGACATAAACTTTACGTTTGGATGTCATCATTGTCCCTTCCTCATTGCGGTTTCAACGTGGCGATCATGAAGTCCTTCATGCTTTCGACCTTACCCTGCTGAATCGCGGCGGCAGGATCGACATGCTTCGGACAGACCTCGGAGCAGTAACCGACAAAAGTACAGCTCCAGACCCCGTTGTTGCCATTAATCTGCGGCATACGCTCTTTCTTGCCGTGGTCGCGGTTATCCAGATTGTAGCGGTGCGCCAGCGTGATGGCCGCCGGGCCGATGAACTCCGGATTCAGGCCGAACTGCGGACAGGCGGCGTAGCAGAGGCCGCAGTTAATGCAGCCGGAGAACTGATGGTATTTGGCCATCTGCGCCGGCGTCTGCGTGTTGGTGCCGTCGGCCGGTTTGCGATCGTTGCCGATGATCCAGGGCTTAATCGCTTCCAGGCTTTCGATGAAATGGGTCATATCCACGATCAGATCGCGCTCGATCGGGAAGTTGCCCAGCGCCTCGACGCGCATGCCGTTGGCGTAATCGCGCAGAAACGTTTTGCAGGCCAGTTTCGGCACCTTGTTGACCATCATGCCGCAGGAGCCGCAGATAGCCATACGGCACGACCAGCGATAAGAGAGGCTCGGCGCCAGGTTGTCTTTGATATACCCCAACGCGTCCAGCAGCGACGTTTGCTTGTTGTACGGCACCTCGAATGATTCAAAGTACGGCGCGTTATCCTGTTCCGGGTTATAGCGCATGACTTCTACTGTCAAAACTTGCATATCAGCCATTCGCTTGCTCCTTATTCTTTTTATCCTGATCTTCACCCTCGCCGCCGTATACCCGTTTCGCCGGCGGCAGTTTAGTGATTTTCACATCGCTGTATTCCAGTCGCGGACTGCCGTCCGGGGTGTGGAAAGCCAGAGTATGTTTCAGGAAGTTGACGTCGTCGCGTTCCGTACAGCCTTCGTCCAGCCGCTGATGGGCGCCGCGCGACTCTTTGCGGTTTATCGCCGAGTGCGCCATGCAGTCGGCGACGTCCAGGCTGTGCCCCAGTTCAATGGTGTACAGCAGGTCGGTATTGAATACGCTGGAGTGGTCGGCGATTTTGACGCGTTTGAAGCGTTCTTTCAGCTCGGCGAGTTTATCCGTGGTCTTCTGCATCAGATCGGTGGTGCGGTAGATGCCGCAGCCTTCTTCCATCGACATGCCCATTTCGTCGCGGATTTTCGACCAGCTTTCCGTTCCTTCCTGCCGCATCAGATCGTGCAGCCGCTGTTCGACATCTCGGGTTTGCGCATCCAGCGCGCTGCCGTTGGCCGGTTTAGCCGTCATGGCCCATTCCGCCGCGCGTTCGCCAGCCAGACGGCCGAACACCACCAGTTCGGCCAGAGAATTCGAGCCCAGGCGATTGGCGCCGTGCAGGCCGACCGATGAACATTCGCCGATGGCGTACAGCCCCTTAACGCGGGTTTCGCACTGCTGGTCGGTTTCAATCCCGCCCATGGTGTAGTGCGCGGTCGGGCGGATAGGGATCGGCTCCTTGACCGGATCGACCCCGACGTAGGCCTGCGCCAGTTCGCAAATAAACGGCAGCCTCTCTTTCAGTTTCTTTGCGCCCAGGTGGCGCAGATCGAGGTAAACCACATCGCCGAGCGGGGTGGAAATGGTGCGGCCGGCGCGCCATTCATGCCAGAAGGCCTGCGAGACTTTATCGCGCGGCCCCAGCTCCATGTATTTATTTTTCGGCTGGCCGAGCGGCGTTTCCGGCCCCATGCCGTAGTCCTGCAGGTAGCGATAGCCGTCCTTATTGACCATGATGCCGCCTTCGCCGCGGCAGCCTTCCGTCATCAGGATCCCCGAGCCGGGCAGGCCGGTCGGATGATACTGAACGAACTCCATATCGCGCAGCGGCACGCCGTGTCGCAGCGCAATGCCCATACCGTCGCCGGTGACGATGCCGCCGTTGGTATTGTAGCGATACACGCGGCCGGCGCCGCCGGTGGCCATGACCACGGCGTTGGCGCGAATCTGCACCCGGGTTCCTTCCATCATATTGATGGCCACCAGACCGCGCACCTGACCGTCGTCCACCAGAATATCCAGCACGAAGTGCTCATCGAAGCGTTGAATCTGCGGATATTTCAGCGAAGTCTGGAACAGCGTATGCAGCATGTGGAAACCGGTTTTATCGGCGGCGAACCAGGTGCGTTCGATTTTCATGCCGCCGAAACGACGTACGTTGACCGACCCGTCGGGTTTACGGCTCCACGGGCAGCCCCACTGTTCCAGCTGAATCATTTCCTGCGGGCAGTGCTGGACAAAGTAGTCGACCACATCCTGTTCGCATAACCAGTCGCCGCCCGAAACGGTGTCGTTAAAATGGTAGTCGAAGGAATCGTGATCCTGAGTAACGGCGGCTGAACCGCCTTCTGCAGCCACGGTGTGGCTGCGCATAGGGTAAACTTTTGAGATAAGGGCAACTTTCAGTTGAGGATTAGCTTCCGCGGCAGCGATTGCTGCGCGCAGTCCTGCGCCTCCGGCCCCGATAATGGCTAAATCGACGTTAAAGGTCTGCACTGCATTCCTCCAGTTACATAAGTTAAATAAATTAAAATAATAAATAATGTGTGTTGATTATATGTCTGTAAATATTTTCCTGATTATTAATGGAGCCGCTTTTTGCCAAACCCCATGCCGGAGCAATATAAGAATCAATAATCATCTATTTTTAGTATGGATTTGATTATATCTAAGCCAACTTAAATGAAATTTGATGTGATGCACCTTTTTCTGTTTTTTCAGTATCTTCCACCGGGAATAGATAAAAACGTGATCGATAAGGTCATTTCCCCATAAATAACACTTTTATTTCTTTAATAACGCGTTTTGACCGCCGTCAGGAAAATGTTTCACTGGATACAATTTGTCTGGTCGCTTTGATACGGGTAGACTGCTTCCCCTGTTTGACTTTGGAGTGATAACCATGAGCGAAACGGAAAGCTGGCAACCCAGCGCTCCCGTGGCTAATTTGCTGAAGCGCGCGGCGATTGTTGCTGAAATTCGCCGCTTCTTCACCGAGCGTGGTGTGCTGGAGGTGGAAACGCCCGCAATGAGCCAGGCAACGGTAACGGATGTTCACCTGTTCCCGTTTGAGACGCGTTTTGTCGGCCCCGGCGTCGCTGATGGAATGACGCTGTATCTGATGACCAGCCCGGAATATCATATGAAACGCCTGCTGGCGGCGGGCAGCGGGCCGATATACCAGATCTGCCGCAGCTTCCGCAACGAAGAGTCCGGGCGTTATCATAATCCGGAATTCACCATGCTGGAGTGGTATCGGCCGCACTATGATATGTACCGTCTGATGAACGAAGTGGACGATCTGCTGCAGCAGGTGCTGGAGTGCGACGGCGCCGAAATGTTGTCTTACCAGCAGGCCTTTCAGCGTCATCTGGAACTCGATCCGTTGGTGGCGGATAAAGCCCAATTGTGCGAGGTGGCGGAAAAGCTGGGCGTGGGCGATGTGGCCCGGCGCGAAGAGGATCGCGATACGCTGCTGCAACTGCTGTTTATGGTTGGGGTGGAGCCGGGGATCGGGCGAGAAAAACCGGCGTTCGTTTACCACTTCCCGGCCTCTCAGGCCTCTCTGGCGGAAATCAGCAGCGAAGATCACCGGGTAGCCGAACGTTTTGAGGTGTACTTCAAAGGCATCGAACTGGCCAACGGCTTCCGGGAGCTGACGGACGGCGACGAGCAGCGTCAGCGTTTCGAACAGGATAACCGCAAACGGGCGGCCCGCGGCTTGCCGCAGCAGCCGATCGACGAATATCTGCTGGCGGCGCTGAAAGCGGGTATGCCGGACTGCGCCGGCGTGGCGCTGGGCGTTGACCGTCTGATCATGCTGGCGCTGGGAGCGGAAAGTCTGAGCGATGTGATCGCTTTTCCCGTTTCCCGCTCCTGAGTCACTTGCTGCCGCTGTCGCCAGCGGTAGTGTCCGCTTACAAACCGCCTTCCATTCGCCCGCTGCCGGTCATCGTGCGTTTCTGACGCGCCAGACTTTCCGTGCGCACCTGGATCGGCGGGAACGGCATGACCAGGTCGTGCTTACGGTAGTTGTCCAGAATTAACTGGTGCAGTTCATGGCGCAGCGGCATGCGATGCGCCATTTCCGCGGCAAAGATACGCAGTTCGAAAATCTGAATGCCCTGTTGTAAATCGACAAGGAAGATTTCCGGCTGCGGATTATCCAGCACGTAGGAGCAGCGTCGCGCGGCATCCTGCAACAAATCGGTCACCAACTGGCTGTCGGCTTCCGGCGGCGCCGGTACGGTCAGCACCACGCGGGTTACCGAATCCGACAGCGACCAGTTAATAAATTGCTCGGTGATAAACGCCTTGTTCGGCACGATAATCTCTTTGCGGTCCCAGTCGGAAATCGTGGTGGCGCGAGTATTAATACGCGTCACGCTGCCGGTTAAATCGCGAATGGTGACCGTATCGCCGATGCGAATCGGTTTTTCGAACAGGATGATCAGGCCGGAGATAAAGTTGGCGAAGATCTCCTGCAGACCGAAGCCCAGCCCGACGCCGAGCGCCGCCACCAGCCACTGTAGTTTTGACCATTCGATACCGATGAGCGAAAAGCCGGTCAGCCCGCCGATTAACATAAGTAAGTATTTACTTATCGTGGTGATGGCGTAACCGGTGCCGGGCGATAAACTGAGATGCTGCAGCACCGCCAGCTCCAGCAGCGCAGGCAGGTTTCTTACCAGCTGAGTGGTGATGACAAACACCAGAATAGCGATAAAAATCGCGCCCAGCGTAATCGGCTGTACGCTCTCCACGCCCTGTACGGTGCTGGTCACGTCCCACAGTCGGATGTTTTCCATGAACGAAAAAGCCGAATGGATTTCCGACCACAGCACGATAACCGAGAGCAATGCGATCAGGGTCAGAATAGAGCGCACCAGCTGCAGCGATCGGGCGCTGATGGCGTCCAGATCGACCACCGGTTCATCAACGGCTTCCGGGCCGTCGTGGCTGGCGGCGGGGGACGACTCTTCTTCGCCGCGCGCCCGTTGCGCCAGGATCTCCGCCCGGCGCTGCCTGGCGCGATCGAAGGCGATACGGCGGCGCTGAATCAGCATCCAGCGCCGGATGATGTGGTAGATCACCAGCAGCGAGAACCAGATGGCGACCGAGGTCTCCAGCCGGGCGAGCAGCGCCTGAGCGGTGGTCAGGTAGCCGACGCAGGCGGCCAGCGCGGCGACCAGCGGCGCGGCGATCAGCAAATTCCACAGGAAACGGTTAACGGTATTGTCGCCATCGCCTTCTTTATCAAGATACAGCGTAATGCCCGCCCGTTTCAGACTGCCGGTGACCACGCCAAGCGCCAGACAAAGCAGAATAAAGCATAGCCGGCCCAGGGTGGCGGAGAATTCGCGGTCGTTGAGTTTATCGAAGGTAATCAGCGCCATCATCAACGGTACGATAACGCCGATGGACAGCCGATAGTAGCGCATCGCCCGCGCCACGCGCTCCGGCGACCAGTGGAAATGCACGATGAACAGGCCGCGCGGATTGGCGAAGGAGGCGCTGATCATCACCACCCACATCAGCGGCACCGTGGCGGTTACGCTATCGCCGATGGCGACCGCCATCGGATAAGGCCAGGCGTTTTGCAGCCCGTAACCCAGCGCGGCCCACAGCACCGGCAGCGGCAGCGCTACGACCACCGACCAGAACACGGTGCGCAGCGTCAGGCTGAAGTGGTCCTGCGTGACTTTGCCTACCCGGTTGCTGGCGCGTTCGAGAAAGGCGTGATAGTGACGGCGCGAGCTGATGCCGACGCCGACCAGCAGCAGCGCGCCCAGCAGGGGCAGTACGGTTTCCTGGCTGGTAAGCATCATAATAAAGGCGCTGCTGAGCTGGGTGAAGGTATCCAGAGAAAGCAGGCGGGTCAGATCCTGCACCAGGTTAATGGGGTAGCTCAGCGAGATCGCGTTAACGTCCGCCACCCAGAACAGGTAACGATGCGCCGCCTCGCGGATTTCCCCCAGCGCGTCCTCCAGCTGATTGTTGGCGACCTTCAGTTTGGTCAGCTCCAGAATTTGCGTATCGCAGCCCGAGATCAGCGAGGTCAGCAGTTCGCGCTGCGTACGCAGCTGATCGTTCAGAATGCGTTTCTGCGCTGAGGTTAACGGGCTGCCATCGTCCTGAGTAACCGTTTCGAGCTGCTGTTGCTTGTTGGTCAGGTCTTCGAAATGCAGACGCTGTACGCGCAGCTGCGCCATATCGCTGTCCAGTTGCTGCGGTTTCGGCATTTCCGGCAGGCGGGCGACCTGAGCGCGCAGCGTTTCGCCCAGCGCGGTGGAGGAGCCCAGCCACTGCGCCTGTTCGCGCAGCGTGCTCAACGCCTGGCGGACCTGCAGCGTGTGCGACGCCGCCTGGCGCTGCTGCGAGGCGATCAGATCCATGCGCTGCGCCTGCTGGTTGAGCGCCACCGACAGCTCGCGGTTAATTTTCAACTGGTCGCTGATTACGGCGGGCAATTCGCCGCTCTGCTCGGCCAGCAGTTCGGTTCTTTCCAGCGCCTCTTCCGCCTCGCGTTGACGCAGGTTGTTGATATTGTTGCGTAAGGTTTGTAGCTGCAGATCCAGTCGCTCATGGCGCTTGCGGTACAGCTCCGCCAGCATGCGGGAAAGCTCCTGGCGATTGCTGGCGGAGAGCTGCGCCAGCTCCAGCTCATCGACCCGCGCCTTGCGCAGCGACAGTTCGGCCTGCAGCGCGTAGCTCTGGGCCTGCGCTAGCGGCGTGCCGGGAGAACTCTGTCGCTGCATGCGTCTTTCCGCATCGTTTAAGGCCCGGTTCGCCTCGGTCTGTTGCTGCGGCAGCTGGTTCAGCGAGTCGCTGATTTCGCGCAGGCGATCCTGTTCCTGCTGCAGCTGACGCGATTGCTCAAGCAACTGACTACTGGTTTGCAGAATCTGCTGCTCCAGCTCGTTAATGGACTGGTTCTCTTTAGCCGCTGTCGTTTTGTCGTTTTCCGCCGTCTTCTGCGCCTGGCGCAGTTCCTGAGTCAGACGGGGAAAATCATCAATGACGCGCTGATATTGCGCGGCGCGTTCGTTCACCTCGTCGCGCTCTTGCAGAGAGGCCAGCGCCGAGCGCAGGTTTTCTATGATTTCCGCCTGATTAGGCGTGCCTTTATTGGCCTCCGCCTGCTGCAGTTCCTGACGCAGCTGCGCGTCATTCGGTACGGTGGCGGCGAATGACGCGGCGGTGAGCAGACACCCCAGCAGAAAAGTTAGTATCAGACGCACGGCGATAACCTACCTTATCTCGTCAACATCAGGGCGTATTGACCGGCGCGGCGGCCTGGGCGAACGGCGCGCCCACGCGGGTAATACTGTGGCTGTGCAGATCGGCGGCAAACCGCACGCGGCCGGCGGCGAACAGATTGATAACGGTCGATCCCAGCTTAAAGCGCCCCATCTCCGCGCCTTTCGCCAGGCTTATCGCGCCTTCCTCACCCTGAGCCGGCCAGGTCCAGCGCTTAATGATCCCTTCGCGCGGCGGCGTGACGGTGCCGGCCCACACGGTTTCAATGCTGCCGACGATGGTCGCGCCCACCAAAATTTGCGCCATCGGGCCGAAGTCAGTATCGAACAGGCAGATGATGCGTTCATTACGGGCGAACAGATTGGGGACGCTGGCGGCGGTTAACGGATTAACCGAAAACAGATCGCCCGGTACGTAGATCATCTCGCGCAGCACGCCGTCGCAGGGCATGTGTACACGGTGATAGTCGCTCGGCGACAGATAGGTCGTGGCGAATTGCCCGTCGCGGAATCTGTCGGCCAGCAGATAGTTGCCGGCCAGCAGAGCTTCCAGCGTGTAATCGTGATGCTTGGCCTGCAGGATTTTTCCCGCGCTGATCCGGCCCAGCTGCGAGATCGCGCCGTCGGCCGGCAGCACCAGATCCGCCTGCGGGTCGATCGGTCTTGCATCCGCGCGCAGCGGGCGGACGAAAAACTCATTGAACGTCGCGTAGGCCGACAGATCGGGCCGCTGAGCCTCCTGCATATTGACTTTATAGCAACGGACGAAAAGACTGATGACCAGTTTGGTTAGCGCGCCGGCGCGCTTATCGGCGCCCCAGCCGGCAAGACGGGTTAGCCAGATTTTAGGCAACCAATACTGTAGTTTGATTTTTATACGGTCCAACACAAAGACCTCCTGGAGGATGGAATGCCGGTGAACAAAAGGGGCGCATTGTAACGGCGGATAAGATAAATGTCAGTTGCCCGAATCAGAAAAGGATTTACGCGTTTTTACCTGCGCCATACTTTCCAGAATACGGTGATAATTATCAAAACGTTCCGCTGCGATTTCACCGCGCTCCATCGCAGCGCGGATGGCGCAGCCCGGGTCGGTATCGTGGCGACAGTCGCGGAATTTGCAGGTGCCGAGGTAATGACGAAATTCGATGAATCCCTGAGTGACCTGGGCTGGATCCAGATGCCACAGACCAAACTCGCGCACGCCCGGCGAGTCGATGACATCGCCGCCGTGCGGGAAATGATATAGCCGGGCCGCGGTGGTGGTGTGCTGCCCCAGGCCGGAGGTATCGGAAACATTATTGACCAGAATACTGTCGTCGCCCAGACCGAGCAGCGCGTTAAGCAGGCTCGACTTACCGACGCCGGACTGACCGGCGAAGATACTTACACGGTCAGTGAGCGCTTGCTCCAGTTCGCTAATGCCCTGCTGATTATGGCTGGAGACCAGCATGACCCGGTAGTCGATCTGACGGTAGATATCCATCAGCTCATTAACAAAGGTACGCGCTTCGTCGTCCAGCAGATCAATCTTATTCAGCACGATCAGCGGTTCGACTTCCAGCGTTTCGCAGGCGACCAGATAGCGGTCGATCATATTCAGCGACAGTTCGGGCAGGATGGCGGAGACGATAACGATCTGATCGATATTGGCGGCGATCGGTTTAACGCCGTCATAAAAGTCGGGCCGGGTGAGAACGGAATGACGGGGGTGCACCGCCTCAATAATTCCGCTCGCCTGAGTATCGCCGGTGGTGCGCCAGACTACACGATCGCCCGTGACTAATGACGGGATGGTGCGGCGGATTTTACAGCGAAACAGGCTACCGTCTGGAGCTTCGACATCGGCACGCATTCCGAAACGACTAATGATCACGCCTTCCCGCGTTTCCCCCAGCAGGCTGTCATCCGGCTCGTTGTTCTCCGTGGCCTGTTTTAGACGGCGCTGATGGTTGGCACTAACCCGACGTTGTTGACCTTTCGACAGTTTCTTTTTGCTCACTGAGCCTCACTTGATACGGCTGTTATCGCCCGCGGCGACTGGAAAGTCTATAATACACGCTATTTTGTATTCGCGCAGTTAACGGGACCACACATGACGGTAAATGAAAATAATCTGATTTGGATCGATCTTGAAATGACCGGTCTGGATCCTGAGCGCGATCGGATCATCGAGATCGCCACGCTGGTGACCGACGCCAGCCTGAATATTCTGGCGCAGGGGCCGGTGCTGGCGGTACACCAATCGGATGAGCAACTGGCGTTGATGGATGAGTGGAACGTGCGAACGCATAGCGGCAGCGGACTGGTCGAACGAGTCAAAGCGAGCCGGCTGGACGAACGCGCGGCGGAACTGGAAACGCTGGCTTTCCTGCAACAGTGGGTGCCGGCCGGCAAATCGCCGATTTGCGGCAACAGCATCGGCCAGGATCGTCGTTTTCTGTTCCGCTATATGCCTGAACTGGAAGAATTCTTTCACTACCGCTACCTGGATGTCAGTACGCTGAAAGAACTGGCGCGTCGCTGGAAGCCGGAAATTCTGGCCGGCTTTAAAAAGCAGAATACCCACCAGGCGCTGGACGATATTCGCGAATCCGTGGCGGAGCTCAGCTACTATCGCGAACATTTCATTAAGCTGTAAGCACGCGCAACGGCCCGTCGGCGCTCATTTCGCCAGCGCTTTGCCGGTTTTATCGGCAGTCAGGCGAAATTTGTCGGCGGGGGGCTTGCGACGGGAGCAATTTCTCGTATAATGCGCACCTCGTACCAGCACGCAACTGTGCAGCGCATCGACCTTTCGGTCGTGAGCAAAACGGGTACGGCAGCAATATGCGGGAATAGCTCAGTTGGTAGAGCACGACCTTGCCAAGGTCGGGGTCGCGAGTTCGAGTCTCGTTTCCCGCTCCAATTCTTGTTCTATAGACAGCCACCAAAGTCTGTAGCTCTCTGATTCAACAGGGTAATCGCTCTGTTGAGTATCCAGCGAAGTCCACTGAAAACCACCGTCAACCACGCCGAAGTAGTACACAAATTAGTACACGAAAATCGGGTGCGTTATCGGTGCCAGCAGCGCATATTCTTCGCGTCCGTTCAACGTTTGGTTGAATTATCCAATATATAGCGATGAGACCAGACTATCCTGATGATATCAGGCGCGAATAGTCCGGGTAACGTCATCCATGGCTCGAAAATGCCGGCAAGAAGACAGCGCCAGACAAAGCGGGTTTGCACGCTTTCAGGGGAATATTCAGGCGATGGATCGTCGAGCGTAGTTTTGCATGCTGCCAGAAGGACCGGCGGCTATGAAAGCGCCGTGAGCGAAAATATCGACCTGCAGTTTATCCATTTCCCCCTCTGGCGCGCCGCATAAAAAGATACTGAACGGGCTGCTGGCAAGTTAACCCGGCCGCTTCAGCGTTGAATTCGCCAGGCGGTTTTATTTAATGCCCCATGGTCTAATCATTCCTGCGCATGAGGCGAGACCGGAATTAAATAGCTTCGTATAATAGCGCTACGCCTGCCCTGCAGGTTGAGTGACAACGATATCACGATTAAATTATAATCAACTGTTTTTAATGATTATTTAAATGCTCTTATCATCAGTTACGCGCTGTATCATGGTCAAAAGTGAAGCATCAATGCGCGAAGCGATTTAATCGCATCATTATTTTCGCGTTTCTACAAAACGAATGAAAAATAACAGGGCGAGTGGTGTAAACATAGCCAACGCCATGCAGCCCTTTCGCTGGCGGGTTTCCTGTCAATATGAGGGCGCAGGGTTATTATCCCTCGTCATCAGTCGTATCAGTTTGGGATGCGTATAGCGCTTCTCACGGCCGACGGTTACGCCAATTCGGCATAATTGTTTCAAATAGACAGAGACCGTTTGGCGATGTCTCTATCAATGAGGTTGGCGATGCCGCAATAGGGCTGTTCAAAAATAATCTGTACCAGTTCGTGACTGTAGATTTTAGGCAGAGATTGCCGAATATGATGGGTTGTAACGGACAGCAATTCACCAACCGCCGCAATTTTTTTCGTTGTCCATATTGATGCTTCTTCAACCGCACGCAGTATAAATAAAATCCAGGACTCCCAGTCACCCGAAGCCGTCACACCACGCAGCAGACCATAGTACTGCGCTTTGTGGGCGACGATATACCGGCTTAGACAGAGGATTGGCAGCGCCAATAATCCTTTTTCAATTAAAAATAGAATGTTGAGTAGGCGGCCTGTTCTGCCGTTGCCGTCAGTAAAAGGATGGATGGCTTCAAACGGGTAGTGAGTGACAGCCATTTTTACCAGCGGATCGATACCATCTTCTGCATGAATATAGCGTTCCCGGTTGGCAAGCAGATCGAGAATGACGGTTTCACCGACCGGCGGCGTATAAATGACCCCATAGCTACTGCTGACCACTGCGGTTCCGGCCACTTTACGGACACCCATCCCGGCGTTTTTCAGCGTGCCGCAAATCCTGAGCGCCGTTGATGTACAGATTGGTCGCTCTTTGACGTTGTTAAATTCGTCATAAAGAGCGGTTCGATAGCGTAATGCTTCTTTGCTGGCTGGGTCGGCCTGGCTGTCGTCCTGCAAAAACTGAAAAAGTTTGTCCGATGTGGTGACGATGTTTTCAATTTCAGATGAATCCCTGGCTTCCAGCAGTGGCATAAGGTTGATCAATAGTTCCTGACTGGGCAGTAATTCTCCGGTTTGTTTCAGCCCGGCAAGCGCGGCGCGGGCCTTGACGCATGCTTTCAGTACCGGCTCGGACTCAGTGCGAACGCTGGTCGGCGGCAGTAAAGGGAGTTGATTAAACGGTATTTTTGGATCCCATGGCATAGTTACTGGTCTCGTTTTTATCGACATTATTTAACCACCTGTCGATGTGATAAAGAGGCCGGCGTCAATGGCGATGTCGTTAATGGGAGCGATGAAAAGACCGGTACGCTCCTGCGTTAACGGGTTTCGTCGGCCAACAGATCCATCGCGGTCTCTTCATCGGTCACCAGCCCATTGATCCAGCCGCCCGTGAGCGCGGCCCGAATGGCCTGGCGTTTTTCCGGTCCGCCGGCGAAGCCGATAACCGGCTTTGGCGAACGGGGCTGGACGGCAATGCTGGTCAGGCGCTGATCCAGATTGCTTTTCACCCGCAGTCCGTCCGCGCCGATGAAATGACCGATAATCTCCGCCACCACGCCAGCATCGATCAGGTGATTAACCTCGTCGGTGGAGATGAAGCCATTATTATGCAGCGGGCAGTGCAGCGCCATTGGCCCGATGCCGAGAAAGGTGACGTCGGCCTGACGGGCTTTGTCGCTGACCATACGGTAGATGCGGTGGCCGCACCATAATTCCCTGTCGGCCGGACTGTCGGCAAATAACGGCGCGGGCAGGATGAAATATTTGCCCTGGGTTTTTTCCGCCATTCTCAGGGGAACGTCATAGCGGGTACAGGAACCGTCGGAGGCGATAGCGCCAATGAGCGATACGCAGCTGTGCTGCGGCCGGTCCAGACTTACCAATTCATTTATGGTGGCGCGCAGTGTGCGACCGGAGCCGACGGCGATCATCTGCGGCTGTGCCTGTTCGATGAACTGCTGCATGACCTCGGCGCCGGTGACCGCCAGCATGCGGTTAAGGCTGACGGCGTCCATGCCGCCGGAGGGCACCACCTGGCAGAGTCTCAGGTCGAACTGGCGGGCCAGACGTTCCGATAAGGCGGTGCACTCGGCCACCGGATGGGTAATATTAACCCTGACCAGACCGTTGTCCGACGCGAGCGCCACCAGGCGCTGCGCGGCCTGGCGTGAAACGCTCAGTACATCGGCAATCTCATGCTGTGTTTTACCCGCCACGTAGTACATCCAGGCGGCCCGGGCGGCCTGATCCAATTTTTTATCAATTTTACTCATCGTTCATACCCACTTTTAGCGTTTACATGAATATACCTTCTCCAGGTATCACAAATGTCTAAAAAACAGTTCGGTAAAGCACGAACGGCGTCAGGCGTAACGTGCTTGCCGCAGCCGCAGCCGCAGCCGCAGCCGCAGCCGCAGCCGCAGCCGCAGCCACAGCCACAGCCACAGCCACAGCCACAGCCACAGCCACAGCCACAGCTACACCCACACCCACACCCACACCCACACCCACACCCACACCCACACCCATCTGACGCTGGACCGACCCGCTCCCGCTTTCCAGGCCGAGTGAAGCGTTTCCGGGGCCGGTCTCCGCCAGCCTGCGTTAGCCGGTGATGTGCCGGATAGCATGCCGATGATTTCTCGCCAATAACGACAGCGATTGTCCCCCATCTTCACCTGTGCCGTATGTGAATCCTGCACGGCGCGGCGAATTGTCTGCGTTTTGCCGTCTGAAACCGTGGCCGGGCGGGGCTGGCGCCCGCGGTTATTGCGACGGACGGTCTGAGCATGGTCGGTATCAGCCGATGCGCGGTAGTCAATAATGTTCATTATGTGAGCTAAAGCTCAAACGATGAGAAAT
The DNA here is from genome assembly GCF_008710095.1 of Affinibrenneria salicis. The sequence goes on from NZ_VYKJ01000020.1 coordinate 38,126, forward strand.
TATTCAACTAAGTTTTGTTAAGCAATTGCCCATTATTTGAGCTTACGCTCATTTACCCTATGCGAGGTAGTATAGATTATGACCACATCAGCTCATTTCACCTGGATGCATATCGGTGCTGGATCATTCCACCGGGCGCATCAGGCCTGGTATCTGCACCGTCTGTTGCGGCAGGGCGATCGCCGCTGGCATATCGCCATCGGCAATATTCGCGATGATGCCCGGCCGCTGCTGGAAACCCTGGCGGCTCAGAAGGGGGAATACACACTGGAAACCGTGACGCCGGCGGGAGAACGCAGCTATGAGAAAATCACGTCTATTCGCACGGTGATTCCGTGGGATGAACGCCTGTTCGCGCTGATTGAACAGGGGGCCGCCGCGGAAACCCGCATCATTTCCTTTACCGTCACCGAAGGCGGGTATTATCTCGACACGCATTTTAAGCTCGATCAGAACAACCCGGAGCTCCAGGCCGATCTGAACGGCGAGACGCGCACCATCTATGGCGTGCTGGCGCGTATCCTGCAGGCCCGGCGCGCGCGGAATACCGGCGGCGTCACGCTGCTTAACTGCGATAACTTGCGCCATAACGGCGAGCGTTTCCACGATGGTCTGGTCCAGTTTCTGTCCTTGCGCGGGCAACAGGAACTGCTGGACTGGCTGGCCGAGCATGTCACCACCCCCAATACCATGGTCGACCGTATCACGCCGCGTCCGTCCGCCGATATCGCCGGTCGGGTCAAACAGGCGATTGGGTTCGACGATGACGCGCCGGTGATGGGCGAATCCTTTATCCAGTGGGTGGTGGAGGATCGATTTATCGTCGGGCGACCGGCGCTGGAAAATGTCGGTGTGGAAATGGTCGATTCGGTGGTGCCTTATGAAGAGGCTAAAATCCGTATTCTGAACGCCAGCCATAGCTGCATCGCCTGGGCCGGCACCCTGATCGGCCTGTCGTATATCCATGAAAGCACGGCGAACGAGGATATCCGGCAGATGGCCTGTGATTACGTCACCCGCGATGTCATTCCGTCGCTAACGCCCAGTCCGCTGGATCTGGCCGCCTATCGCGATGTGGTGCTGGAGCGCTTTAGCAACCCTTATATTCTCGATACTAACCAGCGAGTGGCGGCCGACGGTTTCTCTAAAATTCCGGGGTTTATCACGCCGACGCTGATTGAATGTTACGGACGCGGCCAGTCGCCGCAGGCCACTGCCGTTCTGCCGGCGTTGTTCTTCCTTTTTATGCGCCGCTGGCATGAAGGCGAATTGCCCTATGAATATCAGGATGGAATCCTGGATGCGGCGGCCACCCATGCCATGTTCAGCGCCGCCGATCCGATCGCGCTTTACGCCCGCCATAGCAAACTGTTCGGGGCGCTGGCCGGCGAGCCGGATTTTGAACTGCTGATGCGCGACACCATTACCCGGCTTGATGCCTGGGTGAAGTCCCGCGCGGCGGCAATCACTTCACACTAAATAACGGGTGCGATTATGTACATGGGTCTCGATTTAGGCACCTCAGAAATAAAAGCCGTCATTATCGATGAGAGCGGCGCGCTGCGCGCCAGCGCGGGCGAGGCGCTCACGCTACAGCGTCCGCATCCGCAGTGGTCGGAGCAGGATCCGGCTCAGTGGTGGGCGGCGACTAACCGGGCGATCGCGCGCTTGCGCGCCGATTGCCCCGAACTGTGGCGAGATATTCGCGCCATCGGGCTGTCCGGCCAGATGCATGGCGCGGTGCTGCTGGACGAACGTGACGAAGTACTCCGGCCGGCCATTTTATGGAATGACACCCGCTGCGCCGACGAGTGCCAACTGTTTACCCGCCAGGCGCCCGAACTGCACGCCATCGCCGGCAACCTGGCCATGCCGGGGTTTACCGCGCCCAAGCTGCTGTGGGTCGCCCGCCATGAGCCGGCGTGTTTTGCCCGGGTGCGTAGCGTGCTGCTGCCTAAAGATTATCTGCGTTTGCTGATGAGCGGCGACAAAGTCTCCGACATGTCCGATGCCGCCGGTACACTGTGGCTGGATGTCGCCGGGCGCGACTGGTCGGATACGCTGCTCTCCGCCTGCGGGCTTAGCCGGCGACATATGCCCGCGCTGGTTGAGGGTTCCGCTCCGTCCGGCTGTTTGCGGGCGGAAGTGGCTCAGGCGTGGGGGCTGGCCGACGGCGTAATTATCGCCGGCGGCGGCGGCGATAATGCGGCCAGCGCGGTCGGCGTGGGTGCGGTGAATAGCGGAGATGCCTTTATTTCCCTCGGCACCTCCGGCGTTATCTTTGCGGTTAACGATCGTTTCCGGCCGAATCCGCAGTCGGCGCTGCACGCGTTTTGTCACGCGCTGCCGGGGCGCTGGCATCAGATGAGCGTGATGTTGACCGCAGCCAGCGCATTACGCTGGCTGTGCCAGTTGCTGGGAACGCACGAAATCGCGCTGCTGGAGGAAGTGGCGGCCCTCAGCGTGGAGGAGCAGCGGCTGGCGCCGGTTTTTTTACCCTATCTGTCCGGCGAGCGCACGCCGCATAACGATCCGAACGCCAGCGGCGCTTTTTTCGGTTTATCGCATTCAACTCAGCGTGGCGCGCTGGCTTATGCGGTGCTTGAAGGCGTGACGTTCGGTCTGGCGGATGGTCTGGCGGTAATGCGGCAGGCAGGTACTCACGTCGGCCAGTTTTCTCTTATTGGCGGCGGGGGGCGCAGTCCCTGGTGGGCTCAGCTTATCGCCGACGTGCTGCAGGTTCCGGTCGTGACGCATAAAGACGGTGCGGCCGGCGGGGCGCTGGGCGCGGCCCGGCTCGGTTGGCTGGCGGCCGGCGGCGTTGAGTCGGAGGTGTGCCGGCAACCGGCGATCCAGCAACGCTTCAGCGCCGATAGCGCAAGACAGGCGCAGCTGGAGGAAAGGCTGCAGCGCTATCGCTTGTTCTATCGTCAGCAGGTAGAGGCCCGCGCGCGGCGCGACTGAGCGCCAGACAGCCACCTTCGGCGTGGTTAAGGAGGTACAACGTTCAGCACCGTTTTATTTCGCTTTACGGCGGCCGGCGAATTCGCGGGGGCGCCTTACACCGGTCGGCGGGGCGTCAGTCTTGCCGGCCGGCGTTTAATCATGAAAGAAATAATATCAATAAATTACCTGTACTCCAACGTAGCCAAAAAGGAAGGATAGCGATGAAAAGAATGTTAATTACGCTTCTGCTGTCTTGCGCGACGGTCGCGGCCCCGCTTCACGCGGAAGATAAAATTAAGGTTGGTTTCGCCAACCGCACGCTTAACGGCGCCTTTTTCAATGGCCTGACCGAATATATGAAGATACACGCCAAAGAGCGGGGATACGAACTGATTACCACCGATGCGCGCGGCGATTTGAATAAGCAGATCTCCGATGTCGAGGATATGCTTTCCCAGGGCATTAACTATCTGGTGTTGAATCCCCAGGATCCCGAGGCCGGCATGCGTATTACGCAAATCGCCAAACGCGCCGGTATTCCTACCGTTATCCTGGACAGCGACATTTCGCTGGATGCGCCGGTGATCACCCGGGTGCAGGCGAATAACGCTAAAAACAATATCGCCATCGGCGAATATGCGGTTGAGCAATTCGGCAATAATCCGATGAATTGCGTCATCATCAGCGGCAATCAGGGAAATCTGGTCGGCGAAGCGCGCCGTACCAATTTCATTCGCGGTGTTATGGAGGCTCAGCTCAGGAAATACAACCACAGCAATCTGACTATTATCAGCCAGGGTTGGGGCAACTGGGATCAACAGGGCGGGCTGAAGGCCATGGAAGATATTATTGTGGCTCAGGGGGATAAGGTTAATTGTGTGTACAGCGAAATGGATGATATGGCGCTGGGTGCAATATTATCGCTCAAGGCCGCTAATCGATTACAAAATGTGAAAGTGTTTGCGCACGATGGCTATAAAAAAGGCCTGGAGTCGATTGAACGTGGCGAACTGCAGGCTACTGCGTCAAATAACCCGAATACGCTGACCGATACCGCGCTGCGTATTATTTCTGAGTACGCCGCCGGCCAGAAAGACTTTCCTGATTATGTCTATACGCCGACTATTTTGATTACTAAAGATAATGTGAAAAAAATCTACGATGCCGACTCTCTGTTTTAATCCGTTCCCCCCGCTGTACGGGGGGTAAAATGAGGTATGTTCATGGACCAGTATGCAGTCGTTATCGATAAGGTCAAAAAAAGTTTTGGCGGCGTCCATGCGCTGAAAAATATTGACCTGAAAGTAAAGCGAGGCGCTATTCACGCCATTGTCGGTGAAAATGGCGCCGGAAAGTCCACCCTGATGAAAATCCTGTCAGGAATCTATATTAAGGATAGCGGGACAATTCATATCAATGGCAAAGAGGTTAATTTTACTTCGCCTAAGCAGAGCCGGGAAAATAATATCGGCATTATTTATCAGGAGCTGGCGCTGGCGCCGGATCTGACGGTAGCGGAGAATATTTTTCTCGGCGATCTGGGGTTTGGCGGCCCGCTGGTCAACTGGCGTAAACTCAACCAGAAAGCCGGCCGAGTCCTGTCCAATCTGGGTTTTCATATTCCGCCGACAGTCCTTCTGGGTAGCCTGAGCGTCGCTTATCAGCAGATGGTGGAGATCGCCAAATCGCTGGCCAGGGACGTAAAAATCCTCATTCTTGATGAGCCTTCGGCCGTGCTGTCCCGGCGCGAGATAGAAATCCTGTTTGGCCAGTTAAAATTACTTAAAGGTCAGGGGGTCACCATCTTGTATATTTCTCACCGGCTGGAGGAGATCTTTGCCATTGCCGATGCGATCACCGTGATCAAAGATGGGGAAACCGTCACCGATCTGGATCCAGCCCTTTGCAGCGAAGACGATATTATTTCCAGCATGGTGGGGCGTAAATTCGAGAACCTCTACCCGCCGAAAAATATTCCGCAGGATGAGATCATTCTCGATGTGCAGGGTATGAGCACCAAATCGTTGCTCAGCAATATCAGTCTGCGGGTCAGAAAGGGGGAAATCGTCGGACTGGCCGGGCTGGTGGGCTCCGGACGCACGGAGATTTCACGTTGCCTGTTCGGTCTCGACCGACTCAGCGCCGGTAAAATCGTCAAGAACGGTCGGGAAATAACGATTCATCATCCGGCGGACGCGATGAAAAAGGGCATTGGTCTGGTACCGGAAAGCAGAAAAGAGCAGGGGGCGATATTATCCCGGCCGATTCGGGAAAACATGACGCTCTCCAGTTTAAAACGCGTTTGTTATAAATTCGGCATTATCAATTATCGCAGTGAAAAATCGTTTAGCGAACAGTCGCGCCAACGTCTGTCGATTAAACTGGGATCGGTGGAGGATCCTATTTCCAGCCTCAGCGGCGGCAACCAACAAAAAGTCGTTATTGCCAAATGGCTGAATACCGATTGCGATTTACTTATTCTGGATGAACCCACCCGCGGCGTGGATGTCGGCGCCAAAGTGGAAATATACAACGTCATCCATCAATTAGCGCAAAAAGGCTACGCCATTATCGTTATTTCTTCCGAAATGATCGAAGTGATCTCCCTGGCTCATCGGGTGTATGTGATGAGTGAAGGTTCTATTACCAAAGAGCTGTCCGGCGATCAGATTAGCGAAGAAAACATTATGCGATTTGCTATTCCTAAACGAGCCTTAGCATAGACGAGGAAGATGATGGAAACGATAAATGCCCCGAATGAAAATAGCGTGACCACTCTGCGGAAAAAAGTGCTGATCTTTTTTGCCAATAATTCAACGTTACTGGTCTTTTTTGTCATGCTGATCATCGCCAACTTTTTATCCGACCGTTTTTATACGCCGGAAAATGTCACCAATGTGCTGCGCCAAAGCGTGCCGCTCGGGCTGGCGGCGATCGGTATGCTGTTTGTTATTCTGACTGGCGGGATCGATCTGTCGGTAGGATCGATTATGGCGTTGGTATCGGTCGCGGTTGCGATGTTGATCCCTGAGGTCGGCATTATTCCGGCCATCGTGGCGGGCGTGGCTATTGCCACGCTGGTGGGCGCCGCCGCCGGTTCGCTGGTTACTTTTTTTAATATCGCTCCCTTTATCGCTACCCTGGCGATGATGACCATTGCCCGGGGTCTGGCGCTTATTGTCGCCAAAGGTCAGCCGATCTTTATTGACGACATGGCTTGGGTAAATTTCGGCACCGGGTATTTTCTGGGTTTGCCGCTGCCGGTCTACGTTTTTATCGCCTTCGCGCTGCTGGCGCATTTCGTTTATCAGTATACGGTATTCGGCCGGCTGGTGATTTCGATTGGTTCCAATGAGACCGCCACCCGTTTCGCCGGTATTCGGGTGGATCTGTATAAATTCGCCGTGTATGCCTTAAGCGGTCTGGCCTGCGGTCTGGCCGGGATTCTGGCGTCTACCCGTACCGGCGTGGGATCGCCGGTCATGTCGATCGGTTTCGAACTGGACGTTATCGCCGCGGTCGTGGTCGGCGGCGCCAGCCTGGCTGGCGGCAAGGGGACGGTCGTCAATACTATTATTGGCGTGCTGATTCTAAGCATTATTTCCAATTTGATGAACCTGATGAATATTTCCGGCTATAACCAGCAGGTAGTTAAAGGGGCGATCATCATTATCGCCGTCATGCTGGAAAGCGTTAAATCGCGGGCGCGGGCCTGAGTGGGCGCGTAGCCCGGGTTGTCCGGTCGACGGCATCGCCGCCCGCTTTGGCGGGCTATTCACGGGGTGATACTCGTCATTCTTCCGTCGGCGGGGCATTGGCCGCGTTCCATTATTCGGCCCGTTGCCGGATCTCACTCCCGGGCGCCGACGGCGGCGGCGTTCAAATTCGTTCCCGATGGATTTGAACGCCGAATCACCTGCCTGAGTCAGCTCATCGTGATGGAGGCGTTCCGCCCTGTTGCCCCCCACCTTCGGCTGCGCCGGCGCTGTTTAAATCGGTTCCCGACCGATTTGTTGCTTGCTTGCCGCGTTACGAGGCGAATCTATATGCCTTGCCGATAAAGAGCCAACGCATTGCGCTGTTCAAAACGAGAACGTTTTGTCCTGCCGCTTAAGTTAGTTAGCGTACAGACAAACCGGGTTAAATAAATGATTATCTTTTTTCTATCATTTTATTAACAATAGGTTTCATTTGCCGATGTAAATTTTCGTTAGTCCCCGGCATATCGGAAGTTTTCCTGCTCGTTATTCTGGTTTTTTATTTTATTTTCGTGCTCATTTGAGAGTATTATTCTTTTTTTTGATTGTTTTATGTGCGATGCGTGAATTCTTATGCTTTTATTTCGTGCTCACGTTGATTGTCAGGATAATGTAATTCTTTTGTCTAACATTAAATCGGAACGGTTCTTTCAGCGGGGCATAATGATTGCACTCGATTCCTGATAGTTTAAATTCGGACACTATGTAGATAAAACACAGCAAAATTTGAATATACCCTTTGCCTTTTTGGTTGCAGGTGCGCAGGCTGCTTTAATTACCTTGACCAGTGTGTTCGCTGTCGACAGCGGTCAATTTACCGCAGGCAGATTTGTCATCTGGTTATATACTAGATAGAACTCATGGAGATTTGGGGCTGCTTTACTGTAGCGCTATTAGGGTATAGACGTTGACCTCGTCTGACGGGGGAATTGTCACGTACGATGAAAAAGCATGGGCGTATTTTGGCGATTGCGCCCGATAAAAATCGGTAAGTAAAAATTTTTTATGGATCGCGCAGTTTCTGAAGCTGCTTGTATCCATTAAATTCTGGTATTTATTCTTTTTTAGACAAGGGCTACTCGAATGGTTGATCTGGAGCAATCCATATCTCGTCTGACAAAAATGCTTTCTCCACATGCTCGCTCAGCTATCCCAACCGAAGTCATCAAAGGGAAAAGACGTTATCATCTTCGTTGCGCCGGCGAGCAGGTTATCTATTTTCTTGATGAGGGCGAGTTTTTAATGAAAAGAACCCGGGATAATAAGGTTATCTCGGTGATCCTGTCTCCCTCAATCGTGGGCTGGTCTTTGGCGGCACTGGAGGGAGATGACATCTATATTGAACGAGTGGATTACGGAAAAATAAGATGCTTGCCGTTTAATATCGCGTTAAGGGTAGTTACGGCCTATCAGCGATTTGATGATGTATTGAATATTGTCAACTTCTGGTTTCACTATTTGGTTAACTTTTGTGTTGATAATGATGGCGATTCGGTATCGATTGTAAAAAAAATGCTGATATCGCTGAATAACTTACCGCCGGAAGTCAGGCAACGTTTTACCGCGTTAACCTTTATCGCACAGAGAACCTCGCTTTCTAAAAGCACCATATTCAGGGTGTTAAAGAAACTACAGGAAAATGAGCTGATAGAATTAGAACGCGGCCGGTTAAAAAAAATATCCTTCTAAATAGCTTTGCATAATCGTGCTATACGTGCAGGACATGACATTCCCCCAGTACTGGCCTTGCACGATAAGCAGTAGAGCATCAAGGTGCGAATTTAGTTAGTCCACATCCTGTCGGCTGAACCAGCGTCAATGGCGCGTTCAGCCGCTTTTCATTATCCTTCCTTTTTTTGTCGCCGCTGCTACGCCTTTCTGACGCCGGCGGCGGTCGGCCATTATTTTCTCTTTATTTTTTGTTAGCCTTATTCAATTAATGAAATAGTCTCTTTTCACAATACAATTGTTTGCCGCCTAATTAGTTCATTTGTATTTTTCATAAAGGTTAATTCTTGCGGTATTTTTTTATTAATTTAAACAATAAAAAAACATGAGTATTCATATGAAATGTTTTATTTGTATCCGGTCTCACTGCTACGACGATTATTTTTATGCGATTTGGTTTTTAATGCTGGTTTTTGTTTCATTTTTAGTTAATACGTCTGATTTTATGGGGGTTTGACTGCTATTTAGCTCGTTTTTTTTGAATTTTATTGTTTTTTGTTCATCGCTCGCGATTTATTTTTTTTCGAAAATACTCAAAGGGCAGGGGGAATTTTCACTTGCAATGATTTCTCAACCTTGTAGTTCCTGGATTTATATAAAGCCAGCCTTTAAGGCATGTCTTTTTATTAATTCTGTAGAAGGTCAAATAGGTGGGAAATATCCGTGTGGAAGAACACCACACTCTTAGACTATTTACATAGCCTTTATATTGGTAATAAGGAATCGTGACTATGCGTAAATCTCTACTCGGTGCCCTGATCGGTGTATCTATTTTGTCATCCGGTTTTGCTGTTATGGCTGAAGCGGCGACGACGGTTGCCGGGGGCACCGTACATTTTAAAGGTCAGATCGTCAATGCGGCCTGCGCGGTCAGCACTAATTCTTCCGATCAGACAGTTAACCTGGGACAATATCGTACCGCTAATTTCACCGCGGTAGGTACTTACTCCGGTAAAGTGCCTTTTACGATCAAACTTGAAGATTGCGATCCGACCGTTTCCTCCACTGCCGCTGTCGCCTTCAGCGGCGCAGCCGACGGCACTGACAACTCAGTCCTGTCCACCAGCAACATCAGCGGCGGCAGCGCAGGCGCGGCGGCGGGCGTTGGTATCGAGATCTCTGACAGCAAGGGTGCCGTACTGGCGCCGACCGGTGCCGTATTCTCCACCCCGCAGACTCTGATCACCGGCAGCAATACCCTGAACTTCAACGCTCGTTATAAATCAACTCTGGCTGCCGTTACCGCAGGCGAAGCGGATGCGGATGCCACCTTTACCATGCAGTACGAATAACAATTAATGCGAGCAGGGATGCGCTATGGCCGCCAGGGATGGCGCCATTTCTGACTATCTGTGGAAACGACGTTGTGAAAGAGCAAACGCCGGTTTCTGCGTTTCTGTGTCGACACCTGCCGTATTAACGGAGGCGGAATGAAATGCGGCGGACCTGGTGTCTGGCGTGATCTGTCCTCACAGGTGAACTCTCACCGGGTAGTTGTCAATCAGTCATTTTCGTACATGGAGTTTAGCGTGCTTAATTCAACTTTTTTCCGCCGCACTCTGGTCGGTGTGGCGTTGTCTGTTTTGGCTACCGTGTCGTTGGCGGCCAGGGCTGGCGGCGTGGCGCTGGGCGCGACAAGGGTGATCTATTCCGCTGGAGCGACCCAAACCTCGCTGGCCGTAACCAATACGGATACAAAAAATCCATTTCTTATTCAGTCCTGGGTCGAGGATGCAAATGGCGAAAAAAGCGCTAACTTCGTCGTAACGCCGCCGCTGTTCGTCGCCAAACCTTCGGGTGAAAATATCTTGCGTATTATGTATGTCGGCGCGCCTTTACCCACCGATCGCGAATCGGTGTACTGGATGAACGTTAAGGCGATCCCATCCGTCGACCGCAACGCGATTCAGGATAAAAATGTCCTGCAGCTGGCTGTTTTATCCAGAATTAAGCTGTTTGTCCGACCGGTCGGCCTGCCGCAGAGCCCGGCCGACGCGCCGACGCAGCTGCGTTTCCACCGCCAGGGCGATTCCCTGACCATCAATAATCCAACGCCTTATTTTGTCACTCTGGTCAACTTCAACATGGGCACACGAAAACTTCCTAACACCATGGTGCCGCCAAAAGGAAACGTGTCCGTCTCGTTGCCCGCAGATGCGCGTGGCGAGGTGATCTTCCAGTCAATCAACGACTATGGCGCTAACAGCGCGCGGACAACCGGCATCATGCAGTAGTGCCGAACAGTGACCGGCAAATCCCGAATCGAACATGGAAAAAGGGTGCGCATACCGTCCAGGTTGCTTTCCGTCACTTTCTTCAGGCGTTTTTCTCAGGAGTTTTTCATATGCGGCCATTTTATCGGAAGCCCGGCCTCAGACATTCGCGTGTAACGTCGATATGGCGTTTGTCGCCGCTGTGCCGAGCCATCGCGTTATGTGTAGCATTACCTTCGGCCGGCGCTCATGCCGAACTGTTCTTCAACCCGGCGTTTTTATCCAGCGATCCCTCGACGGTGGCGGATTTATCGCGTTTTGAACAAGGGAAAGGGCAGGTGCCGGGGGTCTATCATGTCGATGTATATCTCAATGATGAATATGTCGAGACGCGTAATATCCGGTTTGATGCGCGCAAGCCGACAGCCGCCGGCGTAACGTCGGTCGCAAGCGAGACCGACGATACGGGGCTCGATCCCTGCATTACCCGTACCCAGGTGGAAGCGCTGAATGTCAATATGAAAGCGTTTCCGGCCATCGCCGGCACGCCGGCGCAGGAGTGCGTGGCGTTGACGCGCCTTATCCCGGATGCCCGCACCACGTTTGATTTCGAACTGCAGCGTTTGAATATCAGTCTGCCTCAGGCTTCGCTCAGCAACAGCGGCCGCGGTTATATTCCGCCGGAACAGTGGGATGACGGCATCACCGCCGCGCTGCTGAATTACGATTTTACCGGCAGCAACAGTTCCGGCGACGACAGCAGCAACAACTATTTCCTCAACCTGAACAGCGGGCTTAACTGGCGCGGCTGGCGCTTACGCGACTACTCCACCTGGAGTTACTACAGTTTTCAGGGGCGCCACACGCGCGACTGGCAGCATGTAAATACTTATCTTCAGCACGCCATTATTCCGCTTAAAAGCGAACTGACTCTGGGCGATAGCAACACGCCGGGCGACGTATTTGATACCCTGGGTTTCCGCGGCGCGCAGTTGGCTTCCGATGACAATATGCTGCCGGACAGTATGCGCGGATTCGCGCCGACGATACGCGGCGTGGCGAAAAGTAATGCCCGGGTCACCATCCGCCAGAATGGCTATGTTATTTATCAGTCCTATGTCGCGCCGGGCGCGTTTGTGATTACCGACCTTTATCCGACGTCCTCCAGCGGGGATATGGTGGTGACGGTGACGGAAAGCGACAATAGCACCAGCAGCTTTACCATTCCCTACTCGGCGGTGCCGGTACTGCAGCGCGAAGGGCGCGTTAAGTATTCGTTGACCGCGGGTAAATATCGCAGCAATTACAGCCAGCAGGAAAAACCAGAGTTTGGGCAAGGCACGCTGATCTGGGGCCTGCCCGGCGGCGTCACGCTGTACGGCGGGACGCAGATGGCGAAAAAATATCAGTCTGGCGCATTGGGCGCCGGTAAAAACCTGGGGGACTGGGGCGCGTTGTCGGCGGACGTCACCCAGGCCTACAGTAAGCTGGCGGATGACAGTCGGCATCAGGGGCAATCATTGCGTTTCCTGTACGCCAAATCGCTGAACGACGTGGGCACCAACTTCCAGCTGTTGGGCTACCGCTACTCGACGCAGGGCTTCTATACGCTCGATGAAACCAGCTACCGGCGCATGAGCGGCGCGAACTATGACTCCGATGACGGGCTGATCGATCCGGCGGTGGAATACAGTAATTACTATAACCTGAACTACAACCGCAAGGGACGAGTTCAGGTCAACATTACCCAGCAGCTCGGCACCTACGGCTCCGTCTTTCTGAGCGGCAGCCGCCAGACCTACTGGCGCACCAGCGAAACCAACTCGCTGTGGCAGGTGGGGTATAACGGCGCCTGGCGCGGGGTGAGCTACAGCCTGTCATTCAACTACAACAAAAGTCCCGGCCTGTCGGAATCGGATAAACGCGCCGCATTCAACCTCTCCGTCCCGATTGGACAATGGCTGTCCGGTCGCGGCAAAGAGTCGGACATCACCCGCTCGGGCAACTCGACCTACGCGACCTATGCGACCAACACCGACTGGCACGGACACATGATCCAGCAGGCCGGTGTTAACGGTACCTTGCTGGAGGATAACAACCTGAACTATAGCGTGCAGCAGGGTTACGGCAATCACGGCGTGGGCGGTAGCGGCTATGCCGGCCTTAATTATCAGGGACGCTATGGGAACTCTAACGTTGGATACAATTACGGCAAAGGATATCAACAGGTTAACTACGGCCTGAGCGGCGGCGTCGTGATGCATGACAGCGGCGTAACGCTCAGTCAGCCGCTTGGCGCCACCAACGTATTGATTAAGGCGCCGGGCGCCAGCGACGTTAACGTGGAAAACGCGACCGGAGTGCGCACCGACTGGCATGGCTATGCGGTTATCCCGTACGCGATGACCTACCATCGTAACCGTATCGCGCTGGATACCACCACACTGAAAGACAATGCGGATCTGGATGATGCGGTTGTGAATGTGGTGCCTACGCAGGGGGCGTTGGTTCGCGCTGAGTTTATGACGCGTATCGGCTCACGAGCCTTGCTTACGCTGGTTCGTCCTGGTGGTCAGCCGGTGCCTTTCGGGGCTTCCGTCGCGAGCGCCGACGGCCGGGCCGACAGCATTGTCGGCGATAATGGCCAGGTTTATTTGTCCGGTTTGCCGCAAAACGGCGATCTCAAGGTTAAATGGGGCGATGCGCCAGGCCAGCAGTGCGTTGTGCCGTATACGTTGCCGAAAGACAGCGAAACGAAGGCGATCAGTTACGCAAAAGTGGGGTGTCAGAAATGAGTAAGTTAACAAGGGGGCGTCGCGATGCTTCCCGCCGTTTTGGCAATCGGGCCGGGCGGCCCGGCGTACTTTTTTTCATCTTGTGTCTGCTGGCATTACCGTTGACCGGCGAGTGTGGTAATGACCTGACGCTGACCTTTAGCGGCGCGATAAGTTATGCCGGCCCGGCGGATGATGTCTCCATCGGGCAGCAAATCGGTCCGGCCTGGTCGGCGAGTAACCTGAATGTGTACATGTGTAATAACTCAAGTAAAGCGACGGCGCGCGCTTATGTATCTGCCGTGCGGCCCAGTACGGGACTCACGACGACCATCAGCGGCGTTAATTATATTATTTACGATTCCGGCACGCCCGGCATTGGTTTGGTCATTGGCGTGAAGGATACCAACGCCACGAACTATTCCGCGCTGCTTACCACGCGAAATCAATGGTATCCGGCGCCAGGGACCAATACCGTTCCATATAATGGCATCGGCGGATATGGCAAGGTCACATTGGTAAAAACCACCGGACACTTACAGACCGGGACGACGACGCTGGCCGCGCAAAATATTGCGCTGGTTCAGTGTTATGGCACCGACGGCTCTTTTACCGACTCCGCCTATATAAAAATTGCTCAGACGCAAATCACCGTTGCCGCTACGGGTTGTAACGTACAGTCAGGGGCCAATCGCGTGGTGAATATGGGCAATGTTTCCACCGGCACTTTGCCCTCCGTGGGGAGCCAGTCGGAGGCAAAATCCACGTCGATAACCCTGACCTGCGATACGGGGATTCATGTGGCGGCGACGGTTTCAGATCAGACCAATACCGGCAATATCAGCAACATTATCGGACTTAGCAGCGACTCTACGGCCAAAGGCATCGGCATTCAGGCTTTTTATAACGGCAGCAGCACGCCGATTAATCTGGGCCCGGACAACTCCAGTAAGGGCAATACCAATCAGTTCTCTGTGGCCGATATTTCCAGCCAGGGGCAGGCCTTGACGTTCCCGCTAACGTTTAAATACGTGCGAACCGGCGATATGACGGCGGGAACGGCTAATGGCCTGGTCGGCGTGACGTTCTCCTACCAGTGAGGTCATTATGACAATTTATCAATTAATTGTGGGGAGCATCGCGCTGGGCATCATGGGCAGCGCGCCGGTCGCCTATTCTGCCGACTCGTATATCCAGATCAATGGCAACCTGACGTCAAATACCTGCGCGGTCAGCACCGACTCGCAGAATAAAACGGTGGATATGGGAACCGTGGCGACGAAGCAATTTTTGGCGGCTTCCCATGCGCTGGCGCCGGTGCGTTTCGCTCTCGTTCTTGAAAACTGCGGCGCGGCGGTCTCCTCCGTATCCACCACCTTTACCGGCAGCGCTGATCAAGATGATGCGACCCTGCTGGCGCTAAACAGCGAAAGTACGGCAACCAACGTGGGTATTGCGATCCTTGATAAGGAACGCAATCGTATCCCGCTCGGCAGCGCCAGCGAGCAATATCCGCTGACCGCCAGCGCCAGCAGCGTGCAGATGGTGTTCTACGGTCAGTATGTAGCGACGCAAAATAGCGTGACCGCCGGCACCGCCAACGGAGACGTTACCTTCACGCTGAGTTATCAGTAGTTGGCTGAGGACTTTTAATGAGCCGGTAAATTACGCTAAGGCGAAATACTTATGGACAAGAAGGTAAGAACGTTAATGGAGTTTATGAGCAAACAATGCGGGTGGTTATTTCTGGCCGGACTCTGGTTTTTTTTACCGCCGCATGCTTTGGCAACGCAGTGTAATACAGCCTCTGGTTCACCGGTAAATTATGATTTTAATTTTAATTTTTCCTCACAGCAAAACTATGTTGGCTATACCACCGGATGGAACCAAAAAACAGACAGCGGCTCCTATACGATAAGCGGCGGATGCAATAATAAAGATACCGTTTATTATACCGCCGTGGCGGGATCGGATCTCAGCTTCTCTTTCACGGACGGTTCCGCGAACTGGTACGATATCACCGGTAATGATTACCTGCAGGTCGCCTCTCAGATCTATGTGTACAATGCCGCCGGCGCCAGCAGTTACCATAATGTCCCTTTTACTGATTTATCCAATAACTGTAACGGGAAATGCGGCGGGACGGCGACGACCGGCAGCCGGGTGCAGGTGAGCTTCCGCATTAAACGCAAGTTTGTCGGCGTGACGACGCTGCCGTCGATTCCTGTTTTTTCCGTGTACGGCAATCAGGGCGGTACGGGACAGGGAACGGGCTCTCCGCTGGTGGAAGGGTATCTGAGCGGGACGATGACGGTGCCGCAAAGCTGCGAACTGAACGCCGGACAGGTGATTGCCATCGATTTTGGCAATATTTCTACCGGCGCGTTTAAAACCGCAGGGGCGATAGCTGACGGCGTGAAGCCGGTCACCCGGACGATCAATATTTCATGTAACGGTATTGATGCTCAGTCCAGCCTGTCGCTGCGAGTTCAGGCGGATACGGCGTCCGGCAATGCCATTGTGTCCGACAATAGCGATGTTGGCTTTGTGATTACCGACAGCAGCAATAGTCCGCTGACGCCAAACGATCTTTCCAGCGTACTTCCCTTTAAGCTGGACGATAACGAAAGCGCCAATGTGACGATCACGGCCTATCCGGTCAGCGTAACCGGCAATAAGCCGGAGGCGGGCGTTGTGACCGCATTGGCCTATCTGCGCGTCGACTTCGACTGAAGGGGAATAAGCATGATCTTGCCGGATATTTTTTATCGTCGCGCGGTTGCCATACGCATAGCGCAGGTGTTTGGGCTGTGGGGCTGTTTGTTGTCCGCACACGCGGATCTGGGGATGACGAACATGCAGCTCACCGCGACCCTGGTGTCTAACAGCTGTTCGGTCAGCGTGGATTCGCAAGAGCAGACCGTCAATATGGGAACGCTGGCTACAAAACAGTTCGCCGTGAGTAAAACGGGGGCGACGCCGGTCAGATTTGTGATTAATCTTGAAAGTTGTGGTTCGGCGGTTACTTCGGTATCCGCTACGTTTTCCGGTACGACGGATGCGGATGATTCCACGCTGTTGGCATTAAGTACGGACAGCAGCGCCAGTCATGTAGGGGTCGCTATTCTGGACAAGGATCGCAACCGTCTTTCTATTGGCAATGCGAGCGAACAATATCCGCTGACCGCTGGCGCCAGCAACGCGCAGCTGGTGTTTTTCGGTCAATATGTGGCGACGCAGGATAGCGTCACCGCCGGTTCCGCCAACGGCGACGTTACCTTTACACTCAATTATCAGTAACGTTTTATCCAAAGAGGGTGCGCCTGCCGGTTCTCGCCGCCGTCTGGCGACCGCTCTCACCCGCATACGGCGCACGATCTGTGGTCTTCTCTATTGTACTTCTTTGCCCTTCCGCTCTACGATCATTATCCCGGGCGTTATTTTTCAGCAATGAGCATGGCGGCTGACCGCTTAGCCGATAATATTCAGCGTCACGTCAATATTACCGCGGGTGGCATTGGAATAGGGGCAGACGATATGAGCGGCGTCCACCAATTTTTTCGCTTCGGCGGCATCCATACCGGGCAGGTGAATGTTCAGCGTTACTTCGATACCGAAGCCGGTCGGCAGCGGTCCAATCCCCACTTCGCCTTCGATAAACGCCTCTTTCGGTATGGCGATCTTGTCGCGCCCGGCGACGAATTTCATTGCGCCGAGAAAGCAGGCGGAGTAACCGGCGGCGAACAGCTGCTCCGGGTTGGTGACTTCACCGCCGGCGCCGCCCATCTCTTTCGGGACGCCCAGCCTGACATCCAGCACGCCATCGGATGAGGTGGCGTGGCCATCGCGGCCCCCGGTGGCTTTAGCTTTGGCGCGATAGACTACTTTTTCTAATGACATGACAGATTCCTCGTCTCATTTTTACAGATGATGTTAATCGGCGATGCGGGACGATACTACGACGGGATCATCCCGACAGCGGGCGCTTCGGCGGGGTGACGCCGGCACGACGCCGGCAAGATGGCGTGCGCCGGCCTTATGCGCCCGGCCCCGGTTCCCGGCGGCCGGGCGGCGGGAAAATCCGCTCGTCGCCATGCTTTGCCGCCAATATCGACTTAATCCATATGCTGTTAAGTGTAGACAGTGGGTCCGCGTGTGGCGAATCGCATTGCGCCGACACAGGCTGCGCCGCGGCTATCTGTCCGTCGCGTCGTGCGGGGCCTTCATGCCTGGCCGTCGTCTCGCGCTGGTCAGCAGCAGACCTATCGCGACCATACCGGCGCCAATGAAATCGCCGGGTTTTAGCGCGCCATCCAGCAGAAGATAAGACAGAAAAACGCCGCAGAACGGGTTCATCAAATGCCAGGAGGCGGCGACCGATGCGCCGTCGGTACGAATGAGCCAGAACCAGAGCGCCATGCCGCCAATGGTGACGACAAGCGCCAGCCAGACAATCGCCGCCAGCGACGCACGCGACAGATGGGTGGGCGCGTGTTCCAGCAGCGCGGCGGCCGGCAGAAGCGCGGCGATGCCGGCGACAGACTGCCAGAAATTCACATCGCGGATGCGCAGCCCCCGCGCCCGATCGTGAAACGCCACGGTGCCGGCGGCAAACGCCAGCGTACCGGCGGCGGCCAGCCCGATACCGGTTAAATCGCATGTCGTCACCGGATGCCAGCCGGCGATGACGACGACGCCGGCAACGCCGGACAGTATGCCTGCGGCCCGTATCGCGCCAATCCGTTCCTGACCGAACAGGGTGGCCAGCAGCATCGTCGCGAATGGGGCGCAACTGACGATCACCACCACCAGCGACGGACGGATAAACTGCAGCGCCTGAAAGGTCAGGCCGAGGTAGATCGCGTTATTGAGTATGCCGAGCAGGCAACCGTTGATGACGTTGCGCCGCGCGAACAGGCTGGCCGGCCGGGATAAACAAAACGGCAGTAAAATCGCCGCGCTGAGCAGAAAACGCAGGCTAAGCAGGATAAAGGGATCGACATCGATCAGCGCGATCTTGCCGGCGATAAACGCCGAACTCCAGACCACGCTAAAAAAGATGGCCAGGGTGAAGTGCCGCAGTGTGTGCATATTGTCTCCCGAAATGAACCTGATGCAATCATCCCCCCGGCTCTGTATTATCGAAAATTAATAATGACGCTCTCATCATCGGCTTAATTAATAATCGAGGAGGGATATATGCCGTCTGTCACCCCGCAGCTGGCGGGCGAGCGCCGGGTCACGCTGGAACACCTGCGGGCCTTTGTCTCGATTGCCGAAAATGGCGGATTCCAGCGCGCCAGCGCGCAGATTCACCGCAGCCAGTCGGCCATTACGCAGAGTTTGCAAAAACTGGAAAGCATCCTCGGTTGCCGTCTGCTTAAACGCAGCCAGGGACATATCGTCGGCCTGACCCCGGATGGCGAACGTCTGCTGCCTTCGGCGCGCGAGATTCTGGCGCGACTGGATGATGTGGTTGGCGCCATCCGGCGGCCCGAGCTGACGGGGCGGATCCGGCTCGGCATACCGGACGATTTCAGGATCGCCGACCTGCAGCAGGCCATCTCTCACAGCATGATGTCCAACCGCCAGTTGCGCGTTGAGGTGATATCGGCGCTGTCTGACCACCTGCTGGCGTTGGTGGAGCGTCAGGCGCTGGATATTGCGATCTATAAACATACCGTCGACGATGGAGATGAGGCGGCAGAGATCGCCGGCCGCGGCGCGCCGCTGTGGCGTGAACCGTTGCGCTGGGTCGGCCAGCGCCGGCTGTTGTTTCAGGAGATGAAGAGTCTTGCGCTGGTCGCGTTTCCGCAGGGCTGCGCTTACCGGCATGCGGCGCGGCGCGCGCTGGCGCAGACGGCCATGCCTGTTTTCTGCGCCTACCAAAGCGCCTCTTATGAGAACATCCGGGCAGCCATTTCGGCGGGACTCGGCATCGGCGTGCTGCCCCACAGCGCCGTTGGCCAGGACCACGTGATTCTCACGCCGGCCGAAGGGTTTCCGCCCCTGCCGGACGTGCAGCTGTCCATAACGGTCAATTCCGCGCAGCCAGTGTGCGAACAGTTTGCCGATTTTCTGCGTCGCGCCGCGTCACTCGCGCTGCGCCAGCGAAGAGCCGGCGACGCTGCCTGGCGCAGATCCGTCTGCATCGACCGACGGCCGGAATCGCAGCCCGGCGATCCGGCGGATTAGCCGCTCGGCCGCGGCGCTCCAGCCGATCCCCGCGTTAAGCCGCAGGCAACGATCGACGCTGCGGGTAATGGAAAAAAAATGGCCCGGCGCGATGCTGATGCCGTCCCGCTTCGCCGCGGCGAAGCGGGTCCGCGAATCCGGCGCGTCGGGCGGCAGCGCTATCCACAGCTTATAGCCGCCGGCCGGACTGGATACGCGGGTCGCCGGCGGGAAATGGGTCAATACCGCTACCCGCTTCGCCCGGTCGTTCTGCTCTATGCTGACGCGCGGACGCCTTATGTGAAGATGGTAGCCGGCCGACTGAAGAAATTCGGCCACGATCGCCTGCGGATATACCGCGGTCACTTTGGCGGCGCTGTATTTAATGGCCGCGATGCGATTGGACCAGCGCGAGTCCGCTATTCATCCCAGGCAAATGTCCGGTGAAATGGTTTTGGCGTCATTGCTGCGCAGAATGACGCGATCGCTGAAGGCGCGCCGCGGCCACGGCCTGATGTCGCCGAAATAGGCATCTCCATCGATGTGGTCCTCAATGATCGTGGCTCCCGCCCGATCCGCCATACTCACAACCGCGCGTTTGTCCGCCTCCGGCCACACTTCGCCGGCAGGATTGTTGAACCTGGGGATAAACACCATCGCGCATACCGGGGGGCCGTCGCGCACGGCGCATGGCCGATAAACCATGCGGTTATCGACCATCGGAATTTCAGTCACGTTGAGGCCCGGCGTATGCAGAATGTAATAGGCGGGGACTGTACGAGGACCGTATCGCCGGGTTGCGTCATAGCGCTCACGCCGAGATCGCGCGCCAGCCGCCGTACCGAAGCCGGGCAACCGCTCCCCGCATTCAATCATCGTTTTAGCGCAGCGGCAATCGACTGATACAGACGCTGGCCGCCGGTGTCGGCCGTGGGCCTCATTCTGTTATATAGCAGATTGCCCGGTTCTGTATCTATGAATATGTATGTGAGCGGATAAGCTGTTATCAACGCTGATGAATAGCGGACAGCGTGAGCAAAAAAACACAATTTGAGCCTGCGGTCGGGGATTGACGCTAATGCCGGCTCAGGCCGCCAGCGCGCTAATGGCGGTTCAGACGCTTTATTCGTCCGATGCCTGCCTGAAGCCGGGTCGGTATATTCAGTAAAAAACCGGCCCAATCAGCCCAAATAGAAGGATAATACGATGGAGTATTCGCTCGCGCTTATTTTGCTCTTTTTCGTGGTCGCCATTATTGCCGGCTGGGTGGACGCCATCGCCGGCGGCGGCGGACTGGTGACCATTCCCGTTATGCTTGCCGCGGGCGTTCCACCGGCGGCGGCCATCGCCACCAATAAACTGGGCGGGGTGGCCGGCACTTTTTCCGCCAGCTGGCATTTTATTCGTACGGGACAAATTGATTTCAGAACGTCAGCCATTATGATTCCGACGACTTTTCTCGGCGCACTGCTGGGCGGATATTTATTGAACCGTATTAATAGCGAATTTCTGACTTTTATTATCCCGGTATTGCTCATCGGCTTCGCGCTCTATTTCCTGTTCTCGCCCGGAATTGGCGAACTGGATAAAAAAACGATAATTCCCGTCAGCCTGTTCGCCGGGTTGCCGGCGCCGTTAATCGGTTTTTATGACGGATTCTTTGGTCCGGGCACCGGTACCTTTTTCTGCCTGGCGCTGGTGCTGCTGCTGGGGTACAACCTGGTAAAATCGACCGCCAATGCCAAACTGCTGAATTTCTCCAGCAACCTGGCCGCGCTGATTTATTTTATCAGCAGCGGTTCGATACTCTGGCAGGTGGGCATCGCGATGCTGCTGGGTCAGTTCATTGGCGGCTACCTCGGCGCCAGGATGATCGTTAAAAACGGGAAAAAGCTGATTAAAATCATTATGACCATCATGGCGTTCGCCATTTCGGCAAAGATTATGCTGGCCAGATAACGCCGCGTCGGCCGGTTCGGTTCAGGGATCGGGCGGCGATTCTTCTGCCGCGCGTGCGGTCTGGCCGGAAAGACCCGCTTTTCGTTCTTTTTTTCATCGTTCGTCTGGCGGCATAATTTTCTGGCGAAAAGCGCTTGCCAGCGCCGATCGATTGGTTCATAATGCAGCCCGTTAAATCGAGTTGGCGAAAAATGACGATATAATTCATCAGGTTAACCAGATTTAGCGGTGGCTGTTATGCTTTCGTTTTATTGACGCGCTAAGCCGGAATAGTCCACATCAGCAATATGCGGGAATAGCTCAGTTGGTAGAGCACGACCTTGCCAAGGTCGGGGTCGCGAGTTCGAGTCTCGTTTCCCGCTCCAATTTCTTTTCTATAGATGTCCACCAACGTCTGTAGCTCTCTGATTCAACAGGGTAATCGCTCTGTTGAGCATCCAGTAAAATCCACTGGAAACCACCGTCAGCCACGCCGAAGTAGTACACAAATTAGTACATGAAAATCGGGTGCGTTGTGGGTGCGGATTGTTTGCTGAGTCGCTTCCCAGTGCGCGGTACACCTCTCTTCAGCACTGAAGGAGGCAACCCCTATGGCGTTAACCGATGCCGTCGCCCGGCAGGCCCGCATCACCGGCAAAGCCTATACCCTGAACGACACCGGCGGGCTGTCGCTGTTCGTGACCGCCAACGGCGCGAAGAAATGGCACTTCCGCTTTTCGTTGCAGGGTAAACAGCAGCGAATCTCGCTCGGTTCTTACCCCGCCTTCTCCCTGAAACAGGCGCGCCAGCAGCGCGACGAACTGCGTGCGCAGTTGGCTGCGGGTAACGACCCGCGTAGCTACCGGCAGCAGTGCAACGCTGCGGAGC
Source organism: Affinibrenneria salicis (assembly GCF_008710095.1). The sequence continues at coordinate 60,545 of NZ_VYKJ01000020.1, forward strand.
AAAATACCTTTGATGCGGTGTTCCGCCAGTGGCGAGACTTCAAGGCGCTGAGTCTGGAAACCGGACGACAAAGCACGCTGTCGCAGATCGATCGCATTTTCGCTAAAGACGTGCTGCCGTCGCTGGGTGGTCTGCCGATTTTCGATGTAGAGCCGTCGCATATTTTGGAAGTTCTGCGCCGGATTGAGCGGCGGAGGGCATTTACCACCGCTGAGAAAGTAAGAACGTGGCTGAACCAACTGTTTCGCTATGCCAAAGTGGAAAAAGGCGTGCGCTACAATCCGGCCAGCGATCTGGATATTGTAGCCGCGCCCCGACCGCCTGTGACGCACAATCCCTTTTTGCGCATGGATGAGTTACCGTCGTTTTTGCGCAAGCTGCGCGACTACAACGGGCAGGAGACAACCCAACAGGGCTTACGCCTGCTGTTGTTGACCGGCGTGCGTACCGGCGAGTTGCGCCTTGCTGAACCTGACCAGTTCGATCTTAAGCGTGGGCTGTGGATTATTCCACCCGCATCGGTCAAACAGTTGCAGGTCAGAATGCGCCGGGAAGGTAACAGCGTCCCGGCTTATGTGGTGCCGCTGCCGCGACAGGCCATCGACATCGTGAAAGCATTTTTAACGTTGCAGAAGCGACGACCGGCGCAACGCTACCTGCTTCCCAATTGCAACAATCTGCAAAAGCGCATCAGCGAAAATACGCTTAACAGCGCGCTGAAACGTATGGGTTATGCAGACCGACTAACCGGTCACGGCATCCGGGCGACGATCTCGACGGCGCTTAACGAACTCGGCTACCCGAAAGAGTGGATCGAAGTGCAATTATCCCATGCCGATCCTAATAAGATCCGCGCCGCTTATAACCATGCGGTTTACGTTGATCAGCGGCGGATGATGATGCAGGAATGGGCCGACAGGTTGGATCGGTGGGAGGCCGGGGAAGCCGTGATGAAAACCGCTGCGCCGCGAGGTGTCGGTGCGATCGGTATCGCGGCAAGCAGCTGGATGCAGCCTGTGGAAGGCGCGCCGTTGTTACGTGAAATTATTTTGCGCTAAGCGGCTTATGTTTCGCCGGGATCTTGCCAATGATGCTGATGGGATCGATCGAGAGCAAACGGGCAAGGTGGACAAATTCGACGATGTCTAACCGGCGCTCTCCGTTTTCGACCTTGGCGATAAACGACTGAGGGCGATCCAGCGCCTGAGCCAGACTTTCCTGCGTGACCCCTCTCGCTATACGCGCCTCGCGCAGCGCCTTAATAACGCGCTGATATTCATCGGAGTAAATGGAAGCCATCTGATCAATTCCGTTAGAAAGACCGGATTGACTATCAATGACGGATTGATTTATCCCAAAATAGGATTAACAGCATCGGCGGTTGGTTAGGGCTTATATCTACTTAACTGTTTTTTATTAATTATTTTCTCTAAAACTGTGGCGATATCAATGGATAGCAGGTGTGCGATACAGGCAAATTCCACAATATCCAGCCGGCGTTCACCATTTTCGACTTTGGCGATAAACGACTGTGGTCGGCCTAATGATTCGGCCAGACTTTGCTGGCTGATGCCTTTCCTGATTCTGGCTGCCCGAAGCGTTTTTATAACGCTTTGATATTCTTCTGAATAAATTGACGCCATTTCGTTAACCTTGACTGATATCCCAAAATCGAATATCAGTCATTTCATTAATTATCCCAAAACAGGATAATTAATGAAATTCGTTATGAAGAGGAGTTAGAGAAATGAATAAAAATGACTGGCATCCAGCTGATATCATTGCATCTTTGAGAAAGAAGGGAACAACGCTGGCTGCGGTTTCCAGAGAGGCGGGACTGGCCTCGTCCACGCTGGCGAATGCGTTGACGCGACACTGGCCGAAGGGGGAGCGCTTAATTGCGGATGCACTGAAAAAACAGCCGGAAGAGATCTGGCCTTCACGTTATCAGGATATCGGGCGTGAGCAGGGCGGAGAAGGGGAGAGGGATTGAAAACCCACCCGGTGAAAATTTACAAAATTTTTTTCATACTGTCAGTGGATTTAGACGCTCCTTACTGGATTTCTATGGAATAGAAATCCAGTAAGGAGCCAACAAGCGCAGCGCGTTAGCCGCTTGATATACGGATTTTGGCGCAGTAGATTGTCAGTGTCACACCGCTGCTGCACGCAGCACGCCACGTTGCCACGACCTTCAAGACAACGCGCAGGACCAACCTGTGTGGTCGACACCAACCCGCCCCGCTACCACTTTGCGGGTGATCGCTGCGGCGATGGTAGCTCACTTATCCCAACGCCTTAGGGCTGCATCCTGTTTATTCTTAGTGAAGCAACTGCTTTTTGCATACGCACTGATGCGTACAACAACCTTTATTGCTGGCGCAACCGTCTGCGGTCTTTTGCTGCCTCAGCGAATGCATCCATGAGGCAGCGGCGTCACTTCATACGGCGCAAAGCCGTTGCAAGTGACGCCGCGAACAATCTCTGCGCCAGCCCTTACACCACAGCGCTTTCCGGCGCGACCTGTCATCTGACGCACATTTTCTGCGTCAATTCTCATCAATCCACTTATCAGAGGAGGACTGAACCGATACCTGAGGCAGGCTTTCAGCCTGAGGGGATTACCCTGCTGATGCAGGCGGCTGCACCGAGTGCATAACCGATATCCCCGTCATACCTCAACCGCTGCCGCTCCGGCGCGCAGGTATTGTTCAGTGCGGCACGGTAAATCCGTGTCGTAAATCGCCGTGCGCCGGAGAACAGAGGTTATTGAGGATGGGGGATAGCATATGTCACGCTTAAGCCGGGAGATGCAAACGTTGGCCCGACAGGCTGGCGGCAGCCATAAGACGGTACATGACCGACTAAAGATTGCAGAGCGGCTTGCCAGTCATCTGCTGTCTTTGAATATTCAGATACGCACGGTGCAGCATCTGAAAGCGAAACATATCGAATGCTATATCGCCGGGCGGTTAGAACAGGGAATTACACTGCGCACGCTGCATAACGAGATGGCCGCAGTGCGAGTGATGCTGCGGACTGCCGGGCGGAACAAGCTGGCGGATGCGGAGCGATTGAGCAACAAGGCGTTAGGGCTGAGCGGTGCCAGCCGGAACGGTACGCGGCAGGCGATCACGCCGGAGCGTTATCAGGCGGCGCTGAAAGCCCTGCAACAGAAAGACACCGGACTCGCGCTGACGCTGCAACTGGCACGAATGATGGGCCTACGTTCGCAGGAAGCGGTGCAATGTTCGCAGTCGCTCCAGACATGGGCCACCGCGCTGGATCGAGGCGACGAGCAATTGATGGTTGTATTCGGCACCAAAGGCGGACGGCCCCGGCAAACGCGAGTTCTGGATCGGGAAGCGTTAATACAAACAGTAAATCAGGCGCTGGCAGTTGCCGATACTCGCAACGGCCGGTTGATTGATAAACCGGATCTGAAAAGCGCCATCAACCACTGGCGTTCACAAACTGCTATGGCAGGACTAAAGGGGCAATACTCCCCACACAGCCTGCGTTATGCTTGGGCGCAGGATGCGATGTATTATTACCGGCAACAGGGTTTCAGTAATCGTGAAGCACGCTCACTGGTGTCAATGGATTTGGGGCATGGGGATGGGCGAGGGCGGTATGTGGAGCGGGTTTATGGGAAATCGGTGTAGAGTGCCGTTGAATAAATCGGAGCGTACTGACTCATACTCGAGTAGGAACTTTCGCTGATCTGAGCGTAGTCTGATCTGGCAGTCGGCTATGTGCTCAGGCTGTGTGAAAATGTTTTTGGTCGCAGAGACTGCCCAAATAGGGCGAAAACCGAGTCCTGCCTAAAATTTGACTCTGTTGACCAGCCGATCTACTTCAGATTTTGCGTAGATGAGAGGACTTCAGTTTTGGGGCAAAGTTTTCAGCCTGTGCCAGCGGACATATACTATTCAGTGCTGTATCCGTAACGTGCTAAAATCTATATGCATTTTTAACCAGCTTAAATTTACTTTACCTGAGCACTGGCTTCGTTGTAGTTACATTGAAAACGACCACAGGATGCGGGCTGGTTTGACGGGGAAAGTCTTGTGCACCAAGATTGAACACGTAATGTTTTAGCCTCAAGCTTTTGTTATGAACTGAGGTGTATTATTCTGTGTTACCTACACGCAGCCCTGCATTCATGCCTTACATAACTAATTAATAACTTTGACAATATGGAGTATGTTATGCTTCAAACTACTCAAGCATTAAGCCCTGCTAAACAGCTATCAGGTCATACACTTAACGACAAATGGTTAGTAGGAAGGCGTATTTTAGTTGGAGTTCAAGCAGAGGGAAATGGTACAGGTGGTCATTTCTCAGTTTCTTATGAAGTTGAAAATATAGATACAAAAACCAAAGCATTTCTTAAAGCCTTCGATTTTCATGAAACCTTAATGCGGTCAGTTGCTCAAAACAAAGACGTTATGGCAGAACTCGCAAGCTTGACTTCAAATTATCAGTTTGAGAATAAACTTAATGAAATTTGTTTATCTAAACGATTTCGGAAAATAGTTAAAGTATTAGATCGTGGGCAGATAGCTTTAGATAATAATTTTATGAATGTTGTTCCATTCTTGGTAATGGAACTTGCGGATAGTGGTGATATTAGAAAGTATGTTGAAATATCCAAAGAAATAACTCTAACAGCTAAACTTGAATATTTAAAAGATGTTGCAATTGGATTGAATCAACTACACAGCACAAAAATATCTCATCAAGACTTGAAACCTTCAAATATTATGATTTTTTCTGGTACAGGTGCAAAGATTGGTGATTTAGGTAGGGCAAGTTTACAGGGTCAACCACATTGGCATGATTCAATAGATATTGCTGGAGATAGAGGTTATGCTCCCCCGGAACAACTTTATGGATATGTTCCTCAAGAATGGATTGATCGTAGAGAACGTTGTGATCTATATCAATTTGGTTCTATTGTTGCATTTCTTTTCTTGGGTGTAACAATCAATGGATTATTAAAGGAAAAATTGCCATTAGATATAGCACCTATTTTATGGGGGGGAGTGGAGACTCATATCAGCAATCACTTCATCATCTTGAGCATGCATTCAATGAATCAATCATTAATTTTGATAATTTAGAACCGAAATGGTTAGGAGATAGGCTTAAAAAAATTATCATCAAATGTAGTCATCCCAATTATAAAGAACGAGGTATGATTAAAACAATTGGAATGAAAAAACCTGTTCTTGGGCTAGACCGACTGGTGAGTGAGTTTGACTATTTGATTAAACAAGTCCAAGTGAAAAGTAAAATAAAAACGGGGGAGTAATGAGTATATTAAAACCAGATGACAATAGAGTTTTAGCTCCGGCATGGTTTAAATCTGAGGAGGCAATTTATTCAGCAGAACTTCGTGCACTAAGCAGAAGTACAGCTCCAACGCTTAATTTCTCTAACTTAAAGCAATTACAAGAAATTTTCCTCGAGCGACCAAACATCGATATTGCCATTGAGTTGCTTAGCGTTTCTTATACTGAAAATGCCATCGATATATCTCGTCAGGCAGCAACATATATTATTGAGAGCAATAAAAAAATTCCTTCTACCCTTTCAATGTTTTGCCAGAACATAATTTCCGGTAAAATGAAAGAAGGTATAGCCAATGATGATATTCGATCTCAAATAAGAGATAAAAAAATATGGCTTAGAAATAATTCAAATGATTGCCTATCATGGATTGATTTATCGAGACTATATATGAGTATTGGTCAAATTAGTCAGGCCGAAAAAGCCATTCTTACTGGGTTGGGCTTATCGATTAATAATAGGTGGGTTACAAGAGTGTCATCAAGATTTTTCTTTAACTTAGAGGATTTTGAACGTTCACATAATATATTAATCAAGCATCCTAACATTAACAATGACCCTTGGTTGTTAGCATCAGAGTTGGCGATTTCAAATGCTTACGGCCGAAATTCTCGGTATTGGGCGCACTCTAAAAAAGCTTTAGAATTTGGTTATCCTTTTTGCCATATATCAGAATTGCAGAGCTCGATCGGCACACTTGAACTAAAAAGCGGTGCAATAAAGAAAGCTAAAACACATTTTGGAAACTCTCTAAAATATCCGAATGGTAATGTATTTGCTCAGGCTAAATGGGCCGAACGGAAAGGCAATATCAAAAATCTGGTTCAACATGCAGACTTGATTAAACAGCAACGAGCATTTGAGGCTAAGTATCAAGAAGCTTATTACAACAAAAATATGGAGTTAGCTCTTTACTTTGCTAAAAAATGGCTTGAAGAGGAGCCATTCAATCCCAAGCCTGCTATACATGCATCCTATATTGCTTCTTTATTGGATGATTATGGTCAATGCCGAGACATTTCTCTAAAAGGGTTATTAATAAATCCTAATGATGAAACACTTAAACTCAATCTTATATTTTCATCAATCTCCCTAGAACATATGGAAAAAGATGAGATCTCTCCTAAGTCTTATTTAAAAGCCATTGATTCCGTAAAGGAAATGTTAAAACATGAAGATAAGGATTCCTATCCGCATGCTTTCGCGAACATGGGGCTACTTCATTATAAAACTGGTGATTTAGAAAATGGGAAAAAATTTTACGAACTTGCAACCGAGCACTTTAAGAACAAAAAACTTTCTAGCTTTGTCATTTCTGAATTAAATCACTTAAGAGAAGCTTTAATCTCTAATGCTCCTTGGAAGGAAGATTTATTCAAGAGAATTGAAGCATCTGCTAAAAGCGGTGGTTACTGGAGTAATCCTTGCGTTTCTTTTTATATTGGAAAGTTACAAAAAATTCGAGTATCACCTGGTAACTGGAAGCAGCTCCTGACTGAGAAACATCAATGCACTGAAACCGATAGCGGGGAAATGACTCTGTCCAGCAAAAAATTTGATTTCAGCAATAAATCACCTACTATTTGGCTGCCCAAAAAAATAAAATAATTTAGTATTTGATAAGGTATTTTGCTTTTGTAAAATACCTTATCGGTATAGTTTAAAGGTGACGAGTCTAATTGATTTATTTTATGTATAATGCTCGTTTCTTGAAGATGTACCATGGTTGGCATGGTCGTTAATTATTCCCATTTCAGCCTATTCAGTTTTTACCATGGACAGAACCATTAAGGCTGTGAACCGTTTCGTTGCGCTACCCTCCTTTGATAACAGTATTCTAACAACTAAAAAAATTGTCAATTATGTCTAAAGGTGTTCTTCCCAAAGACGGTCATCGAACCGATAAGATATTAATTAAGAGTATTAAGCACAATGTTCAGGTTCTGCCCACTATATTAGAAGGTTGATCTGTAGAAGCATCTGCTTCTCTCTATCCATCTATATTAGCTGTATAAAAAGGTTGTTGAAACCTTCATCGAAAGATTCATGTGAGTCATCACCGGAGATGTGTTGCAATGTCTGCACCTCGCTTATGGCCGACCGAAGTCGTTTCTGTGGGCGGCTTGATACCTGCTGTATAACGATTTGATATACCTTGCCAAGGTCCCCGATCTAGTACACAATATAACCAGTCAGCAAACAAGGTGTACCGAAAACCCTTGTTGAATCAGCCGATTGAGCGAGAAATGACTATCTCGTTTCCCGCTCCAATTTCTTTTCTATAGATGTCCACTGATGTCTGTAGGTCTATGAAAAAAGAGCGAAAAGCTCTTTTTTTGTTTCCAAAGCAATCCATTGAAAACCACCTACGGCCAGCCTT
>NZ_VYKJ01000021.1 GCF_008710095.1 Affinibrenneria salicis
TTCAGGCTTCAGGCTTCAGGCTTCAGGCTTCAGGCTTCAGGCTTCAGGCTTCAGGCTTCAGGCTTCAGGCTTCAGGCTTCAGGCTTCAGGCTTCAGGCTTCAGGCTTCAGGCTTCAGGCTTCAGGCTTCAGCTGCGTCGACCGCGCTCGCTTATTCTGTTCATTCCAGCGCTTCTCCCCGGCGGGTCCGCCGTCCGCGGCATTCAACTCCGCTCGCGACCAACTGATCGCTGGTTTGCCGCGTTACAAGGCGTATAAACGAGCCTCGTCCGTAAAGCTGCACTGCGCTGCGTTGCTCAAAACGATAACGTTTTATCCTGCAACTCGGGTTATTAAGAATATATTATTTAATAATACTTAACTCTCCAGCCTGTTATTTACATCCGCCGGAAGAATAAAATAACCGAAAGCAATCAATGCGCGGTCGGCGATAATGACGGAGATACCGACATTTTGCAAACTACCGGCGGCGCTCGCCATTGTTTCGGCTATCGCCGTCCGGCTCCGGTTATTTTCCTGCATTCGTTCCTGCGATATGCGGCGATGCCGTCCTGCCGCACTTAAAATATATATTCTGTTCGCCAGACGTCAGGCCGTTTTTTATTTGCCGGCCAGCGCGTCCCGGCCGGCGTTAAGTACGGCGATGATTTTATCCGTATGGTAAATATTGCCGGCCCATGTTCCACCGCTGGCGGCCTGCAGCGCCGCCCACAGCCGGGTGTCGTCCGGTAAATCGGGGTCCGGCTGCAGATCGGGATGCGGCGGGCGTTCGGCCAGAATACGCGCCCCTTCGTCCGCGCTGCAGGGGTGCTGTTCCGTGCCGATAAAGTTAACCGAGCCGGTCAACTGATCGCGATCGACGATGATTTCGATCGTATCGCCGTCTCTCAGTTTGCCGATGGGGCCGCCGGTCAGCGCTTCCGGACCAATATGGCCGATACAGGCGCCGGTCGACACGCCGGAGAAGCGCGCATCGGTCAGCAGAGAGACGTGCTTGCCATACGACAGGTGTTTTAATGACGACGTCAGCTGATAGGTCTCCTCCATGCCGGTGCCCGACGGTCCGCCGCCCATCACCACCATAATATCGCCTGCCGCGATCGCGCCGTGTTTGATCGCGCCGATGGCGGCCTTTTCCGAGGTAAAGACTTTGGCCCGGCCGGTATGGCGATAAACGCCGTCTTCGCCCACCACCGAGGGGTCGATGGCGGTCGATTTTATTACCGAGCCTTCGGGCGCGATATTGCCGACCGGGAAGGTAATGGTGGAGGTCAGGCCGCGTTCTTTCGCCTGTTGCGGACTCATAATTACCTCGTCCGGTTCGATCTTATCCTGAACGCGCAATATCTCCTGATATTTACCGCGCCGCTCCGACTGTTGCCACCAGTCAAGATTCTGGCCCAGCGTCTGGCCGGTAACGGTCAGCACATCCTCATGCAGCAGGCCCAGCTTGCGCAGATGCAGCATCACTTCCGGCACGCCGCCGGCGAGGAACGCTCTGACCGTCGGGTGATAAACCGGCCCGTTGGGCAACACGCTGACCAGCCGCGGTACGCGGCGATTGATCCGGGTCCAGTCGTCGACCGTAGGAATCGCGCATTTGGCCGCATGGGCAATGGCGGGGATGTGCAGCAACAGGTTGGTCGAACCGCCAAACGCGGCGTGTACGGTCATGGCGTTTTCTATCGCCTTATCGGTGAGAATATCCCGCGTGGTTAAGCCCTGGCGCTCGAGCACCAGCGCCGCCCGGGCGGACTGACGGGCGATCTCCAGCCATACTTCCTGGCCGGAAGGGGCGAGCGCCGAATGCGGCAATGCCAGACCGAGTCCTTCCGCCACCACCTGCGAGGTGCCGGCGGTGCCGAGGAACTGGCAGCCGCCGCCAGGGGAGGCGCAGGCGCGACAGCCCAGTTCCGCCGCCTCTTGCAGCGTCAGCTCATCATTGGCAAAGCGGGCGCCGATGGTTTGCACTTTGCCGGCGTCTTCGCCTTTGGTCGGCGGCAGCGTCGCGCCGCCGGGAACGATAACGGTGGGCAGATTATGCATGGCGGCCAGCGCGATCATCATCGCCGGCAGCCCCTTATCGCAGGTGGCGACGCCAATAACGGCATGGCGCGTGGGCAGGGAGCGAATCAGGCGGCGAAAGACCATAGCGGCATCGTTGCGGTAAGGCAGCGAATCGAACATGCCGGTGGTGCCCTGCGAACGGCCGTCGCACGGGTCGCTGATATAGCCGGCGAAAGGGATGCCGCCAGCGCCGCTGATTTCTTCGGCCGCGGCCTGCATCTGTAAACCAATTTCCCAGTGGCCGGTGTGGTAGCCCAGCGCCACCGGCGTGCCGTCCGGCCGCCGAATGCCGCCCTGGGTGCCCAGAATCAACACTTCGCGGCCCAGCAGTTTTTCCGGCGCCCAGCCCATACCGGCGTTGAGCGTCATGGCGAAAATATTACCGCTGGGAGAATCCACCAGCATCCGGGCGGTCAAAGGCAGAGCGCCCTGCGGGCCGGGCGCGTGGGTGCGGATATTATAAATTTCATTATTCCGGCTGGAAAAAATAAGCTCGATAGACATAGTTATTCACCATTCTCGACATTATTCACAGGTATACCTTCCAGTTTTCCGGCGGCCTGCCTGGCTTCCGTGAGGTGCTTATCGTCCTTATGCGTCCGAAAATCTATTGGGCATCAATGATCAGCCGCACTCGATTAGATAAGCCCGGCGCGGTTAAGAATCTCTTTTATGCTTTCTTTCTGCTGTGGATTTAACGGGCCGGACGGCGGCAGCGACCAGGTCGAAATATTCAGTCCGCATAACCGGCAGGCCTCTTTAATCACATTGATGAAGGGAGAATCGATTTTGTACAGCAGCGGCAACTGCAATAAGGTTTGATGTAATTCCGCCGCGCTGGCGCGATCTTCACGAATAAACGCCCGATAGATTTCAATGGATAGCTGCGGCGCGAAGTTGGCGCTGGCGGAAATCGCGCCGTCGCCGCCGAGTAAAAGCGTGTTCAGCAGATGATCGTCATAACCGCAAAAAACGGAAAAATGCGGGTATTCGCCTTTTACCGTCACAATCATCTCGCGCAGGTGGGCGACGGAGTCGATGGTATCCTTAATGCCGACGATATTGGCGTGTTGCCCGACCAGTTTTTTCACCAGCGCCGGATGCAGATCCTGGCCGGTCAGCGCCGGAAAATTGTAGAGAATGACCGGCAGCGCCATCGATTGTGCGATATCGCTGTAGTAGCCGAGCAAATTCTTTTCCGTCAACTGCCAGTAATAGGGGTTGATGGCGACCACCGCATCCGCGCCGATCTGCGCGGCGTGCCGGCTGAGCTGTACCGCTTCCCGGCTGTTGGTGCTGCCGACGCCGATCAGAACCGGCACCCGATGATTGACGTGCCGTACGGCGAATTCGGCAATCTGTTTCCTTTCGTCCGCGGACATTTGTGAAAATTCGCCGCCGGTGCCTAAAAAGAACAGGCCATCCACGCCGGCCCCGATAAGAAAATCAATCAGAGTGGCCATACCCTGTTCATCAAAGGCGCCCCGATCGGTAAAAATCGTTGATACCGGAGGGATAATGCCTGAAAACTGCCTGTCTTTATTCATAACACAACCTTTTTGCCTGTAACCGGAACCTGGGGGACGAACCGTCGCTGGCGATTCGCTTCGCTATTTGTTCTATATTATAAAACTGTGTTCTATAATATTGTGGATTGATACTAGCACCGCGCTTTTAACGCTGTAAAGCGAGCGGATGAACCGGCTGTTCAATATCTATGCTGGATCACAAAAGGCGCGTCGATGATGGGGAATAGAGACACGCGTTTGGCTATCAGGCGAAAGACGCCGGCCGGCGCTAAGCGCCATATCGGCGCGGCGACGGCGTTGTGCCGCGCGGCAGATTGACCTATAGAAAGCAGGGATAAATAATATTCAAAGGATGCATGTCGGCGCCGTTTGCTATTTCCGACGGCGGCTCGTTTTCAGATGCGGACGCCGCCTGGCAGGCGTGCAAAACGACACGCCCTGGCGGCGTGCCTTTTCCCTTTACAGCAATGGGCCGGGCGGCGTTAGCCAACGGCTAAATTATCGTCATGAAAATAATCGAAAAAACGCTGATCTGCGCCGCGCTGACGGCCAGTTTATCTGGCCTGAGCGCGCACTCTGCGTGGGCTAAAAACGCGGCGCTGAGCGATGCGCAGATTAAACAGCGCATTATTGAAGAATCGATAGCCGATTATCCTCGCGCCTGCGCCTGCCCGTACAACCGGGCGCGCAACGGCAGTCGGTGCGGCGGTCGCAGCGCCTGGCGTCGGGCCGGCGGCTACGTTCCCCTGTGTTACCCCGACGATGTTTCCGCCGCGCGGGTCGGGCAATGGAAAGCGGCGCAGCGGCGCGGTCAATAGTGTCCGGCGTTCGGTCTACGCCGGACGTTCGCCGGCATCGTACCGATGACCTTGCGCTGCGGCGCAGGCGGTCAGCCAGCGATGAAAACGCTGGTTGACCGGTTGAAACAGAGCCGATTGATCATAGACCAGGTAATAAGCCAGCGGCGTCTCCAGCGCCACGGGCAGCGGAGTCGTCAGCCGCCCGTCCGCCAGTTCGCGTTGCACCAGCGCCGGACGAATCAGCGCGATGCCAAGTCCGGCGATAGCCGCCTCGATAACGCCATTTGAATCGACAAATACCGGGCCGAGGCCGGCGGCGGTCGGATCGGCGCCGCCGGCCTGCAGCCACAGCGCCCAGTCCTGCTTATGTTCATCGTGCAGCAGCGGAAAGGCGGCGATCTCCGACGCGCTGAGCTGGCTCCGGTCCGCCGGCAGCAGGGTCGGGCTGCATACCGGCAGCAACGGGTCATCGATCAGCCGTTCGGCAATCAGTCCCGGATAGCGGCCGAGCCCATGACGGATGGCGAAATCCACGCCTTCGGCGAGGAGATCGACTTTGCGGTGGGTGGTGCCGATCTGAATATCGGTGGCGGGGCTGATTTTTTCAAAGGCCGGCAGTCGGGGCAGCAGCCACTGCATGGCGAAGCCGCTGGTGCAGCTAATGGTGATGTTGCGCTGTTCGGCCGTCTGCATCAGCCGGCTGGTGGCTTCGTTAATCTGGCTCAAGGCCGGACGGAGAGCGCGCAGATAGGTTTGTCCCTGCTGAGTGAGCGCCAGCGTACGCGCGCCGCGCACAAACAGCCGAACCTGCAGCCACTGCTCCAGTTTTGCGATCTGTTGACTGATCGCGCCAGGGGTGACGTGCAGCTCGTCGGCCGCTTTTTTCATACTCATCAGCCGGCCGGCGACTTCGAAACAGATCAGCGCATGCAGCGGGGGTAATTTCATCCCGACCTCTTAACGGTTTAGATAAACTAAATTGTCGCAGAAAATCTGGTTTGTGGCGACCCGCGCGGCGTGCTGCAATGGCCCATCATCAACATACGCGCCGTTCGCTCAGGGAGAACGCGCCGCGCGGGCAGGAGCTGGGGCATGCAGAAAAAAGACTATGTTAATTTGTTTTCGCTGGCCGCGATCTGGGGGGCCAGTTTCCTTTTTATGCGCCTTGCCGCGCCGGCCTTTGGCGCGGTGAATACCGCATTCTTACGGGTGACCTTCGCGCTGCTCGCGCTGGGCGTTATGCTGCCGGCGCTGCGCGTCAGGTTTGATTTCAACCATAAGCTGCGCCTGTGCCTGACGCTGGGCGTTATCAACTCCGGCCTGCCTTTTTTGATGTACTGTATCGCAGCCCGGTTCCTGCCTGCCGGTTATTCCGCCATTTTAAATGCCACCACGCCGCTGATGGGCGCTTTTATTGGCTGCCTGTTTTTTCATGAGCCGGCGACGCTGAAAAAGATCGCCGGCGTGGTGATTGGGCTGGCCGGCATTACGCTGATTACCACGACGGCCGGCGGCGTGCATTCCGTCAGGCAGGCGCTGGCCGGCGTCGGCGCCTGCCTGACGGCCACCGCCTGTTACGCCGTCGCCGGTTTTTTAACCAAACGCTGGATCCCGGCGAGCGGCGGACTCGATGCTAAACTGGTCGCCACCGGCAGCCAGATGGGCGCCACGCTGTTTTTGTTGCCGTTTTTCCTGTGGTCGATGATGACGGCGCCGCCGGTAAACTGGCGCCAGCCGGCGGCCTGGGGTTGCATACTGGCGCTGGGCGTCATTTGCACGGCGCTGGCTTATATCCTCTATTTCCGGCTGATTGCGGATATTGGCCCGCTGAGCGCCATGACGGTGACGTTCTTAATCCCGCCTTCCGGCGTCCTGTGGGGCTATCTGATTCTTGGGGAAACGCTGTCGGACGGATTTATTATCTGTTCGGCGGTCGTCGGTCTGGCGGTGTGGATGATTATAAGCGCCGGCGGCGGCAGGGGCGCGCCACGGCCGGACAAATAGCGCGGTGCGGCGGCGCATGCCGGCCGACGGCGATTGTGCTGCGGCTGCGCCGGCGTAAGATGTCGGCGTTCGCATAGCGTTTGGTTGCGCCGAACGGTGCAGGAGTAAGCATGGAAATCGATCACGTATTTATTTGTAGCGGAGATAATGCCCGCTATGCCGATCTGCTGGTGCAGAGCGGCTTTCGCGAAGGCAGCGCCAATGTGCATCCGGGGCAGGGCACGGCCAATCGCCGTTTTTTCTTTGATAACGCGTTCATTGAGTTGATCTACGCGGATGGGGCGCAGCAAGGGCAGGAGAACGCCCAGGACCGAACGCATATTCTGCGCCGCATCGCCTGCGATGACGGCAGCCTATCCCCGTTCGGGGTGGGTTTGCGTCCTTCCGCACCCACGGAAAAAACGCCCGCGTTTCCTTATGATGTTTATCAGCCGGACTATCTGCCGGCCGGGCTGGAAGTGGATATCGGCATTGCGCCGTTGTCCGAGCCTCTGTGGTTTTTTATGAACTTCAGCGGCCGGCCGGATCGCTTCGCGCCGGATAAACGGCAGCCGTTGAACCATCCCTGCGGGGCGCGGCAATTGACTTCGCTGGCGCTGACGATGCGCGGCCCGGCGGAACCCTCCGCGCCGGCGCGCCGCCTTCAGCAGGACGGCGTTCTGAGCCTGGCGTCGGGCGCGGAACACGTGATGCGACTGACGTTCGATCATCAGCGCCAGCGTCAGCAGCAGGATTTCAGACCCTATCTGCCGTTAGTGATCGCCTGGTAGCCGGCCCCGGCGAAAGCGGCCGTCGCCAGGCGTATCCGGCCGATGGCCTGTTTTCTCCGCGCGCCGGCGAAATTGCTTTTCGGCCAGGCGGGTGCTAGTGTCCGAAAAGCCTCTGCGCAGGATGACCCGCCCGGCATTACGGCGGCTGCGCGCCGGCGTGAAAAATAGCGCAGGACGGCGTCCCGGTTCGTCGATAAAGCGATAACGGAAATTTAAGCGAGGATAATGAAACGGGAGAGTAAAGCGATCGTGCCTGACCGGCGTGCTCGGGCATACGGGGAGCGCCTTGCCGAGTCTTTACGCTCTGCCGATTAGCGCTGCCGCTTTGTCAATAACCTCAGACCGATCCTGTTTAAAATATGGCTAGCCACAGGTGCCATGATGACCATGACGAAGACCACTGCGTCGGCGTATGCTGACGAACAACAGATTCAGTTACACCGGCCGGATGCCGGCGCCGCCCTTATCGTGGTGGATGTGCAAAACGGCTTTACGCCCGGCGGCAATCTGGCGGTTAACGACGGCGATAAAATCATTCCGTTGATTAACCGGCTGGCCGCGGTGTTTGACAATATTATTATTACGCAGGACTGGCATCCCGCCGGGCATATCTCTTTTGCCGGCAGCCACCCCGGCAAACAACCGTTTGAAACCATCGAAACGCACTATGGACCGCAGGTGCTGTGGCCGGCGCACTGCGTGCAGGGCAGTCGGGATGCGGCGCTTCATTCCGACCTGCATTTACCGGGCGCGCAGTTGATTATCAGAAAGGGCTATCACAAAGATATCGACAGCTATTCCGCGTTCGAGGAGGCCGATCACAAAACGCCGACCGGCCTGAGCGGTTATTTGACCGAGCGGGGGATAACGACGGTTTACATCACCGGGCTGGCGACCGATTTTTGCGTGGCGTGGACGGCGATGGATGCGCGTAAGTATGGCTTTAACGCCTGGGTAATCGAAGACGCCACCAAAGGCATTGATATTAATGGTTCTCTGGCCGCCGCATGGCAGGCCATGGAGAGCAAGGGCGTGCGGCGCATCGCTTCCGGCAGTCTGCTGGGCGCTTAGCTGTCTGGCTCTGCGGATAAAAGAACGCGCCGGTCGATACTATCGCCGGCGCGTTGGCGGTTTTAGCCTGACTGGCGGGATTAATTCTGCAGGCTGTGAATAATAATTGAGGTAATGATACCGGTGGCGGCCGCCATCAGAACATAATTGCCGTCAATATAAGCCCAGTATTGGCCGGCCGGCGGCTGCCTCAACCCGCGGGCGCGCCAGTCGTTTACCCGATAGCTATCGCCGCGATAACGCTGCGGCGCCGCTTTGCCTTTTCTGAACTCATGCCCGTTGGCGGTGAAGCGATCGCGTTCGGCGCCGTGCTGATTGCCGGCTTTAGCCACCTCGCGTTTTGGCTGATGGTTGGGCTGCGAATTGGGCTGACGATTGTTTTGCTGACTTTGCTGCTGCCCCTGACGCTGCTGTTGCCCCTGTTGGTTGTTCTGCGCGCCCTGTTTCAGCATTCGTTGGTTATCCTGGCGTTGCGGTCCTTCTGCATAAGACACGCTGGAGATAACGCTGCCGGTGACGAATAGCGACAGTATCAGTGCGATGGCGGTTTTTTTCATCTGTGGTTCCTCAGTATTTATCGTCCGCCGGACAGCCGGGGCCGATATCTCTCTCAGGCAGGTAAACTATGCTATTCCGGCCGGACGGCGTATTTAAATCGTGCTTTTTGAAAAAAGTTTACCCGGCCTTGCGATATCTTAACGAATCGTGGCGCGGCGCATTGCGGCGATAAATCGTCGCGACGGCGAAAACCGATCGTTAAACGCGCAGATACGAAAAACAGTGCGGCTAAGCAACCCTGATGTGAATGAATTACGTCTGATTCGCTCGCCGTTATCGTCCTTGATAACGCGGCAAAAGGCCGATCGGCCGCCGTCGGCCTGGCCAAACGGCCGGCGGTTTGCTAACGTCCGGTCGGCGCATCGGCGGGAATAAAGGCATTGGCCACCACTTCTCCCTGCGGCTGCTGCACGCTGTCCGTTCCGCGGCTGGCAGACGTCTCCCGCGCCAGCGCCAGGTGAGGGAACAGTAACTCGCCGACCCGCCACGCCTCTTCCAGATGCGGGTAGCCGGAGAGAATAAAGGTATCGATTCCCAGCGCGGCGTATTCCTGAATTCTCGCCGCCACGGTGGGACCGTCGCCTACCAGCGCGGTGCCGGCGCCGGCGCGCGCCAGCCCCACGCCGGCCCACAGGTTGGGGCTGATTTCCAGATTCTCCCGGCTGCCGTTGTGCAGCGCGGTCATCCGCTGCTGGCCGACCGAGTCAAAACGGGTGAACGACGCGCGGGCGCGGGCGATGGTGTCGTCGTCCAGATGCTCGATCAGACGGTCGGCGGCCTGCCAGGCCTGCTCCGTGGTTTCGCGCACAATCACATGCAGGCGAATGCCGAAACGCAGCGTGCGCCCCTGCGCGGCGGCTTTGGCTCTGACTTCGGCGATCTTTTCCGCGACCTGCGCCGGCGGTTCGCCCCAGGTGAGATACAAATCGACCTGTTCGGCGGCCAGCTGCTGCGCCTCTTGCGAGGAACCGCCGAAATACAGCGGCGGACGCGGGCGTTGCACTGGCGCAAACATCAGTCGCGCGCCTTTAACCTGGATATGTTTGCCGTTGAAATCCACCGTTTCGCCGCTCAGCACCTCGCGCCAGATGCGGGTAAACTCCGCCGCGGCTTCATAGCGCTGGCGGTGATCGAGAAACAGCCCTTCCGCCGCCAGTTCGTCGGGATCGCCGCCGGTAACCAGATTAAACAGGGCGCGACCGCCGGACAGCCGGTCCAGCGTCGCGCTCTGACGCGCCGCCAGCGTCGGAGAAATCACGCCCGGGCGCAACGCCACCAGGAATTTCAGTCGTCGGGTGACCGGGATCAGTGAAGCCGCCACCAGCCAGGCGTCTTCGCAGGAACGTCCGGTTGGGATCAGCACGCCGCTGAAGCCGACCTTTTCCGCCGCCTGAGCAATTTGCTGCAGGTAGTCGTGATCGACGGTCCGCGCGCCTTTGCTGGTGCCGAGATAGTGGCCGTCGCCATGCGTGGGAAGAAACCAGAACAGGTTAAGGCTCATAAACGCTCCATAAAAATCCGTCAAAGGTCAACGCGCATCATCCTGGCAACGGTTGTCATTCCCAACGAATATATCCGGCATTTCAATGCCTGAAATCTGATAAAGGCGGTACGGCGGACCGAAGGAGAATCGAGCATTGCGCGGGCGGCGGTCCGCGGCGTGGGGCCTGACCGCCGGGGGGCAAAGGCCGGCCGTTTAGCGGCCTGGCGCGCAGACAGCCGTGTCCGTTGGATATGATGACATCCCGCCCCCGAATCGCCATGGGGCGGGATGCGGCGCGGGCGTCTGGGGACGTTGAGATGCGCTATTTCATCGCGCTGCGCAACGGCGGCGCATCTTGCTCCCGGTTCGCCGGATCGGCGCCGCCGGAAAAAATCCGCTCCAGAATGGTATTTTCCAGCGCCGCCAGACGGGCCTGTCCGGGATGGCGCGGGCGCGGCAGATCGACGAGTAAATCGAGCCCTGCCTGACCGTTTTCCAGCAGAATGACCCGGTCTGCCAGGGTAACGGCTTCGTGTACGTCATGGGTCACCAGTATCAGCGTAAAGCCCTGTTCGCGCCACAACTGCTCGATAAGACGCTGCATTTCGATGCGCGTCAGCGCATCCAGGGCGCCGAGCGGTTCGTCCAGCAACAGCAGCCTCGGATGATGGATCAGCGCGCGCGCCAGCGCCACGCGCTGCTTCTGTCCGCCTGACAGCGCGGCCGGCCATTCGCCGGCGCGTTCGGCCAGCCCCACTTCGGCCAGTGCCGCCTGCGCCCGCTCTCGCCAGCCCTTGCCCAGTCCGATGCCTACGTTATCAATCACCTTTTTCCACGGCAGCAGACGGGACTCCTGAAACATCAGCCGCATCTCCTCGCGCAGGGTATTGAGCGGCTGCTGGCCGGCCTGCAGATCTCCGGCGCTGGGCTGCTCCAGACCGGCCAGCAGGCGCAGCAGCGTACTTTTGCCGCAGCCGCTGCGCCCCACGATGGCCACGGCCTGGCCCGCCGGGATTTGCAGGTCGATATCTCGCAGCACCTGGCGATCCTGAAACGATTTACTCAACTGACGTAGCCGCAGCGCAATGCCGCGATTAACCGGATGAATACTCACGCTGTCGCTCCTGTTTTCTGATAGGCCGGATGCCAGCGCAGCCAGCTGCGCTCCAGCAGGCGCGCCGCGCTGTCGGCCGCCTTGCCCAGCATGGCGTAGAGGATAATCGCCACCACGACCACATCGGTCTGCAGGAATTCGCGCGCGTTCATCGCCAGATAGCCGATGCCGGCGCTGGCGGAAATCGTTTCCGCCACAATCAGCGTCAGCCACATAAAGCCGAGGGCAAAGCGTACCCCGACCAGGATCGAAGGCAGCGCGCCCGGCAGAATCACCTGCCAGAACAGCGCCGGTCCGGATAACCCGTAGCTGCGCGCCATCTCTACCAGGCCGGCATCCACATTGCGTACGCCGTGCCAGGTGTTGAGGTAAATGGGAAACAGTGTGCCGAGCGCCACCAGAAAGATTTTGGCGCTTTCATCGATGCCGAACCACAGGATCACCAGCGGGATAAGCGCCAGGTGCGGCACGTTGCGGATCATCTGGATGGTACTGTCCAGCAGCAGCGCGCCGGTGCGCGACAGACCGGTGGTGAAGCCCAGCAGCAGCCCCAGAGAGCCGCCGATGGCGAATCCCACGGCGGCGCGCCAGCCGCTAATCGCCAGATGGTGCCATAATTCGCCGCTGGCGATCAGCGCCCATGCCGCCGAGATGACCGCACTGGGCGCCGGCAGGATACGGCTGGACAACCAGCCGGCGCTAACCGCCAACTGCCAGGCCGCCACCAGCGCGATGGGCAGCAGCTACGGCGCCAGAGCGCCGGTAATTATCGTCACACTACGTTTCATTTACGCGATCTCTCCTGTACCTGCGGGGCTGATGAGGGCTCTGACGGCGCCCGGCCGGCTGCGGTATGCCGGAGACGACGGAGAAGAGAGGATAATCGGCGCGCGTCGGCGATTCTGCTCACACCGTCCATCCCGCGCCCCAGGGCAAAATCAGTGAAAATAGTAGCAGTCGGTAAAATTAATTTTTAAATGCTATTTTTGGCTATCGACAGAAAATGATGTGCTAAAGCTCCGGCTGGTTATGACGGCGGAAATAAGCGCGGCAGGCGCGGCGTGAAAAAAGACGCTATTTAGCCGGGCAGGCCGGATATAAAAAGAGATCGTTACGGGACCAGGCTGACGTCCGCGGCGGTAAAGGAAAAAATCAGCTTAGCAATCTCTTTTTTGTGCTTTGACAGTCTTTCCTCTCAGAGGGGAGAGTAATACTCCCTTATTTCGTTCTGGATTATGTCGTAATGGTTCGAGCCGGTATTATTGTGCGAAATTTTATTATGGCGTTTGCCGCGTTGTCCGGCGCCTTATTTTACCATTCCGCCTGGGGAGAAACCGAATTACGCATCGGTTACCAAAAATCGTCCACGCTGCTGACCATCTTAAAATTGCAGGGCAGCCTGGAGAAAGCGTTCGCTGAACAGGGTGTAAAGGTGAGCTGGTATGAGTTTTCCAGTGGGTTGCCGCTGCTGGAGTCGCTAAACATCGGCAATGTGGATGTATCGGCCGACGTGGCGGATACGGTGCCGGTGTTCGCGCAGGCGGCGGGCGCCAGCCTGACCTATTTCGCGCGGGAAGAACCCTCGCCGGATGCGCAGTCGATCCTGGTGCCGGCTTCTTCGCCATTAAAGAGCCTGGCCGATCTGAAAGGAAAACGCATTGCGGTGACCAAAGCGGCGGGTAGCCACTACTTGTTGATTGCCGCGCTGGCTAAAGCCGGGATGACCTTTAACGATATCACGCCTTCCTACCTGACGCCGGCCGATGGCCGCGCCGCCTTTGAACGCGGCAACGTGGATGCCTGGGTCACCTGGGAGCCGTTTGTCGCCAGCGCCCGGCGTCAGCAGAATGCCCGGGTTCTGAGCAGCGGACGGGATCTCGCGGAGTACCAGCGTTACTACCTGGCCTCGACGGCATTCGCCGAAAAACATCCGCAAATACTGGCGCTGATTTACCAGCAACTGGAACAGACCGGCCTTTGGGTCAAGGCCCATCCGGCCGAAGCAGCCAGACTGTTGGGACCGCTGTGGGGCAATCTGGACCACAGCACGGTGGAGCAGGCTAATGCCAGCCGCAGCTACCGTATTCGGCCGGTAAGCCGCGATGGCCTGGGGGAGCAACAGAAGATCGCCGACGCTTTTTTTGACGCCGGGCTGCTGCCGAAGCGGATCGACGCCGGCGCGGTTGCGATCTGGCAGCCGCCGGCTCAGCCGTAGTCGTAGTCGTAGCGCCGGCGCGTCGCGACGATGCGCGCGGGCCAGCGGTTTTGGGGTTCGATTTATCGGGCGTATTACCGGCGGAGTTGGTTAGCTTCCGGTCCGCCGCAGGGGAGAATGAAACAATGACAGCGTTGTTAAGAGTCGATCGCTTACGCGATTTTATTGGTCAACTGGCCGGGGTGGTCGAGTCGGGCGACGAGGCGACCATTCTGCGCGAGGGCGGCGCGCTGCTCGGTGAACTGGTCAGCCACGATGACTGGCTGGATGACGCTTTCGCCCGGCCGCATGCGGATCGCTACCAGCAGTACCTGCTGCACGTCGATTCGCGCCAGCGCTTCTGCGTGGTCAGCTTTGTCTGGGGGCCGGGGCAGTCGACGCCGATTCACGATCACCGGGTCTGGGGCTTGATCGGCATGTTGCGCGGGGCGGAGACCTCGCGTTCGTTTGTGCGGCGCGACGGCGTCCTGCAGGCGCACGGCGAGCCGGTATCGCTGCGGCCGGGCGACGTGGAGTCGGTGTCGCCGGCGGTTGGCGACATTCATCAGGTGAGCAATGCGCTGAGCGACGAAACGTCCATCAGCATTCACGTATACGGCGCCAATATCGGCGCCGTGCGGCGCGCGGTGTATGACGCGGACGGCCGGCAAAAAACCTTTATCTCGGGCTATTCCAATGCCCTGTTACCGAATATCTGGGATCTGTCCGACCATGAGCGCTAATGTTACTTCTGCCGTACGTCAGTGTGACGATATCCGCCGCGCGTTGCTGGCGCGCGATGAACTGGCGCTGGTGGATGTGCGGGAAGAGGCGCCGTACGCCACCGGCCATCCGCTGTTCGCCGTGAATATCCCTCTGTCTCGTCTGGAACTGGACATCTTTGCCCGGGTGCCGCGCAGGACCACGCCGATCACGCTGTATGACGACGGCGAAGGGCTGGCGGCCATCGCCAGGCGTCGTCTGGTCGAACTGGGCTATACGGACGTGGCGCTGTTGGCCGGCGGGCTGTCCGGCTGGCGCGCGGCGGGGGGCGAAGTCTTTATTGACGTGAATAGCCCGAGCAAAGCGTTTGGCGAACTGCTGGAGGCGCAGGCGCATACCCCTTCGCTCAGCGCCGCAGAGGTTAACGCGCTGCTGGCTGGCGAGGAAGACGTGGTGGTGCTCGACAGCCGGCGCTTTGACGAATATCAGACCATGAGTATTCCGACCGGCATTAGCGTGCCGGGCGGCGAACTGGCGCTGCGCGCGCGCGATCTGGCGCCGTCGCCGTCGACCCGCATCATCGTTAATTGCGCAGGGCGTACCCGCAGCCTGGTAGGCGCCCAGTCGTTGATTAATGCCGGCGTGCCTAATCCGGTCGCGGCGCTGCGCAACGGCACGATTGGCTGGACGCTGGCCGGCCTGCCGCTGGAGCACGGACAACAGCGCCGCTATGGTCGGGTCAGCGAAAACTATCGTCTTCAGACGGCGCGAGCCGCGAGGCGACTGGCCGATCGGGCGGGCGTCGGCCGGGTGTCCCTCGCGCAGCTGGCGTTGTGGCGGCAGGAAGCCTGGCGCACCACTTATCTGATCGACGTACGCGATCAGCAGGCGTATCAGCATGCTCATCTCGCCGGCGCCCGCAATGTGCCGGGCGGTCAACTGGTCCAGGAAACCGATCATATTCTCAGCGTGCGCGGCGCGCGGGCCGTACTGGTGGATGATGACGGGGTGCGCGCCAACATGACCGCGTCGTGGCTGGCGCAGATGGGATGGGATTGCTGGGTCGTGGACGGACTGACGGCGCAGGAGTTCAGCGCGACGGGCGACTGGCAGGCGCCGCGGCCCGCCGCGCCGGAAGCCGACGAAATCGATGTGCATGCCCTGAATGAGCGGTGGCGGCGCGACGACCTGCAGGTGCTGGATCTGACCGGCAGCGCCAGTTATGTGCAAGGACACATTCCCGGCGCCGGCTGGTTGTTGCGTGCGGATTTGCTGACCGGCAGGGCGAAACTGCCGCCGGCGGCCGATGGCTATGTGCTGACCTGCGCTTCCGGCTTGCTGGCGCGTTTCGCCGCGGCGGATCTGCGGCGGCTCACCGATCGCCCGGTGCGGGTGCTGCGCGGCGGAACCCAGGCCTGGCGCGAGGCCGGGTTACCGTTAGCCAGCGGCGAAGAGCGTTTATTATCGCCACGCACTGACCGCTATCGTCGACCTTATGAAGGAACAGACAATTCGCCGGCCGCGATGCGGGCCTACCTTGACTGGGAGTTCGGTCTGATTGCGCAACTGGATCGCGACGGCACGCATTTCTTTCACGTACTGTCGCCGCCGGAGACGCCGTAGCTTCAGCAAATTTCATTGACTTTTCTGGTTCTTTTTCTCCGGCACGTTATTATATCGGCCGCGCCGATACGCATTTTCGTGCCGTTTATCTACTGAGTTAAAGCCAGGAGTATTTATGATATTGCCGGTGTTCAAATATCATCCCGATCCTATCGCAACCGGAAGCATCAAGCTCAGCGATGAGACCTGTCAGTGCTGTGAGCAGCAACGCGGCGCTGTCTGTACGACATCGATCTACTCCAGACACCGCGTTGAGTTTATCTGCCCCTGGTGCGTGGCGGACGGTTCGGCGGCAAAGAAATATGACGGCCAATTTAACGACGACTATCCGTTACTCGAAGATGGAATCGATCGCGACATCGTCGTCGAAGTCAGCGAAAGAACGCCTGGCTATGTCTCGTGGCAACAGGAAGTGTGGCAATCCCACTGTAACGATGCCTG
This sequence comes from Affinibrenneria salicis, assembly GCF_008710095.1. The sequence continues at coordinate 16,377 of NZ_VYKJ01000021.1, forward strand.
TGAATTTCATGGCGATGCCAGTAAAGCAGATTTGCAGGCGCTCTCCGGCGACGATCTCGACGCGTTTCTGGCTGATAACTATTTAGACGCAGAAATATGGTCGCGCATCCTGCAGGGCTATGAAGACGGCGACGTAGCGATTTATAAATTCCGCTGCCGCCACTGCCAGAAAGCTATCTTTACCATGGACTGCAGTTAATCGGTGCGATGGGCTTTATTAGCCGCGCCGCGGTCTCAGCACTGAGCGCGGCTGGCCATCCTGCCGCCCTGATTTACCCAGGCGCAGCATCAATACAGGTGACGTTAAAGGTTACGTTGCCATGTGTTGCGGGCGCCATCGCGCGCAGCGAGCGTTGCCTGGGACGTGGCGTGGTCAGAGAATTCCGGCCGTTTTATGTTCGTTACTTAATCCGCAACCATCCATTCATCCGCATCGTTAAACATTTCCTCAACCAGACGGTTCAGGATCGCCTTATCCGATTTACTGGCATCGCTATTGAGCGCGTTGGCCTGCATCGCTTTTACTTTTACTTCGGCGTCCGGGAAAACGCGTTGCACGCGCTTTGCCAGTTCGGCATGGATTATGCCGGCGGCGTCCGGTAGTCCACTCACATTTCGTTTGTCATAAATCAGTTCGACGTACATAACTATTCCTTTTAACTGTTGTTATATCCAGTATTTTATAGATTATTCGCAGGAAAAAGTCACGCGGTTATCCGTTGAAAGAACAGTGAGCAGGGGCCGGCACGCTGCCGAAAAATGGCTTTCAGAGAGACGGACCGGCTCATCGCGGAAGGGTATTCCTTTGGATTATGGCGGCATTAACCGTAAGTCATGGTAATGATCACTTAGTCAACGCATGTGAAAATTTATAAAATTACAGGATGATCCTGTTTGAAATGATTGGTAACATTTGATTGCTATTTTTACCGAAAACTAATTAGCAATCAAAGGAATAAAAAATGAAGAAATTGTCTGTTATCGCCATTGCGGTTGCAGGGCTTGCTTTCGGATCATCCGCTGTCGCCGCAGGTGAGAGTACAATCTCTATTGGCTACGCGCAGAGTGACGTAGATTTCGATGGTTTCAGCCCGAAGGACGATCCGCGCGGGGTAAACCTCAAATACCGTTATGAAATGGATGATAATTGGGGGATGATTGGCTCGTTCACGTATACGGGAAGTGATAGCAGCTACAGCGCTGGCAATGAACGGGCTTCTCTTGACCTTACGTACTACTCGCTGACGGTTGGCCCGGTATACCGTTTCAATGAATATATCAGCGCATACGCGCTGGTCGGCGTGGCCCACGGAAAAGCCGAAGTCGAATATGAAAACAGTTCGGTTCGTGCATGGGGAGAAGAGAAGAGAACTGATTTAGCAGGCGGAGTGGGTTTGCAGTTCAACGTGACGCCAGACTTTGCAATCGACGCTTCCTACGAATATACAGCATTGGATAGCGTTGATGTTGGTACGTGGGCGCTGGGCTTGGGTTATCGCTTTTAATCCCTATTTTTCTATTAATTAACCCGGCCTGAGTGCCGGGTTTTTTGATCGGGTTGTAGGGTGCCTCCCGGCGCCTGATTTTAGCATCCAATAAGTTGCATCATTTGGTCGGGAAGCCGCTCGCCCACTCAAAAGACAATAACCCCAAACTATACAATTTAAATTACAGTCTTTTAACGCTGACGGAGCTGAAAAATCGGGGGCTTCAGGACATCCTGATTGCTTGCGTGGACGGCTTGAAGGGCTTCCCGAATGCCCCAGTGTCAGGATACATGTCACCCCCATCAAAAACTCTAATGGGGTAGTGGGGACACAATATAAAACGCATTTCACCAGAACGTAAGGCCGCCACATTGGCTAAACTCCTTCCTCCGTACAACATGACGGTTTCTGCCGTTGCGCAAATGGAAGGGATATCGGAAGCTACTCTGTATAACTGGCGTAGTCAGGCAAAAGCAGAGGGGAAACCGGTGTCGGGTGCAGAAGAGACCGCTGGATGAATTCTCAGAGGCATGGAACAACAAATACCCGCAAATCAGCAACAGCTGGCGTGCGCACTAGTCCCTCGCCGTCATAACGCGTAGCGGGTTTATCGTTTTCCTTTGCGGCCCTCACGTCACTGTCGGTTAATGGCCCTGTTTGCCTGGCCACGTCTGGCCCTCCGCACGAGTTTAGGCACGAGAGAAATTGAATTGATGATATAACGATATGTTTTTATTGCTTTAGTTATGATTTTGTTCGTATAACTAAAACGAAAAGTCACTCCGAAAAATGACGGTGGCGAGTACGATTTTTCATCGTTTAGTCAGCCCTGACAGAATCAGCCAACTGTTATCTTTGGTTGCCTAAACATTCCGGGTAAAACCGTAGCAAACCGCCAGATAACAGACAACAAAAAACCCGCAAACTCAGAGAGAATGCGGGTTTCTGTGGGGTTTCCATTAATAACCGGTACTAACGGAATATGTATTTGGTCGGCACGAGAGGATTTGAACCTCCGACCCCTGACACCCCATGACAGTGCGCTACCAGGCTGCGCTACGTGCCGATGCTATGGGCGCTTATACTACCTTTTATTGTCCTGATTGCAATAGCTAAACCGAACGACTGCTTTAGATTTAGGCAGTTAGTTGGCAATAAAGCGCCTTTCCTCCGTCAGAACCTGCAGCAACAGCGAGAGCTGCGGTTTTTCATGGTCGATACGGCGTCCTTCCCGATCGTAAGCGCGATAAATGCCGTTGTGATTCAGCACGATGATTTGTTGCGGCGTGACGATGAACAGCGAGCTGCCGTCGCCGTTAAACAGCCAGTCGTTGCGGCGCCCGGCCGAGAAGAGGTCCTCACCCTGCGAATAGTCGCTTGCGCTGGTTTTAACGTGCAGCAGACGCTGCATCAGCGTGGTCATTACGTCTTTGCTATCGGTCATCTTGTCGATGGTTTGCGCCGGCGTGCCGGGCCAGTGAATGACCAGCGGGATCTGCCACTGTTCGCGCCGCGGCCCCTGGCCATGCGTATTCTCCGGCTGACCGTCCGCGATCGGCTGTTCCGCGGTAATCACCACCACGGTGTTTTCCATCAGCTGTTTCTCTTTCAGCGTGGCGATAATGCGGCCGATCTGCTCATCTATGCTCTGCGGCGTGCTGCGGTTGCGCGTGGTTGCCGCGGCGTTGAAACTGTTCAATTCAACGTAGGAGAACCACGGCGCCGGAGCGCTATTGCCGTCCAGCCATTGCTGCCACTGCGCGGTGACCGCATCGTTGCTTTGCGGCGTCGGCGCCGGCAGCGAGATATCCGCCAGCAGCGCCTGCCGATACAGCGCGCTGTCGAAGCCGGTGGCGGAGAACAGGCCAAACTGATAGCCCTGCCGACCAAGCGCCGAGATCAGCGCAGAAGGTTTACGCCCGCTCATGATGCCATCCATATAGGAAGGCGAGATGCCGTAAAACAGGCTGAACAGACCGCTGTCGCGGCCGCCGCCAATACTGTAATGATCGCTGAAGCGGACGTTTTCGCTGGCAAAGCGCGACAGTGCCGGCATACCCTGCGCCAGGGTATCGGGCCGCGCGCCGTTGACCACGATCATCAGCAGGTTATAGCCGCTGCCGGCATCCTGGAAGGTGACGTCGTTGAGCGGGTATTCGACCGACAGCGCTTCCGGGTTGCCCTGCTGGATCAGCCGGCGCTGGTATTCCTGCGCGTCCAGCAGACCATGTTTTTCCAGAAAGCGGCGCGCGGTCATCGGATAAGAGAGCGGCAGATTGGCGCGCTGCATGGTAATGGCGCGATAGAAGTTGGCGTCGGCCCAGATATACATCAGGTGCGAGGCGCAGAAGGCGGTGATGAACACGCCGGCCAGCGGTTTGCCGAAGCGGCGGCGGTTGAGGCTGCGCAGTTTTTGCCAGCACCAGGTGCCGACCAGCATTTCGACCAGAAAGATAATCGGGATACTGATAAACATCAGCTGCCAGTCGCGCGCCAGTTCGCTCTGGTCGGGGTTGATCACCAATTCCCAGACGGTGGCGTTCAGATGCAGATGGAAGCGGCTGAACACTTCCATATCCACCAACTGCAGGGTCAATCCCGCGGTGGCCAGCGCAGCCGACAGGAAGCGCAGCAGGCGCTGCGACATCACGACAAAGGTCAGCGGAAAGATGATCAGCAGGTAGGCGGCGAAGCCGATGAAGCTGAAATGGCCCAGCCAGCTGACCAGTGCATAAATCCGGCCGAACAGAGAGGACGGCCAGTCGGCAACGAACAGATAGCGGCTACCCAGCCCGAGACTGAGTAAAATATTAAACAGGGCGAACCAATGCCCCCAGCTAATCATCTGGGAGACTTTTTCGCGGTAGCGCTGACTATTGGTTACCATAGGTCGATCAAAATTTAGTGTGCATTATCATGTTTAATCGAAGACTGTAGCGCTTCGGCGAACGATCGGGCCAGCACCTGACGCTGTGCGGGGGCGATACTGGTGTTTATCACGTTGGTGACCATATTGCCCAGCACCATCAGCGCCAGATCGGTAGGGGCATGGTGTTTTTCCAGAACATTGACCAGATCGGAGAGCAGTTGTTCAACTTGTTCGTCACTGTAACGAGATGATTGTGGCATAAATCGCGTTTCTCAGGCTGTTAAAGTCGAATATCTTACCGTATAGGCCCGTCATTTTCCGCACTTTTATCATTTTATAGCGCCCGGCGCCGGCTGGCTTTTCGGTTGCAGCTACCTGAGTATGGTGCTTGAATACGCACCTTGCCAAAAGGAGAATCTAACATGAGTCTGGATATTGACCAGATTGCCCTGCATCAGTTGATTAAGCGCGATGAGCAAACGCTGGAGATGGTGCTGCGCGATTCGCTGCTATCCGCCAATGCGACGGTGGAAGAGATGATGGCCGAAGTGCATCGTGTCTACAGCGCTAAAAGCAAGGCCTATGGTTTGTTTAACGAACACAGCGAACTGGCCGATGCGCTGCGCGCCTGCCGTAAAGGCGATGAGGATTTCCTCGCCTTCAGCCGCGCGGCCACCGCGCGTTTGCGCGACGAGCTGGCGAAATATCCGTTTGCCGAAGGGGGCGTGGTGCTGTTCTGCCAGTATCGCTATCTGGCGGTGGAGTATCTGCTGGTGGCGGTGTTGAGCAGTTGCAACAGTATGCGAGTAAACGAACAGCTGGATATCAGCTCGACTCATTATCTGGATATTAACCACGCCGATATCGTGGCGCGTATTGACTTGACCGAATGGGAAACCAACCCGCAGTCCACCCGCTATCTGACCTTCCTGAAGGGGCGGGTAGGGCGTAAGGTGGCCGACTTCTTTATGGATTTCCTCGCCGCTTCCGTCGGGCTGGACACGAAGGCGCAGAACCGCAACCTGCTGCAGGCGGTCGATGAGTACTGCGACGAGGCGCAGCTGGATAAGAACGAACGCCAGAATTACCGCCAGCAGGTATACAGCTACTGTAATGAGCAACTGCAGTCGGGGGAGGAAATTGAACTGGCCGGGCTGTCTCAGGAACTGCCGCCGCTGGGCGAAAAGAACTTTCAGCAGTTTTCCGCCGAGCAGGGCTATGAGCTGGAGGAAAACTTTCCGGCCGATCGCAGTACGCTGCGTCAATTGACGAAGTTTTCCGGCAGCGGCGGCGGGCTGACGCTGAACTTTGATGCGTTGCTGCTGGGCGAGCGTATTTTCTGGGATCCGGCGACCGATACGTTGACCATTAAAGGTACGCCGCCGAATCTGCGCGATCAGCTACAGCGTCGCGTTGGCGGCGGCAAGGCATAAAAAAACGCCGCAATTGCGGCGTTTTTTCTTCCGGCGTTCCGGTCTATCACAACGCGGCGATTAAACGCGTACGAAGTCGATATGAGCCAGTTTCGGTTTGAACGGGTGACGCTGAACAGCCTGTACTTTCGCTTTAACTTCTTTGCCGTCGATAGACAGGATAACGGTTTCACCGTAGAAACCCGGTTTTACTTCCTGGTTTTTTACCGTATCGTGATCCAGTTCGATGGCAACCGGCGCTTCTTCGCCGCCATAAACGATGGCCGGGAATTTGTTCGCGATACGCAGGCGGCGGCTCGCACCCTTACCCTGCTCTTTACGTACTGATGCAATAATAGTGATCATTTTCTTTCTCTGTTTAACAAAACGAATCCTGCTACAGGCGACCCAGCAACAGGTTATGAGACCTGCTTTTACTACGGTAAAAGCGGGCGGCATTCTAACGGAATATCGTGCCGGCGGCAAATAAAACTGCGGCCGTCGCGCCGGCCGCCCGGCCGACAATCCGCTTTCTAAGCGGCGCGAGCGGCTAACCGCGCAGTTCGTAAGCGCGGCGGAAGCGTCCCTGGTAATCGAATATTTTTTCCCGCACCTGCCAGAAATTGCCGCGCCGGCGGGCAACGACGAAGTCGGGATGGCGTAGCCGATCCTGTTGAGCGATGATATCGTCGGCGTTGCGCCAGTTAAGCGTAATACCCGGCGCCCGCTGGTGTACGCGTAAAAACAGGCGTTCGAACGCATGGCGCTGGGGCGCGCTGTGCAGGCGAAAACGCTCGCCGACTTCGGCGCCGTCCTCGTCATGGTAACTGACTTTCAGCCAGTCGCCTTTCGCGTCCTGGCCGCTGCTCATACTCATGCCGCTGCAGCGCAGCACCAGCGCGTCGCGCAGTTTAAGGGCCGCCTTCAGCATATCATCGGGATCGACCAGCACCTGATCGCACTGGTGGCAGCGGCGGGCGGCGATGTCGTTTTCGGCGCCGCAGTGCGGGCAGCTTTTAAAGCGAAAGCGATAGTCGCAGCGCCGGCGTTCGCCGCTTTCGGCCGGCTGCCAGCCCTGACAGCGTCGGCCATAGTGCTCGATCACCTCGCCGTCGGGCGTACATTTGCCCCAGAACAGATTGGCGAAGCCGCACTGCGGGCAAAAGACCTGTACCGGCTGACTGTCGCCGTGCGGCCGGTTGCTGCCCACTTCCGGCGTATAGAGATCGTGAGGATTCCCGGCGTAATCGAGGATCAAACAGTCCTGTTTACCCGGCGCCAGGCGCAGGCCGCGGCCGACGATTTGCTGATACAGGCTGACGGATTCGGTCGGGCGCAGGATCGCGATTACATCGACATGCGGCGCGTCGAAACCGGTGGTCAGTACCGCCACGTTGACCAGATAGCGCAGCGTCTGTCGCTTAAACGCCTCGATGAGCGCATCGCGCTCGTCGGCCGGCGTATCGGCGCTGATCAGGGCGGCCTGACCGGCGGGCAGCAGCGCATGAACTTCCCGCGCGTGTTCTACCGTGGCGGCGAAGATCATCACGCCTTTTCTGTCCGCCGCATAGTCCATGACCTGACGGATGATATGCGGCGTGACGCGCTGCTGGCGCCGGATCTCCTGATTAAGTTCGCTTTCGCTGAACAGCCCGCCCGACGAACGGGCCAGCCGACTGAAATCGTAGTGCACCACCGGCATATCCAGCCGCTGCGGCGGCACCAGATAACCGTGTTTGATCATATAGCGCAGCGGCAACTCATAGATGCAGTCGCTAAACAGACACTGGTCGTCGCCGCGAATCATACCGTGGTAATGATACTGGTAGATCCAGCCTTTGCCGAGGCGGTACGGTGTCGCGGTCAGGCCGAGAATACGCAACTGCGGGTTGGCCTGCTGCAGATGCTGAATGATTTTCCGATACTGGCTCTCTTTGTCGTCGCTGATGCGGTGGCACTCGTCGATAATCAACAGCGAGAAAGCCTGATCAAACTGCGCCAGATTGCGGGCCACCGACTGGACGCTGCCGAAGACCACTTTGCCGCTGCTGGCGCGCTGCTGCAGTCCGGCGGAGAAAATATCGGCCTCTAGTCCCAGCGCGCTGTATTTGCCGTGATTTTGCGCCACCAGCTCTTTTACGTGGGCCAGCACCAGCACCCGACCGCGCGCCACTCTGGCCAGTTCGGCAATCACCAGACTCTTGCCTGCGCCGGTAGGCAGGACGATCAGGGCCGGCTCGGTATGACGGCGAAACCACGCCAGTGTGGCCGCGACGGCTTCCTGCTGATAGGGGCGAAGGCTAAACGACATTCACTATCAGTGCTGGCATATTTTATTGGCGCTGGTGGTGAACCCGTCGTCCTGAGGAATAAATTTGCCGCGGCTGGCTAAGAATTCCACCAGTTGAGCCGCGCTCATTTCGCTGGCCGAACAGGTATGGAAGCGGGCATCCTGACCAAATCGCGTTTCAATCAGGTTAATTAACCGGGCGGTGCTGAACGACTCGCCGGAGTCGATCATCATCTGTAGCACTTCATGACCGTGAATGGATGGCATTATCTGGCTCCTGTACGGGGTGGGCGATCTTTTCAGGCCGGCGCGCCGGCAGGCCTGATGAGGCATCCGTCCGCTGCGCGCAGTACGCGCTGCCGGCCTTCGTCCGGGCGATGCGCCGCCTGAAATCGGCTGACGATATTATGCCGGTTATCGACGCCCGGCGCGAACGGATTTAGCGCGCGGCGCGCGACAATAGTCTCTGTTAACATTATGTTATAAGGAAGGCGGGCGCGCATCTGTGATATACTGCGCGGCGGCTGGCGGCCAGTGGCCGCGTTCCTGCCACGGTAAGAACCGGCGCGGCGCGCGCGTGGTTCTGTCATTGACCCCATTCTTAGCAGGCATGTGTTTTTAATGCGACTGGATAAGTTTTTATCCCAGCAACTGGCTATCAGCCGTTCGCTGGTATTACGTGAATTGCGGGCGCAGCGCGTCACCGTAGACGGTGAAATCATTAAAAGCGGAGCGTTCAAACTGCTGCCGGAGCATCAGGTGGCCTTCGACGGCAATCCGCTGCAGCAGCAAAACGGCGCGCGCTATTTTATGCTGCACAAACCCCCCGGCTATGTCTGTTCAACCGACGATCCCGATCATCCGACCATTCTGTATTTTATCGACGAACCGGTCGCGTATAAACTGCACGCCGCCGGCCGACTGGATATCGATACCAGCGGCCTGGTATTGCTCACCGACGACGGTCAATGGTCGCATCGCATCACTTCGCCGAAGCATCACTGCGAAAAAACCTACCTGGTGACGTTGTCACAGCCGCTTGACGACGATACGGCGCACCGGTTCGCCGCCGGGATTTTGCTGCGCGGCGAGAAGGATGCGACGCGTCCGGCGCGGCTGGAACAGCTTGATGAGCATCGGGTTCGGCTGACCATCAGCGAAGGTCGTTATCATCAGGTTAAACGGATGTTCGCCGCGGTGGGCAACCATGTGGAGCAGTTACACCGGGAGCGTATCGGCGCGGTTGAGCTGGACGACGATCTGGCGCCCGGCGAGTATCGGCCGCTGACCGACGAGGAAGTGAAAAGCCTCGGCTGACGGCGGCGGGTTTATCGGTTATTCAATGACGACGGGCGTCCGGCGCGGGTCTCCGGGCAAAACGCTCGTCGCGAGTTTCGGGAGTAGTTTTGGTGCAATCAACGCGTTCCTCATCCGCGGGGCTGATTCTGGTCCTCGGTCTGCTATCCATGCTGATGCCGCTGGCGATCGACATGTATCTGCCGGCACTGCCGGTTATCGCCAAAGAGTTCGCCGTGGAGGCAGGGCGGGTACAGCTAACCTTAAGCACTTATATGCTGGGTTTCGCCGTCGGTCAGCTGTTCTACGGGCCGATGGCGGACAGCCTGGGCCGCAAGCCGGTGATCATGGGCGGAACCCTGATCTTCGCGCTGGCGGCGATGGCCTGCGCGCTGGCGCAGAACGTCGAACAGCTGATTTGGCTGCGTCTTTTGCACGGCCTGTCCGCCGCCGCGGCCAGCGTGGTGATTAATGCGCTGATGCGCGATATGTTTTCCCGCGATGAGCTTTCGCGCATGATGTCGTTTGTGGTGCTGGTGATGACGGTGGCGCCGCTTGCCGCGCCCGTTCTCGGCGGCTGGATGCTGATCGCGTTTAGCTGGCATGCCATATTCTGGCTGATCGCGGCTCTGGCGCTGCTGGCGACGCTGCTGGTGCATCGGATGATCAAGGAAACGCTGCCGGTGGAGAAACGCCAGCGCTTTAACCTGCGCACCACGCTGGGCAATTTCGGTACGCTGTTTCGCCACCGGCCGGTGTTCTGCTATATGCTGGCCGGCGGGTTTTCCTTCTCCGGCATGTTTTCGTTTCTGAGCGCCGGGCCTTTCGTCTATATCGATCTGCACGGCGTTTCGCCGCAGAACTTCGGCTATTACTTCGCCATCAACGTGGTTTGTCTGTTCCTGATAACGCTGATCAATAGCCGGACGGTGCGGCGTTTCGGCGCGCTGAATATGTTCCGGCTGGGGCTGGGGATCCAGTTGTGCATGGGTATTATGCTGTTGCTGGTCTGCGCTTTCGATTTGGGCTTCCCGCTGCTGGTCGCCGGCGTGGCGATGTTTGTCGGCTGTATCGCCATGGTTACCTCGAACGCCATGGCGGTGATCCTCGATGGTTTTCCCCATATGGCCGGCACCGCCTCGTCATTAACCGGCACGCTGCGTTTTGGCCTGGGCGCGCTGATCGGTACGGTGCTCTCGCTGGCGCCAGCCCATAGCGCCTGGCCAATGGTCATTTCGATGGCCTTATGCTCCATCGCCGCCTTTGCTTTCTATCTGTACGCCTCGCGGCAGCGCTAGCGTCGCGCTATGCGGCGACAGGCCGTCGTGGTCTGTCGCCGGCCGCTTCTTCGTCCCCGATCTTCGTTTTTCCGCTCAAAATAAAGCGGCGTTTGGTTGTTTGTTTTCTTTTTGTAAAAATATCAACAAAAAGGTAATCGATGTGGGAAAAAATAGTTGAGATGAACAATGTAAAGGGTTACATATATAGGCATAGCTCATTTGTGTGATCGCACGCGCATAAGTTTCTACCGCCGGCGGCCGGGCGCGATAAAAAACGTCTTTTTTAGCTAATAGTAGCAATAAATATGTTAATCGCGTGAGGAAAGTCTTCGCCGGAGCGGGCGTGGAGCGTGATAAGATGTATCACTATGTTATAATTTTGTGAAAATAAGTATAACCCGGGGAATCGCAGCTAGTGAATAACATCCAACTTTCGGTCGTGCACCGTTTGCCGCAAACTTATCGTTGGTTATCGGGCTTCGCTGGTGTAAAAGTTGAACCGATTCCGCTGAACGGCAGAGAAGAAGAGAATAATCTCGTTGGTTTTAAGCTGTTGAGCCACGAGGGGGATGAGGCATGGCTGATCATGCGCCAATTGACCCAGTCTCTGGAGGAAATGCAGATTCAGTGCGCGGTGGTGGAATGGGAAGGGGAGCCCTGTCTGTTCCTGCAGCGCCACGATGAATGCACCGTGCTGTGCCGGTTGAAGAATGCCGGCGTGGCGATCGCGGAGTCCGTTTCCGCCCATTATCCCTTCTGATTCCACGCTGCCGGCAGCATGCGCTAAGCCAGCTGCAGCAACTGCCGGGTGTATTCCTGTTGCGGCTGGTTAAATACCTGCCGACACTCGCCCTGTTCGACCACTTCGCCATTGCGCAACACAATAACCTGATGGCAGAGCGCGCGCACCAGACTCAGATCGTGGCTGATAAACAGATACGCCAGCTGATGTTTTTGCTGCAGCGTCTTCAGCAGCACCAGAATCTGCGCCTGTACGGTGCGGTCGAGCGACGACGTCGGTTCATCCAGGATCAGTAGTTCAGGTTGCAGAATCAGCGCCCTGGCAATGGCGATGCGCTGGCGCTGGCCGCCGGAAAATTCGGCCGGGTAGCGATGGCGGGTATCCGGATCCAGCCCGACCTCGCGCATGGCTTCCATTACCTTCTGTTCCCGCCGCGCGGCGCTAAGCTTTTGATGCACCTCCAGCCCTTCGGCGATAATCTGCTCCGCGTTGAGACGCGGATTGAGCGCGGAATTGGGATCCTGAAAAACCACCTGTATCCGTCTGCGCATCGGCAGCATCTGCCTTCGGTTAAATTGGTGCAGCGGCTGCTCGTCGAACCAGATCTCGCCGCCGGCGCGCAGCAGCCGCAACAGCGCCAGCCCGGTGGTGCTTTTGCCGGAGCCGGATTCGCCCACCAGACCAAGGCTTTCGCCGCGCCGCAGGGTAAAGGAGAGCGCGTTAACCACTGTTTTTTGCGCCACGGTGCGCTGCAGCAGGCCGCGTTTAACCGCAAAAGAGACCTGCAGCCGCTCGACGCGCAGCAGCGGCGCCGCATCCGCCGGCAGCGGCAACGCCTCGCCGCGTGGCTCGGAGTCCAGCAGCTGTCGGGTGTAAGGATGCTGAGGCGCGGCAAACAGCGCGGCGCAGCGGTTTTGCTCCACGCAGCGCCCGTTGTTCATCACCGCGACGTTATCCGCCAGCCGGCGCACGATATTCAGGTTGTGGGTGATGAACAGCAGACTCATGCCCAGTTCCTGTTTCAGTTCGGCCAGCAGCTGGAGGATCTGGGCCTGAACCGTCACATCCAGCGCGGTGGTCGGCTCATCGGCGATCAGCAGGTCCGGCTGAGTCAGCAGCGCCATGGCGATCATCACCCGCTGGCGTTCGCCGCCGGATAACTGGTGCGGAAACGACGTCAGCCGTTCGCGGGCCTGGCGGATACCCACCCGTTCCAGGCAATCGATGATCTCCCCGCGCGCCGCCTCATGCCGCATGCCGCGGTGCAGGCTTAGCACTTCGGCCAGCTGTTTTTCGATATTTTGCAGCGGATTGAGCGACACCATCGGTTCCTGAAAAATCATCGCGATGCGATTACCGCGCACCTGACGCAGCGTGTTTTCATCCGCATGCAGCAGCGTCTTACCGTTAAACAGAATGTCGCCCTGCGGATAAACCACCGGCGGAGAGGGCAGCAGGCGCAGCACCGACAGCGCGCTCACACTCTTGCCCGAACCGGATTCCCCCACCAGCGCCAGCGTTTCGCCGGCGTCGATGGACAGCGACAGGTTGTCCACCACGCGCCGTTGCTCGTCGCCGCGCTGAAAGGCGATGCTCAGATCCTGTATTTGCAATAAAGGGGTAGCGGACATATTAATGCGCCTTACTGGGATCAAAGGCGTCGCGAACCGCTTCGCCGATAAAAATGAGTAGCGACAGCACCAGCGCCAGCACCACGAACACAGTGATGCCGAGCCACGGCGCCTGCAGGTTGTTTTTCCCTTCCAGCAGCAGCGTACCGAGCGACGGCGAACCGAGCGGCAGACCGAAGCCGAGGAAATCCAGCGAGGTCAGCGTCGTGATGGAGCCGCATAAAATAAACGGCAGATAGGTAAGGGTGGCGACCATCGCGTTGGGCAACATGCAGCGATACATGATGACGCGATCGCTGACGCCCATCGCCTGGGCGGCGCGGATGTAGTCAAAGTTGCGCGTGCGCAGGAATTCGGCGCGCACCACGCCGACCAGACTCATCCAGCCGAACAGTACGGTGATGGCCAATAGCCACCAAAAATCGGGCTGGAGTACGCTGGAAAGCAAGATAATCAGAAACAGCGTGGGCATGCCGGACCACACTTCGATAAAGCGCTGACCCCACAGATCGAACCAGCCGCCGTAATAGCCCTGAGTGGCGCCTACGGTGATGCCGATCAGGCTGGAAAACAGCGTCAGCGCCAGGCCGAACAGCAGCGAAATACGAAAGCCGTACAGCACCTGAGCCACCACATCCCGGCCCTGACTGTCGGTACCGAGCCAGTTATGGCGATTCGGCGCCGACGGAAACGGCGTATCGGTGGCGTAATTGATGGTGGCGTAGCTGAAGCGGACCGGCGGCCACAGCATCCAGCCGTGTCGCGCCAGCTGCTGGGACAGCCAGGGATCGCGGTAATCGGCGGCGGTCGCCAGCTGTCCGCCGAAGTCGGTTTCCGTGTAGTTGACCAGAGCCGGCGCGTAGAGATGTCCGTCGTAGCGCACAATCAGCGGCTTGTCGTTGGCGATCAGTTCGGCGCCCAGGCTGATGATAAACAGCAGCAGGAAAAGCCACAGCGACCAGTAGCCGCGACGATTATTTTTGAAGCGCGCCCAGCGCGCCTGATTGATTGGGCTTAAACGGCTCATTGGCGTCCCTCGAAGTCGATACGCGGGTCAACCAGCGTGTAGGTAATGTCGCTGACGATATTCAGCAGCAGACCTATCAGGGTGAAGATATACAGCGTGCCGAACATCACCGGGTAGTCGCGCTGCAGCGTGGCGTCGTAGCCCAGCAGCCCCAGTCCGTTCAGGGAAAACATCACTTCAATCAGCAGAGATCCGGTGAAGAACATACTGATGAAGGTGGCGGGAAAGCCGGCGATCACCAGCAGCATCGCGTTGCGGAATACGTGGCGATAGAGGATTTTATTTTCATCCAGCCCTTTGGCGCGGGCGGTGATGACATATTGTTTGCGGATCTCATCCATAAAGGAATTTTTAGTCAACATGGTCAGCGTGGCGAAGCCGCCGATCACCGAGGCCAGTACCGGCAGCGCGATGTGCCACAGATAATCGGTGATCTTGCCGTACCAGGGCAGCGTATCGAAATTGCTGGACACCAGGCCGCGCAGCGGGAACCAGTCGAGATAGCTGCCGCCGGCGAATAGCACAATCAGCAGGATGGCGAACAGAAAGGCTGGAATGGCATAGCCGACGATGATCAGCGTACTGCTCCAGGTGTCGAACGGCGTGCCGTTTCTCACCGCCTTCTTAATGCCGAGCGGAATCGAAACCAGATACACAATCAGCGTGCTCCAGAGGCCGAGGCTGATCGATACCGGCATACTCTCTTTAATCAGCTGCATCACCGAGGCGCCGCGGAACAGGCTGTCGCCGAAATCGAAACGAACATAGTTCCACAGCAGGCTGAAATAACGCTCATGCAGCGGCTTATCGAAGCCATAGCGTCGGGTGATCTCTTCGATAACCTCCGGGTCCAGCCCGCGCGAACCGCGATAGCTGCCGCCATGCGCCGGGTTGAGGTTGCCGCCCATGCGCGCCATCGCGCTGTCGCCGCCGCCGGTGAAGCCGCTGCCGTGCCCCAGTTCGATCGCGGCGATCGCCTGATCGACCGGCCCGCCGGGCGCCACCTGAACAATGAAGAAATTAATCGTAATGATGGCCCACAGCGTGGGGATGACCAGTAAAAGCCGGCGTAACAGATAAGTTCCCACCCTCTACTCCTTAGCGGCGCGCTGCCGGCAGTCTGGCGGCCTTGCCGGCGTCATACCACCAGCCGTCAACGCCCAGCGAACGGCTCGGGCGCGAGGCGGGCATGGAAAATTTGTCCCAGTAGGCGAAACGGTCATGGTTCGAGTACCACATTGGGATCATAAACTGGTTCCACGTCAATACGCGATCGAGCGCGCGTCCCAGCGACAGCAGCGCCTCTGGTTGGCCCTGATGCTGCACAATCAGTTCGATCAGCCGGTCGATGGCCGGATCCTGCACGCCGGAGCGATTATAGCTGGAATCGATATACTGTGAGCTCCAGAAGATTTGCAGGTCCGGATTGGGGTACTCGAAGGCGCTGTAGACGGTCGGGATCATATCGAAATCGCGGCTGCGCACCCGGTTAATAAACTGCGAGCTGTCCACCTCGCGCAGCGTCATGTTGATGCCCAGACGCCGCAGGTTGTGCTGGAACGGCAGGACGTACTGGGAATTTGAGCCGCTGAGCAACAGCAGTTCGAAAGTAAAGGGTTTGCCGGTCTGGCGATTGACCAGTTGCTGATTCTTCAACTCCCAGCCGGCCTGACGCAGCATTTCCAGCGCCTGCAGCAGATGATCGCGATTATAGCCCGAGCCGTCGGAGACGGCGGGCCGCAGGGCGGGGCCGAAGACTTCCGGCGGGATCTGATCGGCCAGCGGCGTCAGCCAGGCGCGTTCGGCGGCGTCCGGTTCGCCGCGCGCCGCGTAGTCGGTATTCTGAAAGTAGCTGTCGGTGCGCTGCCAGGACTGATAATAAAGCGCCTTGTTCATCCAGTTAAAATCAAACAGCAGCGACAGCGCCTGGCGCACCCGGCGGTCGGCGAACAACGGGCGCTTAATGTTGAAAGCCAGCCAGCGCGTATCCTGCGCCGACTGATTGGCCCAGTCCTGACGGACGATAAAACCACGCGCAAAATTGCCGCCCTGATACTGAGTGGCCCAGTGTTTGGGCGAACTCTCCATGCGGAAATCGTAGGCGCCGGCTTTAAACGCCTCCAGCGCGACGTTATCGTCCAGATAATAGTCGTAGCGGATCTGGTCGAAATTGAAGCGCCCGCGGTTAACCGGCAGGTCGGCGCCCCAATAGTCCTTAACCCGCGACCAGGTAACATATTGACCCATGCGGTAAGCGGTGATGCGGTAAGGGCCGCTACCCGGCGGCGGGAAAGCCAGCGGTTCGTTCAGTTTGTGCTGACGCCAAAACTTTTCCGGCATAATGGGCAGAGTAAACAGGCTTAACAGCTGGTCCTTATCCGGTTTTGGCAGCTCAATGCGCACCGTGCGCGGCGCAATCGCTTTAACCGTGGTGCCTTTATAGTACAGCCGGAACTGCGGCACGCCCTCGGTCATAAACTTAGTGAAGGTAAAGGCGACGTCGGAGGCCAGAATCGGCGTGCCGTCGTGGAAGCTTGCATCGGGATTGAGGGTAATTTCAATCCAGCGGTAGTCGGCCGGATAGCGGGCGGATTCGGCGACCAGCGGATAGTAGCTGGCGGGTTCGTCTTCCGACGCGGTGAACAGCGAATCATACATGCGCTCGGTGCGGGCCGCAGGCGAGCCGCGCATGGAATAGCGGTTGAAGTTGTCATAGGTGCCGATAGCGCTGAGCGTGATGGCGCCGCCGCGCGGCGCGTCGGGATTAACGTAGTCGAAATGCTGAAATCCCTGCGCGTATTTGGGCTCCCCCAGCAGGGCGAACGAGAAACCCTGTTGACGGTCTTCGGCCTGCAGGCCGAAATGCAGTGTACAAAGTAACACCGCGATCGCTATTCGCTGAAACATCTTGACGTCTTACTCCTGCAATAAAGCGGATTAGCGTACGCTCCTGAAATTGTTCATCTTCATGTCATTTTGGTGTCATAAAGACGGATATCCTCTTTTATCATGAATGCGCACGCTTGTCCTGGAATAATCAGCGGTTGAAACGCGATGGAACGTAATGAAAATATTGATATAGACTCGCCATATTTCGGGCGCGTAAGCGTTGGCGTTTGTGACCGGTCCATCCTCTGGTTTCTTTATCGCGCGGCCGCCGCCAGCGGCGTTCAAACCCGCTCCAGGCAGCTTCGGGATTAATCCGCCTCGTCCATAGCGTCCATAGAGGACAACGCGTTGCGCTGTTCAAAACGATAACGTTTTGCCCTGCAATTCGAATTGTTCAGTGTCAGAGTGTAGTGCAGAGATAAAAAAACGCCGTCTGGTCAGGCGGCGTTTTTTGTTTCGTTCGGCAATGCTGTTCTGCAGGGGAAGGACAAATCAGCTATGTTCACCCTTGCTCAGAATCCGACGCGCTTCATGGTAACGTTTTTTCCAGTAGGCTTCGTCCAGGTTGGAGATCATGACGCCTGAACTGGTGGAGGCATGCACAAATTGCTGATTACCGAGATAGATGCCGACATGGCGACCGGTGGAACCCGCCCGGAACAGAACTAAATCGCCCGGACGCAGGCCGGCGCGCTGGATTTTCTTACCCACTTCCTGCTGTTCGTAGGTCGAGCGCGGCAAATCCATGCCGAATTGATCGCGAAAAGTACGCTGAACGAAAGCGGAACAGTCGATGCCGCGTTTGCTGTCGCCGCCTAAACGGTAACGCACGCCTTTCCAGCTGGCATATTGTTCAAGTAACCTGGATTTAATATCCACGTTACGCACCATCGCTTCAAACTCATCCTGAGAGGCTTGCAGTAAAAGCCCGTTTTTATCATTAACCGCATGCATCTCAGTTTGGGAATTCTGTGAATTAACTGCGTTGTTGCTGCTACAGGCGGAAAGCATAATTGCCGCCGCAACGGCAGGGATCGCCCGCCAGATATATCTCAGGATCGGTTGAGATTTGACCATTATAGTGATTTTCCCTTGAAGTCCTTAACGATGAATATCGCTATGCAGTAATTGCCAAACGAAACGAGAGTCGACCATACCCAACATTTTTCAGCTGCGCTCGCTGTCGCCTTTCTGAAATTTAAAACCTATTGGGTATAACCAGTGCCGGCCGGCAGTACAATGACCAGGTTTCAGAAATGTGTCACAAAGCACACAAATTCCGTCTCATTATCAGATTGTTGCTGCTGGGGTAGGCAAACTTTTCCGAGGTTACCGTAATAAACTGAAGATTGCGAGTGATTTTAAACGCTTGTCTATAAGATTTGGTTATGTAATCAGCAGAAATATGGCAATGGAAAGGGAATGACATATCTGGATACAGTTTTATCGCTGCCGCGCTAATTCCGCGGCTGACCGCTGGGCGGTCAACAATGCGGATAATCGGCAGGCGGATAATATAACAGAAATACTAATCAGTCCCGCCGGCGCGGTATTTTCCGGGCAGTTTCCGGTCGAGCCAGTTAATCAATTTATCGCTGAGCGGCGTCAGTAAACACCAGCTCAGTCCAACCAGCACCACCGATAGCGAGCCGACGGCGATATCGGTAAACCAGTGGGCGCCGATCATCAGGCGCGGCAGCGAAAAGACGATAACAATCAGTACGCCGAGCAGAAAGGCGCCGCGGGTAAAGTAGCGCAGCATAAAGGCGGCGAAAACCATCAGCATCATGCCGTGGTCGCCCGGGAAGCTGTCGCTTGAGGCATCTTTGGTGGGGATGCCGGTCAGTTGGCCGACGCGGTTGACGTGCTCAAAGAACAGCGTCGGGCTGGTGTGTTTCACCGGCAGTAAATGGCCCAGCTGATTCAGCACCGTACCGCAGAGCAGCATCGTGACGCCGATCAGCAGCAGCCGGCGCCGTTCCGGCGGCGCGGCGCGCAGATAAAAGCGCAGATAGATCAGACCCATAGACAACAGCGCGCAGCCGTCGAACGCGCGATTGTTGGTGATCGCCACCAGACGCAGAAACGACGGGCTGCTGAGCAGATGCTGGTTGAAGTAGCGGAAAATCTGGCTGTCCAGCGCGAACCAGAAACCGTGCCGTTGTTGCCAGTACCATGACAGAAACAGCGCCAGACCCAGTGCGTTAAGCACAATAATATAAAACAGGTTTTTTCGTTGCATAATGACGGTTCTTGCACAGAGCTAAATTCTGCATCCTGTTGTATCACATCCCGCTTAAACGAGACTTTAACAGCGCGCTCTGCAGGCTATTCCACTCTTCACGCCGCTCGCTGATTAACTCGATCCGACTGTCGGGCGGCGCAACCGGACGCGTCTCAATGCGCAGATCCTGTCCCTGACGGTTAATGATTAATGCGCCTTCCTGAATACGCATCACGCCCTTGATCCGTTCGACCGGCGACAGGCGTACCCAATCGAGCAGGCGGGCCGTGTCAAACAAGGTTTCCGCAGTAAATACCCAGCCGCAGGCGTAGTACCCCTGACCATCGTTGAGCGAGCGGCGCCACGATTGCCCTTGCGGCAGGTGAAGGGCGGCCAGTCCGTGCTGTGGATGCGAATGAGGGTGGTGACTGGCGTCGGGCAGCGGGCGTTCGTTGCGGCGCGGGCTGTCGAGCAGGCCGATATCGATCGCGCCGTGGCTGGCGACGATCACCGGGCGGCCGTCGGCCTGTCGTCGCTGCCACAGCTGCAGCGCGGCGCGGTCAGCCGGCTGCCCGCGATCCTGTTTATTCGCGATAATTATATCGGCCGCCGCCAGCTGATCGCGGAAATTTTCATTTTGCGTATGGCGTTCATCGCTCAGCTGGCGCGGATCGAGCAGGCATAGCGTGGCCTGCAGTTCCAGCCAGGGGCGGTAGGCTTCGCCGGTCAGCATGGCGAGAATTTGCTTCGGGTGTCCGAGCCCGGTCGGTTCGATCAGCAGCCGGTGCGGTTTTTGCTGCTGCAGCAGCATATTGAGTCCGATCTGCATCGGCAGCCCGTTGACGCAGCACATGCAGCCGCCTGGGATCTCCTTCAGCAACGCGCCGCTGTCGGACAGCAGCGCGCCGTCGATGCCAATGTCGCCAAACTCATTGACCAGCACGGCCCACTGCTCATGCTGCGGTTTTTGCGTCAGCAGATGGCGAATGGTGGTGGTTTTGCCACTGCCGAGAAATCCGGTAATCAGGTTAACTTTAGTCAGCATAGAAAGACCTCAATGCGATTGGATGTGTGAACGCAGGGCGGCGGGCGGAAGCGGGAATAGGGCGTGGCGAGCGGGGTGAAGCCGGCGGCGGTTCATCCCCGCTTTGTCTGCGGCGCGGCGCGGTTATTCCGCGCGGCCCATATAGCGGCGTTCCGCGATATGAATACGAATTTTTTCGCCGGCGCTCAGATATTCCGGCACCTGAATAACCAACCCGGTGCTCATGGTGGCCGGTTTGTTGCGCGCGCTGGCCGAAGCCCCTTTGATGCCGGGCGCCGTATCGACAATTTCCAGATCGACGGTCTGCGGCAGTTCCAGCGCCAGGATCTGGCCGTCCATCGTCAGGACCTGAATGCCGGGCATGCCGCCTTCAGGAATAAACAGCAGCTCGTCCTCGATCTGCTCTTTTTTGAAATTGTAGGGCGTATAGTCTTCATCATCCATAAACACATACTCGTCGCCGTCGATATAGGAGAACGTTACGGTACGGCGGGTGAGGGTAATGGTATCGAGGATATCATCGCCTTTAAAACGCTCTTCCACTTTCAGCCCGGTGCGTACATCGGAAAAGCGCATTTTATACAGCGTGCTGGCGCCGCGGGCGCTTGGGCTCTGGATATCAATATCCTTGACCAGCAACAGCTTGCCGTTGTAGTTAACGGCCATGCCGCGTTTGATTTCGTTTGCTCTTGCCATGAAGGGACTACCTGTCGAAAAAAGGATTTTTGTCGCGACACGTTACTCGCGCCGCGTCGTTCAGGCAAGCAGGAATTCGCGTTCGGCGGCGAAGATTTCGCCCGTTGCGTCGCGGCGTCCCGGCGCCGTTTGCCGGCCGCGTTGAAAAACGGTCCGGCGCTGCACAAAACGGTTCGCCGGCGCCTGACGGCCTGTTATGGTAGAGCGAATTTTATCCGTGGCGGCGCGATTGCGCCGCGCCGACCAGGCCTGCAGCGCGCGACATGAATGGCGCGCCGGCGGCGGGTTATCCGGCCGCTGGCGGCCATCGTCCAGGAGAAGAGGTTGATGGAATGTCGCGCGCTGTGTGGAGCCTGCTGTATCGCCCCGTCGATCTCCAGTCCGCTGCCGGGCATGCCGGAGGGCAAACCCGCCGGCGTGCCTTGTCCGCATCTGGATGCGCAGATGCGTTGCGGCCTGTTCGGCTCGCCGCTGCGCCCGGCGGTGTGTCGCAGCCTGCGGCCAACGCGCGAGATGTGTCGTTCGCAGCGCGATGAGGCCTTGATCTATCTGACCCGACTGGAGAGGCTGACCGCGCCCTGACGTCTCAGGCTTCTTTTATACGCCACATGCAGTAGCCGGCGCCGGCCAGCATGGCCAGCGCGATGAAAAACACGGCGTAGTAACCCCAGATTTCCGCCACCGCGCCGGCCAGCGAGCCGGAAATAATCCAGCCGACGCGGGTCGTATTGGTAAACAACGTCGTGGCGGCGCCGGCCTGGCCGGGCATCAGATCCTGGAAATACAGCATCCCGATGCCGGCCAGGATGCCGATGAAGATCGCATTGAGCAACTGGAGCAGAATCAGCGTTAACGGATGGTCGACCAGCAGCAGGCCGAGATAAAACAGCAGGCCCGCGATCACCGCCGCGCGCATCAACACGCGTTTGCCGCAGCGGCCGGCGACATAGCCGGCCAGCAACATCACCGGGATCTCCAGTCCGGCGGCGGCGCCCATCAGCACGCCGGCCAGCTTTTCCTCCAGATGCAGTTCATTGATCAGATACAGCGGCATGTTGATCAGATAAATGCCGTTACAGGTCCACATTAACGTGCAGGCGCCGAATAACAACAGCGTGTCGCGCCGGTTAGTGCGTGGCGCCTCAAGCGCGGCGCCGGTTTTTGGCGCCGATTTCGGCATCGACGGCAGGAAAAACCAGCCCAGCAGGCCGCAGACGATAAACACCAGCGTGGCGGCCAGATACATGGCCGGAAAACCAAAGCCGAGCGCCAGGGCGAAGGCGATGGGCGGGCCGATTACCCAGGAGAGCGAAATCTGGGCGCGCATCACCGAGCTGAACATGGTCGACTCGCGCCCGGCGCTGTCGGCGTATTCGCGCGCCAGCGCAAATAACTGCGGGTTGGCGGTGGCGCCGAAGCTGGACAGCAGCACGCCGATAAACAGCAGAATGAAGTAGTTACGGTTCCAGGCGAACAGAAGACAGGCCAGCGCGCCGAGCAGACAGCACTGCAGAATCAGCGTTTTGCGGTCGCCCTGACGATCGGAGCGGCCGGCGAGGAACTGGCTGACCAGAATGCCGATTACCGCGCTGCCGGTGTAGAACAGGCCGACCATAATCGGCCGCGCCTGCACCTCGGTGGAAAGAAACAGGCTGAGCGTCGGCGTCTGCAGCGCCCCGGCGATCCCGGACATAAATGCAATGATTAAAAATGCCGACGAGGTGAGATCGGGCAGGCGGCGAATGATCGGAACCGGTGTATGCATGTTTGGCTATAATCAATCAGAATGGGTGAGGGAGAACTCAGGGACGCGATATTCTACGCCGGTTTGGTTTAGCCTAAAATATCTATCCCGCGCTTTTGCTTCAGCACTTGTTCAGCAGACGGCGCTCTGTGCCGAAGATGTTCAGCCTGATACCGGGAAAAATGTGCGTAAGGTCAAAAATTCGTTATACCGCAATGAAGAATGCTTGCATAAATGACGTAATAGCAAGAGACTTTTTGAAACGTTTCAGCGACGTTCGTGCGAAACGTCTTAGTCGGTTCACTCTTTTTTTCTCATCAAAGCTGAAACGATTCAATTTCAGCAGGAGAGGAGCGTTATGTTCCAGTTGTCACAGCAAGATATTCATTTAGGCGCCAGTGCCGGCAACAAGGAAGAGGCAATTAAGCAGGTCGCTTCAGCCTTGACCGCCGCTGGCTGTGTCAGCGCCGCTTACGTTGATGGCATGATGCAGCGTGAGCAGCAAACTTCCACCTGGCTGGGTAATGGTATCGCTATTCCGCACGGGACGACCGATACGCGCGACCTGGTGCTGAAAACGGGCGTCCAGGTATTCCAGTTCCCGCAGGGCGTGGAGTGGGGAGAAGGCCAGAAGGCCTATGTCGTGTTGGGCATCGCCGCTCGCTCGGATGAACATCTGGCGCTGCTGCGTCAGTTAACGCACGTTCTCAGCGATGACAGCGTGACGGCGCGCCTGGCTTCGACCACGTCGGCCGAAGAGCTGCGCAGTTTGCTGATGGGTGAGCAACAGGCGGCTGAGTTCCGTTTCGATACGTCGCTGATTAGCCTGGATGTGGCCACCGACAGTCTGATCACGCTGCAGGCGCTGAACGCCGGCAAGCTGGAACAGGCCGGCGCGGTGGACGCCGATTTTGTCAGCCAGTGCGTGGCGCGCAAACCGCTGAATCTCGGCCAGGGCATCTGGCTGAACGACAGCGTGACGGGCAATCTGGCCAGCGCCGCCGCGGTAAGCCGTCCGGCCGCGCCTTTCAGCGCGGATGGGCAGACGGTGGCGCTGTTGCTGACCGTCGCAGTGGCGGATGAACAGCCGCAGGCGTTGCTGAATTACCTCGGCGATTTATTGCTGGCGCAAAAAGCTGAACGTCTGCTGAAGGCGGATGCGGCTACGCTGCTGGCTTTACTGACCAGCGAGGTGCCGGAAGAGAGCGATGCGCTGACCGCGGAGTTTACTATCCGCAACGAACATGGTCTGCATGCGCGTCCCGGTACGATGCTGGTTAACGTTATCAAGAAATTCTCCAGCGAAATCACCGTGACCAACCTGGACGGCAGCGGCAAACCGGCCAACGGGCGCAGTCTGATGAAGGTGGTCGCGCTGGGCGTCAAAAAGGGCCATCGCTTACGTTTCTCCGCCAGCGGCAGCGATGCCGAACAGGCGCTGCAGGCCATTGGTGAAGCTATTAATTCTGGTCTGGGCGAGGGGGCAGCATGAGCAGAAGAGTCGCAACAATTACGCTGAATCCGGCTTACGATCTGGTGGGCTACTGCCCGCAGATTGAGCGCGGAGAAGTCAACCTTGTGCAGACCGCGGGTCTGCACGCCGCCGGGAAAGGCATTAATGTCGCGAAGGTGCTGAAGGATCTGGGCATTGATGTCACCGTCGGCGGATTTCTGGGCAAAGATAACCAGGACGGCTTTCAGCAGCTGTTCAGCGAACTGGGCATCGCCAACCGCTTTCAGGTGGTGCCGGGCCGTACCCGGATTAACGTCAAACTGACGGAAAGCGACGGCGACGTAACGGATTTGAATTTTTCCGGTTTCAACGTAACGCCGCAGGACTGGCAGCGTTTCGTCAATGATTCGCTGAGTTGGCTGGGGCAATTCGACATGGTGGCCGTGAGCGGCAGCCTGCCGGCGGGCGTCGATCCCGATGCCTTTACCGACTGGATGTCGCGTCTGCGCACTCATTGCCCGTGCATTATTTTCGACAGCAGCCGCGAGGCGCTGGTGGCGGGGCTGAAAGCCTCGCCGTGGCTGGTTAAACCTAACCGCCGCGAACTGGAAATCTGGGCCGGCCGCAAACTGCCGACGCTGGAAGATGTGGTGGATGCGGCGCACGCCCTGCGTGAACAGGGAATTGCGCACGTGGTGATTTCGATGGGGGCGGAAGGCGCGCTGTGGGTTAACGCCTCGGGCGCATGGCTGGCCAAGCCTCCGGTATGTGAGGTGGTCAGTACCGTCGGAGCTGGCGATTCAAT
The DNA here is from genome assembly GCF_008710095.1 of Affinibrenneria salicis. The sequence continues at coordinate 41,267 of NZ_VYKJ01000021.1, forward strand.
GGTAGGGGGGCTGATTTACGGCTTGTTAATGCGTGAATCCAGCGAACACACGCTGCGTCTGGCTACGGCAGTTTCTGCCCTGGCGGTTAGTCAGAGTAATGTCGGCATTTCCGATCGTCCACAGCTGGCTGCAATGATGGCGCGTGTCGATCTGAAACCTTTTAACTAACAGCAGGAGATGGATGATGAAAACGCTGCTGATAACAGATAAATCAATCGGTCAGGCGCAAAGCTATCTGGCGAAACGTATTCTCAGTGCGACCGCGGCCAGGGCCGGCCTGACGCCGACCGAACAGGTTCAGGACGCCGAACTGGTGATCGTACTCGGCGCCGCGGCGCCGGCCGATAGCGCGCTGAACGGCAAACCGCTGTTCAGGGGCGATATCGCCCAGGCGCTGGCCGAGCCGGAAGCCTTCCTGAATCAGGCGAAGAGCGAGGCTCAGCCTTATCAACCGCCTGTTGCGTCGGCAGACGCGCCGGCGTCGGGCCCCACGCGCATTGTGGCGGTGACCGCCTGTCCGACCGGCGTGGCGCATACCTTTATGGCCGCCGAAGCGATCGAAACGGAAGCGAAGAAACGCGGCTGGTGGGTGAAAGTTGAGACGCGCGGTTCGGTCGGCGCCGGCAACCCGATTTCGCCGGAAGAAGTTGAGCAGGCCGATGTGGTGATTGTCGCGGCGGATATCGAAGTCGATCTGAGCAAGTTCGCCGGCAAGAAAATGTACCGCACCTCTACGGGGCTGGCGCTGAAGAAAACGGCGCAGGAACTGGATAAGGCGCTGGCCGAAGCGACGGTTTATCAACCCGGCGGACAAAAAGGCAGCGCCGAGGCGGCCGGTCAGCCTAAAAAAGGCGGCACCGGTCCTTACAGCCACCTGTTGACCGGCGTGTCCTACATGCTGCCTGTCGTTGTGGCCGGCGGGTTGTGTATCGCGCTGTCGTTTATGTTCGGTATCGAAGCCTTTAAGGTTCAGGGGACGCTGGCCGCCGCGCTGAAAACGATCGGCGACGCGGCCTTTACGTTGATGGTTCCGGTACTGGCCGGTTATATCGCGTTCTCTATCGCCGATCGCCCCGGCCTGGCGCCGGGCCTGGTGGGCGGCGTGCTGGCCAATGCCATGGGGGCAGGCTTCCTCGGCGGGATCATCGCCGGTTTTCTGGCGGGCTATATTGCCAGAGCGATTAATAAGTATATTCAATTACCGCAGAGTATGTCGGCGCTGAAACCGATTTTGATTATTCCTCTATTAGCGACGTTGCTGATGGGGCTGATCATGGTCTACGGCATCGGCACGCCGGTAGCCCAGATCCTGATCGGTTTGACCCACTGGCTGCAATCGATGGGAACGGCAAATGCGGTGATCCTTGGCGCTATCCTGGGCGGTATGATGTGTACCGATATGGGCGGGCCGGTTAACAAAGTAGCCTACGTTTTCGGGACGACCCTGCTCAGCAGCCAGATCTATGGACCGATGGCCGCCGTGATGGCGGGCGGGATGGTGCCGCCGCTGGCGATGGGGCTGGCGACGTTCCTGGCGCGTAATAAGTTCAACACCACGGAACGGGAAGGGGGTAAGGCCGCACTGATCCTGGGGCTGTGCTTTATTTCCGAAGGGGCGATTCCTTATGCCGCACGTGACCCGATGCGTGTTCTGCCCTGCTGTATCCTCGGCGGCGCGCTGACCGGCGCGATCTCGATGGCGGTGGGCGCGAGCCTGATGGCGCCGCACGGCGGGCTGTTTGTGCTGCTGATCCCCGGCGCGATTACCCCGGTCGTCGGTTATCTGGTGGCGATTCTGGCCGGTACCGTGGTATCGGGCGTGCTGTACGCCTTCCTGAAACGGCCGGACGAGGTCGTGGCGAAAGTTGCCTAATCTAATGGATGACCCGCGTTAAACTGCTATTTGGTTAAAACGACAAGCCCCGGCGGGCGTATCCGCCGGGGCTTTTTTTATCACGCTTAAACCACCGCCCAGGGCGGTGGCGATCGCCCCTGTGGGGCTGGGGCCGTAGGATGCTCATGCTAAATACTGCCCCGGTTTGTTACCAGCAAATCAAAGGAGTAAATAGCGTGAGCAGGCATGAATCCGTTTCACGCCTATTCTATCGCTGTCGGTATCATCTCGTCTGGACACCGAAGTACAGACACAACATCCTTAAGGGCAATCCCGGAAAAGAGCCGGACCGAATCCTCTGTGTTTATTGCAATATGCATATGAAGAAATGCATGGTCGCAGAACTAGTCGCAGAACTAAATGTGCAGATAGCGCATTTGCCTTTGGTGGTAAACGCCGGGCCTGAGTGTTTCAGACCTGATGGGGTTTGTGAAAAAACGAACAGCGATAAGGCCGGTCGCAAAATTCCCCTGTCTGAAAAAGAAAAAATTGTGGGGAGAGCACTGCTGGCGAAGCGGTAATTCGCAGATATGCCAGGTATCAGGGCACGATAGCGAAAGCAAAAGCAGAAAGGCAAATGCGACCGGGGTTGGCGGAATAGTGTTTAAGCCCCCGTTTAGGGGGCCGTGTCAAAGTCGTCTGCTATGAAGGCGGCTTTTTGCTGTCTGTCCGCCGGTGAGGTTCGCGGCGCCGGATGGCCGCTTTACTGCTGCGCCTTGAGCCAGGCGATTTCCTGCGGCCAGATATCCGGGTTGACGGTTTCCAGAATCAGCGGAATACCGTCAAAGCGCGCGTCGCGCATAATGTAGCGAAATACGGTTTTGCCGATATTGCCCAGTCCCAGACTATGGTGGCGGTCCACGCGGCTATTGAATTCGCTTTTCGCATCGTTCAGGTGCATGCCGCGCAGATAGCGCAGCCCCACCACGCGCTCCAGCTCGCCGAAGGTGGCGTCGCAGTCGGCTTCGGTGCGCAGATCGTAACCGCCGGCGAAGGCGTGACAGGTGTCGATACAGACGCCGACCCGGCTCTTATCTTCCACGCCGTCGATGATGGCGGCCAGCTGTTCAAAGCGAAACCCCAGATTGCTGCCCTGACCGGCGGTGTTTTCGATCACCGCGGTCACGCCGGCGGTTTTGTCGAGCGCAATGTTGATCGATTCGGCGATGCGCGCCAGACAGGTCGCTTCATCGATTTGCCGCAGATGGCTGCCGGGATGAAAGTTAAGCAGGCTTAGCCCCAACTGCCGACAGCGCTGCATTTCATCAATAAACGCGGCGCGCGATTTCGCCAGCGCCTCGGCGTCGGGATGGCCCAGGTTAATCAGATAGCTGTCGTGCGGTAAAATCTGCGCCGCTGTGTAGCCATAGCGTTCGCACGCCAGCCGGAACAGCTCGATGGTGGCGGTACTCAGCGGGGCCGCCTGCCACTGACGTTGGTTTTTGGTAAACAGGGCAAAAGCGGTGGCTTCCAGTTGATGGGCCCGGACGACGGCCTGGTCGACGCCGCCCGCCGCGCTCACGTGTGCGCCTACAAACTTCATGCGTTTCTCCTCTGGTTGGCGCGCATTATGACATTATTTTCCGTCAGCGCCGCCAGTATGGCGGCAAAAAACACTGACGGCGCAAGAACGGCGCCGTCGGGAGATCAGGACAATCCGTATTGTACGGCCAGGTTGATGGCGCCGCCGCCGGCGATCAGCCAGATAAACAGCAGCAGTCCCAGCAGCAGCGGTCGCGCGCCGGCATGGTGGATCGCGCTGAGTCGGGTGGTCAGGCCCATGGCGCACATCGCCATCGCCAGCAGCCAGGTGTCCAGCAGGTTCAGTTCGTGCACCGCCTCGCGCGGCAGCAGGTGCCATGAGTTAAGCGCGGTGGCCGCGATAAACAGCAGCGCAAACCACGGAACGACGGCGAACCGTCGAGGCTGCCGGTCGTCGTCGATCCGGCGGTCTTTGCGCAGGCAAAACGACAGGATTAGCAGGAACGGGGCCAGCATCATGACGCGCAGCATTTTCGCGATAACGGCGGTGCTTTCGGTCAGCGGGCCAATGGCGTGGCCCGCCGCGACGACCTGTGCGACTTCGTGCGTGGTCGAGCCAAGATAAACCCCGAAAGTCTGCGGGTTAAAAAATGATCCGCTATAATATAAATCCAGTCGATAGATGGCTGGATAAAGAAACATTGCCGCGGTGCCGAAAATGACGACGGTGGAAACGGCGACGGCTATTTTATCGGATGATGCTTTGACCACAGGCGCGGTGGCAAGAACCGCCGCCGCGCCGCAAATACTGCTGCCCGCACCGATCAGTAACCACGTTTGTCGATCGAGTTTAAATACTTTTCTGCCCAGCAATCCTGCCAGCAGCAGGGTGGAGGTTAATGTCAGTAACCCAATAATCAGGCCGGACAGACCGATATCCATTATTTCCTGGAAACTAATCTGGAAACCGTACAATATAATGCCCAGACGTAATAAATATTGTTTTGCCCATTGCACACCCGGATCACAGCGTGAATGTAGCCATGGATACAGCGTATTGCCGATAATGATCCCTGCCACGATAGCGAGCGTCAACGTGCCTGCTCCCCACGCGGCAACGCCTGGCATTTTTCCTGCCTCAATCGCGCACAGCGAGATACACCCCGTGAAGATTAGCCCGGGAGTAATTTGCGGGTAACGTAGCCTTCCGGCACCCTGAGGCCGTAAGGCCGGAATTGATTCAGACATATAAACCTCATACTGCTTCTGACTCTGCAAGTATTGGCCAGACTACAGCTATGAGATTTAAAAGATAAATTTATTATATGCTTATAACCTATAGATATTAATGATAAGAGTCCGTTATGCACATTACTCTGCGACAAATTGAAGTTTTTACTGAGGTTCTGAAAAGCGGATCGACTACACAGGCATCCGTTGTGCTGGCGCTTTCGCAGTCGGCCGTCAGCGCGGCGCTGGCCGATTTGGAAAATCAGCTCAGCGTTCAGTTATTTGACCGGGTGGGAAAACGGCTGGTCGTCAATGAGCACGGCCGTCTGCTCTATCCAAAGGCGCTGGCGCTGTTGGAACAGTCACAGGAAATTGAGCAGTTATTTCGCCGTGAAAACGGCGCGCTGCGCATCTGCGCCAGCAGCACCATCGGCAATTATCTGCTGCCGCTGATGATTTCCCGCTATCGCCAGGATTTCCCGACGGCGCCGCTGGAACTGCACGTCGGCAATACGCTGGACGTTATCACGCTGGTCTCCGAATTTCGCGCGGACCTGGGGCTGATCGAGGGGCCCTGCCATCAGCCCGAACTCAGCACGCAGCCCTGGCTGGAGGATGAACTGGTCGTGTTTGCCGCGCCCGATCACCCGCTGGCCCGGCAACCGGTAACGCTGGACGATCTGGCGAAGACCTCGTGGATTTTGCGCGAGAGCGGTTCCGGCACGCGCGAAGTGCTGGATCATCTGCTGCTGACGCGTCTGCCGCCGATCCATTTGGTGATGGAACTGGGCAATTCCGAGGCGATTAAACACGCGGTGCGTTACGGTTTGGGCATCAGCTGTCTGTCGCGCTGGGTGATCGCCGAACAGCTGGAGGCGGGCACGCTGATCGAACTGCAGGTTCCGCTGCCGCCGCTGACCCGGACGCTGTATCTGATCCATCATCGGCAGAAACACATTTCAGCGGTGCTGCAGCGCTTTTTGAATTACTGCGTAGAGAGCATCTGATGACCCTGCGTGAATAATTCAGCTAATGATCGCGGGTGAATTATGAAGCTCTCTTATAATTGGGCGTTCCAGGTCAATCGGCCAGTGGCTATTTGTTACAATCCGCCCTCATTTTCGTCAGAGCATGCAGGATTCGAATGGCTCAGCAAGATATTCCGTCCCCGACAGGGGAAAATGTTTCTCTTCGCCGTGAACTAAAAGCGCGGCATTTAACGATGATCGCCATCGGCGGTTCAATCGGCACGGGGCTCTTCGTGGCTTCCGGCGCCACCGTCTCTCAGGCCGGTCCCGGCGGGGCATTATTATCCTATGCCCTGATTGGCCTGATGGTGTATTTCCTGATGACCAGCCTGGGCGAACTGGCCGCCTATATGCCGGTTTCCGGCTCGTTCTCCACCTACGGTTCGCGCTATGTGGAAGAAGGTTTCGGCTTCGCGCTGGGCTGGAACTACTGGTACAACTGGGCGGTGACGATTGCCGTCGAACTGGTGGCGGCGCAGCTGCTGATGGAGTACTGGTTTCCGGACGTGGCCGGCTGGATATGGAGCGCGCTGTTCCTCGCGCTGATGTTTTTGCTTAACTATATTTCCGTGAAGGGATTTGGTGAGGCCGAATACTGGTTCGCTCTGATCAAAGTCAGCACGGTGGTGGTGTTTATCATTATCGGCATTCTGATGATTATCGGCATCCTGAAGGGCGCGGAAAACGCCGGCTGGCATAACTGGCAGATTGGCGACGCGCCGTTCGCCGGCGGGTTCTCCGCCATGATCGGCGTGGCGATGATCGTCGGTTTCTCCTTTCAGGGTACGGAACTGATCGGCGTGGCGGCCGGCGAATCGCAGGATCCGGGCAAAAATATTCCGCGCGCGGTGCGTCAGGTGTTCTGGCGTATTCTGCTGTTCTATATTCTGGCTATCCTGATCATCAGCCTGATTATTCCTTATACCGATCCCAGCCTGCTGCGCAATGACATCAAGGATGTCAGCGTCAGCCCGTTCACCCTGGTGTTCCGTAACGCCGGGCTGCTGTCGGCGGCGGCGGTGATGAACGCGGTGATCCTGACCGCGGTGCTGTCGGCCGGCAACTCCGGTATGTACGCCTCGACCCGTATGCTGTTTATGCTGGCGAGCGAGGGGAAAGCGCCGCGTATGTTCGCCAGGCTATCGCGCGGAGGAGTGCCGCGCAACGCGCTGTACGCCACTACCATTGTCGCCGGCCTGTGCTTTCTTACTTCGCGCTTCGGCAACCAGACCGTCTACCTGTGGTTGCTCAATACCTCGGGGATGACCGGCTTTATCGCCTGGCTCGGCATATCCATCAGCCATTATCGTTTCCGCCGCGGTTATGTCCGCCAGGGGCACGATCTGAAGGAACTGCCGTATCGTTCAGGCTTCTTCCCGCTGGGGCCGATTTTTGCCTTTATCCTGTGCCTGATCATCACGCTGGGTCAAAACTATCAGGCGTTTCTGGCGGATAAGATCGACTGGTACGGCGTGGCCGCCACCTATATCGGTATTCCGCTGTTTTTGCTGATCTGGCTGGGCTATAAGCTGAGCCGCGGCACGCGCTTTATCCGCTACCAGGATATGACGTTCCCGGATCGTCACTCGCACCAATAGCGTTTTCCTGTTGCCTGGCCGCGGCCAGGCAAATTTTTATCCTGCCGTTTGCGACACCCGCGCCTTCATTTACTGCCTATTGTCCCATCCGCGACGTTTTCCCGTTTATTGAATAAATTTATTGATGCTGATTTTCTGCCACTCTGACGTTCTGTAACCATTCATGTAATGGTCATATTTGTGTTTTTATCTATTTATCAATCAATTATTTATTGAGCAAACGATTAACTAAATGAATATATTAATGATAATTATTTATATTTACATCCATTTCGAATTACTTACAATCAATGGTGCAAAAAAACTCATTTTGTTAATCGTTTGCCGGCTCGGGGGAAATAAAAATGCTAATAAATTTGAGAAAATCAGTGGCGTTGGCGCTGGCGGCGGCTGCACCGTCGGTGGCGGTCGGGGAAACGACCGATGAGACGATGGTGGTGACGGCCTCGGCGATTGAGCAGCGGCTGAAAGACGCGCCGGCCAGTATTTCGGTCATTACTGCGGAAGATCTGCAAAGGGACATCGGCAAATCCGCCACGGATTTAGCCGATGTGTTGGATCAGGTCGCGGGCATATCCAAAGCGATCGGCACCGATGTCAGTTCCGGCATTCAACTGCGCGGTATGCCGGCGGCTTATACTTTGCTGCTGGTCGATGGCAAACGCGTCGGGTCGAGCAACGGGGTGAAAAGCACGCAGCAGAACTACTTTGATGATATTAACTGGATCCCGATCGAATCGATTGAGCGTATTGAGATTGTGCGTGGCCCGATGTCCTCGCTCTATGGTTCCGACGCGATGGGCGGGGTGGTGAATATCATCACCAAAAAGAACACCAGCGTATGGAGCGGCGCGCTGACGGCGGGCACGCGTCAGCCGGAGGGCTCAAGCCGCGGCGATACCAATACCTATACTGCGACGCTCGGCGGGCCGCTCGGCAACGGTTTCTCATTACGCCTGAACGGTTCGTGGAATAAGCGCAACCCGGATCAAACCGATACGAACGCTCTGCGCTTCGGCACCGGTCTGGAAGGGAAAAAACGCTATAACTATGGCGCGGAACTGACGTGGGATATTAATGACAATCATCAGCTCAGCGTCGGCGCCATCAGAGGCAAGGAGCAGGGAATTCAGGGGACGACCGATGCGGGCAGTACGGTGAACCTGCGCGGCGTGACCGAACTGGAACGCGAAAATTATTCGATCGATTACCGCGGGCTATTCGATTTCGGCAGCGCAAAACTTTCCGCTTATCAAAATAAATATCAGAACTTCGCCAGCAATGTGCCGATCGTCTCCAATGGCGTGGCGATCGGTTCGCAGGATACCGAACTGTGGAATAAAGACCGGATTATCGAAGGAAATATTAATATTCCCTTCGAGTTTCTTGTTCCCCAGAGCATCACGTTCGGCGGGCAGTGGATGAAGGAAGAGCTGTATAATCCGCGTTCGATCGGCTCTGTCGCCGGCACCCCGACCTACGGTTCGCACCACGGCGAGGCCACCAGTAAAGGGATCTTCGTTGAGGACCAGCTTAACCTGCTGGATGACTTGTCCCTGACGCTGGGGCTGCGCCATGACGATACCGAATACGGCAGCCAGACCACGCCAAGAGCCTATCTGGTCTATCACGCCGCCGATTATCTGACCCTGAAGGGCGGCTATTCGGAAGGTTTCAAAGCGCCGTCGATCCGTCAGGCGAGTTTAGGCTTTATTGAAACGTCGCAGGGCGCCGGGTGTAACGGTTATGCGGATTACACCGGCGGCGGCTGCTACACCACCGGCAACGATAGCCTCAAGCCGGAGACCTCGGAAAACTGGGAAATCGGCGCGCTGTTTGATTATAACGGCTGGGCCGCCGGGCTGACTTTCTTCGACAGCCGCTTTAAGAACAAACTCGCCACCGCGCCTATCGGCTATATCGATGGCGATACTTCCGGCCGTTATTGGCTGGAGCGCGTCAACCTGGATTCCGCGCGTACCCAGGGGCTGGAAGGCAATCTGGATATTCCGCTGGTGAGCGAGCCGGTTGCGCCGTGGCTGAACAGATTAACTTTACGCAATAGCTTTACGCGTATGATTAAAGCTGAGGACAGCAAAGGCGTTATGCTGGTGACCACGCCGAAGTTCACCAGTTACTCTTCGCTGGACTGGGCGGTCAACGAACAGCTGAGCCTGGCGTTTACCGCGCACTATTACGGTAAGATGCTGGGGCTGAACAGCGCGGCGGATCAGGCCTCGCGCAGCTCAACCGCCACCGCCAGAATCCGCAATTCTTATTTCATTTATGGCCTGTCCGGCCAGTATCGCGCCAGCAAAAACCTGAAGTTTAACGTCGGGGTCGATAACCTGTTTGATAAAGATCCGGTATCGGAAAACCCGTCGGGCAGCGCAACCAGCGGTAATAACTATTATGTGCCGGGCAGAACGTTCTATGCGTCTATGACGGCGTCGTTCTGATTGTTATTGACGTCGCATAGCCGCAGCGATGCGCGTCATGCCTGGCCGGCCGGTGCGTTATGACCGGCCGGCCTGTTTTCTGCGCCGTCGGCCATCCGGCCCGGTCGGCAATTTCATCCGTTCGGGCGTAAAATCATGCGCCCGCAATGGCGCCCGGCGGGATATTACCGAGCTGGCCTCTCCCGAACCTTCGCTTATTATGATTAAATGATAAACAATTGCTGATATACCCACCGTATTTCAGGTTGCCGCGGCGCGGACGCCTTCCGTCACCCGGCTTTCCGGCCTCGCCCGGCGCGGCTGTTGCACACAGCGTTCCTCCACCGCTTAGTTCGCTAAGGGGTCAAAGAGCATTCGTTTGTCGGCGGCTTGCAGCCTGAAATCGATGGGGTATTGTATTTATTTCCCTGTAGCAGGGGGAAAGGGGCCAACCACGGGGATGTGCCAGTATGCTAAAAATCACTTTTCTCGATCGGGGTTCATTGCCCGCCGACCTGTCCTTTGATAAACCGCGCTGTGAGCATCAGTGGGAGGAGTATGATATCACCCTGCCGGAACAGGTGACGGCGCGCGCGGCCGGCAGTGATGTTATCGTCACCAGCAAGGTGGTGCTGAACCGGGAAACGCTGCAGGCTCTGCCGCAGTTAAAGTTGATCGCGGTCATCGCGACCGGTATCAATAACATCGATCAGCAGGCGGCCGGCGAACTGGGCATCGCGATAAAAAATGTGCCGTCCTATTCCGCGCAGTCGGTATCCGAACACGTGATGGCGATGATTTTCGCGCTGCGGCACGGGCTGCCGGGCTGGCAGCACGATATACAGCGCGAACGCTGGGCCAGCCAGCGGCAGTTTTGCTATTTCGATCATCCGGTGCGGGATATCGCCGGATCGGCGCTGGGGATTATCGGCGCCGGGGCGATCGGCGGTGCGGTGGCGCGGCTGGCGTCGGCGGTAGGCATGCGCGTGCTGCTGGCCGAACGCCGGGGCGCGCCGATCTGCCGGCCGGGCTATCTGCCGTTTGAACAGGTGCTGCAGCAGGCGGACATTCTCTCGTTACACTGCCCGCTGACGGCGGAAACAGACCGTATGATCAACAGCGAAACGCTGTCGCTGTGTCATCCGTCGACGCTGCTGATTAATACCGCGCGCGGGGGATTAGTTGACGAACCGGCGCTGCTCCATGCGCTGGAGCACGGCATTATCGGCGGCGCGGCGCTGGACAGCCTGACGCGCGAACCGCCCGCGCGGGAAAATATTTTGCTGCAGGCGGCGAAAACCCGCGCCAATTTGCTGATTACCCCGCATATCGCCTGGAGTTCGCCTTCGGCGCTCCAGACGTTGATGAGCAGAACTATCGACAATATCGAGCGCTTCGCCGCCGGGCAGTCCTGAGAGGGCGGGCGGTCATCGCCCGCCGTCCGCGCGTATTCTCTGCGCCGGCCGCTTAGTTCAGACGGCGATCTCAGGGGCGTTTCTGTACATAGGTCATCGCCAGCGCCAGCGCCAGCACCAGCCCCTTAATGATGTCCATCGCGTAATAGGGCACGGACAGCATCACCAGACCGTTTTGCAGCACGCCGAGAATCACGGCGCCGACCAGCGTGCCGAAGGCGTTGGGCTTGCCGGAACCCGCCAGCGAAAAGCCGATATAGGCGGCCGCCACCGCATCCATCAGGTAGCCGCCGCCGGCGTTGACCTGGGAGGAACCAATACGCGAAGCCAGCAAAATGCCGCCCAGACCGGCCAGCAGCGCGGAAAACACATAGGCCTGCACCCGGTAGCGGGTGGTGCGGATGCCCGCCAGTCTGGCCGCTTCGGGGTTGCCGCCGATGGCGTACATGCGACGGCCGTGTTTGGTCAGCGACAGCCAGAGCTGTACCACCAGCGTGACGATCAGCATGATGACTACGATCAGCGGCACCTGGCCGAGGGTGGAAAACACTTCCGGGATCACGCCTTCCGCCATTTCGCCGTTCGGCATCACCATATTTTGCGTGATTGAACCGCCGTAGCTGTAGGTCATGGCGACGCCCTGAATCACGAACAGACTGGCCAGCGTGGCCAGCATATCGGGAATTTTCAGCACCACGATCAGGAAGGCGTTGAACAGTCCGACCAGCGTACACAGCAGCAGCGTCAGCATAATCGCGCCGGTGGTGCCGAAGCCATGCCAGGCGAACAGCGAGATCACCAGCGCGTTGGCCAGCGAGGCGGTGGAGCCGACCGACAGGTCAAAGCCGCCGATGGACAGCGAGATCGATACGCCGATGGCGATAACGGTAACGATGGCGATCGAGCGCAGGATATTGATGATGTTGTACGGGTCAAGAAAGTTATCCGAGGCCAGACCAAACAGGGCGATCAGCGCCACCACGGTCAGCAACATGCCCCATTTGTACAAAAATTCATACAGATGATGGCGTAAGGGTAATGTCCGCTCAGGCGAAAGTGGGTTACTCACGCGGGAGTTCCTCCGGTTGAATATAATAATAATGTTTCTTCATCGACGCTGGCGGCGTCAAGTTCCGCCACGATCCGCCCGTCCCACAGCACGCAGATACGGTCGCACAGGCCCACCAATTCAGAGAACTCGCCGGAAGCGTAGACGATGCCTTTGCCTTCGCGCGCCAGTCCGTCGATCAGGGTGAACAGGTCCTGTTTAGCCTTGATATCCACGCCTTTGGTCGGTTCGTCGAAAATCAGCACCTGGGCATTGCTGCGCAGCCACTTGCCGATCGCCACTTTCTGCTGGTTGCCGCCGGACAGACGACGCAGGATCTGCGCCGCGCCGGTGGTGCGAATGCCCAGCCGTTCGATGACCTGCCGCGCCCACTGACGCGCCCGCCGACGGCTGAACACGCCGTAGCGCGAAAAGCTATTATCGGCGCTGACGCTCAGGTTCATGGCGACCGACTCATCGATGAAGATGCCTTCCTTGCGGCGCTCTTCCGGCACCAGTGCTATCCCCTGTTCAACGGATCGCCAGGGCGCGCGCGGACGCCAGGCTCGCCCCCGGTACGCGCCGCGGCTGATGCGGCTGGCGCTGGCGCCGAACAGCGCTTTGCACAGTTCGGTTTTGCCGGCGCCGGCCAGCCCGGCGATGCCCAGGATCTCGCCTTCATGCAGGGTCAGAGAAATATCCTGCAGCAGGGTATCGTCGTGCAATCCGTGCACTTCGAGCAGCGGCTGGCGCGCCGGGGCGACGCGACGCGGCGGAAAGATATCGTTCAGCTGGTGGCCGAGCATTCTTTCCACGATCTGCTCGCCGTTGAGGCCCTGCATATCGCCGCTGCTGACCTGCTTGCCGTCGCGCAGTACCGTCAGGGTGTCGCAGATATCGCGGATTTCGTGGATGCGGTGCGAAATAAACACGATGCCGATCCCCTCGGCCTGCAGGCGCCGCACCACCTGAAACAGCCGGGCGCTTTCGGCCTGATCGAGCGGCGCGGTAGGTTCATCAAGGATAAGGAAACGGCAGCGGTGCGATAGCGCGCGCGCCAGCAAAATCTGCTGTTTTTCCGCCAGCGAACAATTTTCAAGACGCTGGCGCACGTTAATGGACACGCCCAGTTGTCCGAGCAGGGCGCGCGCCTGGCGGTGCAGCGCGCGCCAGTTCATCAGGTGCCCGTCCTGCGCCAGAGTATCCAGCATGATATTCTCGGCGACCGACAGCATCGGCACCAGCGCGGCGTCGACTTCCTGCTGCACCAGATGTATACCGTGTTGCTTTGCCTGGCGCGGCGTGCGGATCTCCACCGGCTGACCGTCGATCAGAATCTCGCCCTGATAGTGAGCGTGAGCGCCGGAGAGAATGGTCATCAGCGTGGACTTCCCCGCGCCGTTCGCGCCGGTCAGCGCGTGCACCGTCGCGCCATGCAGCGTGAAGTCAACCTGTTGCAACGCATGGAAGCCGGCAAACGAAATGGAAATGTCGCGCATTTCCAGGCTTGAGGGCCGGGTGGTGGACATCATATTCGATAAGGGTTCCTGACAGTCGATTCGCGACTGGCGAAAATACCATATTAACGACGTGCGTGACGCGTTATTTCAGCCGAACGACCGGTGCGCCATAAACAAAAAAGGCATAAGTTAAAGAAAAAAATTATTAACTGCCGCGACCGGAGTACATAAGATAGAGCTTTCATGCGGCAAGCCGCAGGTACGTTGGTTTTGTTACCCGGTCCATCCATGTGGCTCGCCCTTGCAGGGCCGCCTGCCCGGGCCGCTTACTGTTGTAAGTCGCCGGGGATTCGCTGCGTCACCGCCTTCCTGCAGCGCGAATATTTTGGGTAATGCGATACGCAACCCTTGTCGCCGCAAAACGCCATAACAGCAAGGAACCACATTTCATGAGCAGCACAGATATTCGCGTCCAGGTCGGGCCGGCTAATTATTTCTCTTTCCCGGGCGCGATAGACAAATTGACGGAATTCTATTCCGCGGATGCCCTGCGACACGCGCTGTGGATCGGCGGCCGGCGCGCGCTGAGCGCGGCCAAACCCTGGCTGCCGGCGGCCTATGCGTCCGCCGACGCCCGCCGGGCCGAAACCGGCGCGCACTGCAGCGAACGCGAAGTGGCCGAGCTGGTGGCGCTGGGCGGCGACGATCGCCAACTGGTGATCGGGATCGGCGGCGGCGCGGTGCTGGATACCGCCAAAGTAGTGGCGCGTCGTCTCGGCGTACCGCTGGTGGCCATCCCCACCATCGCCGCTACCTGCGCCGCCTGGACCCCGCTGTCGGTGTGGTATGACGACGCCGGCCAGGCGCTGCGTTTTGAGATCTTTAGCGACGCCAATCACCTGGTGCTGGTCGAGCCGCGTATTATTCTTAACGCGCCGGCCGAATACCTGCTGGCGGGTATTGGCGATACGCTGGCGAAATGGTATGAAGCGGTGGTGCTGGCGCCTCAGCCGGCGTCTCTGTCGCTGACGGTGCGGCTGGGGCTGCAGACGGCGCAGGATATTCGCGACGTGCTGTTGCGCCAGAGCGAGGCGGCGCTGAACGCTGTGCGTCAGGGCGAGCTAAGCCAGGATTTTCTCGACGTGGTGGATGCGATTATCGCCGGCGGCGGGATGGTCGGCGGGCTGGGCGAACGCTATACGCGCGTGGCCGCGGCGCACGCGATTCACAATGGGTTAACCGTACTGCCGCAGACCGAGCGTTTCCTGCACGGCACCAAAGTGGCCTACGGCATTCTGGTGCAGAGCGCGCTGTTGGGCGATGAGTCGACCCTGCGCCAGTTGAGCGCCACTTCCCGTACGCTGGGCCTGCCGGCCACGCTGGCGGCGCTGGACGTGGATATTCATGACCGGCAGGCGCTGCGGACGGTGATCGCGCGCGCGCTGCAGCCGGGCGAATCGATCCACTATCTGCCGGTCGCGCTGGATGAGCAGACGCTGTTCGCCGCGCTGGAGCGGGTTGAGGCGTTGGCGTAGCGGGCGCGGCCGCCGAGGCCGAACCCGGCGGGCCGTCGGCAGACGGTCTGCCGGGGCAGGGGACGGTTACGACGCCGGGCGATCGGTCAGAAAGCGACGCAGCTGACGGCGCAGGCGCTGGTTTTCATCGCGTAATTGCTCGATGTTGCCCATTAGCGTCAGGGCGACGGCGATGCCGGACCAGTCGAGATCCAGTTCGCGGTGCAACTGCGTGGCGCGCCGCACGACGCACAGCGCCTCATGATCAAAGCACCACTCCGTCGTCTGCGTTTTTTTCGGCTCAACCACGCCCAGGCCAACGATTTCCTGCAGCTCATCATGTGAAATACCGACATAGCGACAGAACTCCGTCACCGTAAAGGTTACTTCAAACTCATCAGCCATTGTGCTATTTCCATTCTGTCCGGGGATTAAACGAGGCCTGGGCGTCGGCCAACTGCTGCCAGAGTTCGGCCGTTTTGTCGTCCGGGCGCGGCGGCATAACCACTTTCAGCGCCGCATACAGATCGCCGGTGGTTTTCTTGTTCACCAGCCCTTTGCCTTTGATGCGCAGCCGTTGACCGGTCTGGCTGCCGGGCGGGATCGTCATGCTGACCTGGCCGGTCAGCGTCGGGATCGCCACCCGCGCGCCGAGCGCCGCTTCCCACGGCGCCAGCGGCACCACGATCTGCAGATCGTGGCCGTTAATATCAAACAGCGGATGCGGCGCAATGCGGATGGTGAGATATAAATCGCCGTTTGGACCGCCGTTAACGCCGGCCACGCCCTGGCCCTTCAGGCGAATGCGCTCCCGATCGCCGACGCCCGCCGGGATCCTGACGTTCAGCGTTTTGGGCACCTCTCTTTCCTGCCGGCCGAATACATCGTAAACCGGCAGGCGATATTCGATGGTGCGCGATTGTTCGCTCAGCGTCTCTTCCAGCAGCATGGCGCACTCCATTTCGACATCCTGACCGCGCATCGCCTGCGCGCCGCCGCCGCGGGCGTCGAAATGTTGGCTGTAGCCGCCGCGGCCGCCGAAAATAGATTCGAAGAAGTCGGAGAAGTCCTGCCCGGCGTGGGCGGAATGCGCGCCCTGCCGTTGAGTATCGCCGCCTGGTCGCTGCCACTGGCGGCCGAAGTCGGGGTCGTCGCGGTGCTGGCGCAGCTGGTCGTATTCGGCGCGCCGTTCGCTGTCTTTCAGCACTTCATAGGCCTCGGCAACCTCCTTGAACTTGCTCTCGGCTTCCGCTTCGCTGCTGACATCGGGGTGATATTTACGTGCTAAGCGCCGGTAGGCGGTCTTGATGGCTTTCAGATCGTCAGCGGGTTTAACACCCAGAATTGCATAGTAATCCTTGAACTCCATGAGGCGGTATCCTCAATTCATCTGTGGTCGGAGGCCGGTCTGGCGCCTCGTCGGGTGCCTGGTCGCGTACCTCGCGGCAACGGCGCCGGCGGCGCCGTTTTCCTGCGGGCACTTGGTTTGAGTTTAGCGCTTTATGCTGGACAGGGGCAGTCTTTGCCAGAAAATGTGCTCGCCGACGCTCAGCGCAACTTCTCATACGGAAACGCGGTTTTAATATAGCGGGTGTAATAGCGGTTCTTACTGGTGCTGTTCATCAGCTCTTCATAGATCATACGCGCCACGTTGCGGTACTGGTACAGCCCGCCGTTCAGCATTTCAATTTCCAGAATATGTTTCTCTTCATCATAACCGACGGAAAACAGCTCGGCGGATGATACTCGTTTACGTAGCAAATCAATGTCCTCCTGACTTTACGCGTCTCTCATCTTTAGCGATGAAAGATCGAAATCGCAACTTTTTGACTGAGTTGGGCGGCGCCGTATCATGGGACATTCAACGTCTTCCCGGGCCGTTTTGGCGCCGGCCCCGGTGAATGCCATACGCTGAGTCAGGGCGGATCGCCGGGCTAAATCCTCGTGCGGAACAGGGGGATAATACCCCGGCGCAGGAGGAAACTCACGCCAAAGATAGCGCGCTATGCATTGCCGCATATTGCCCGACGCTTCATTGTGGGAGATCAAACTTTGGCCGGATAAGTTCGGGAAAATCATTAAAGAAACGGCATCGCGGGACGATAAAAAATACGTGAGTTAAATCACACTATGGCAACCGGTCTGTGAGATACCGGCGCAGCGGCTGCTCCTGTTTAGACATTTGGTTAATTGAAGGGAGAACATCCAATGTCAGGTGAATTGGTATCCTGGTCTTTGTCCCGTACGCCTTCTGCGAAAAAAAAAACAAACTTTCCACGCGCGCGCTGGTATTAATTAGCACTATCGGCGCCATCGCATTAGGTTTCATTATCACGGTCGGTATCCTCCTGCGGCAATCCAGCCACCAGCAAGAACTCGTCGCTCAGCAATATCTCTCTCAGATGACCTATGCCAATATCTCGCTGATACAGAATCGGTTAGATAACGCCATATCCGCCGCCCACGGTTTGATTCAGGGCGTACAGGCTCTGCAGGAAACCGGTAATCCGGACCGCGGCGTTGCCGAGGCCATGTTAAAAAATACATTGCGCCATCATCCTGAATTGCTCTCTATGTCGCTGGCCTGGGAGCCTGACGCTTTCGACGGCAAGGACCAGCAGTACGCCGCCTTGCCCGACCAGGACCCCAAAGGGCGTTTTGTTCGCTATGTCGATCGCGATCCCGCCGGCAATATTGCGCTGCATAACCTGACGGACTACGAAACGCCCGGCAGCGGCGACTACTACCTGCTGCCGCGCAAACTGCAAAAAGAGGTGGTGCTGGATCCCTACAGCTACGCCTATAACGGCGTAGAAACGTTACTGACCTCCATCGCCGTTCCCATCATGGTCAACGGCAAGTTTTATGGCTCCGTCTCCGTGGACTTCTCGCTTGAGAAACTGCAGCAGTTTGTCGACGGCATCCGCTCTTATCCCGGCGCCTACGCACAGCTGTTTTCCCACACCGGCGTGTTTATCGCTCATCCGGATAAAAGCCGCATCGGTCAGCGCTCTAAAAGCAGTCAGGCGCTGCTGGCCGGCGTCGCGAACGGTAACATCAACATTCAGCAACGCTACAGCGACACGCTGAACGCCGATGTTTTCAATATTAATGCGCCGGTCGCTATCGGCAATACCGGCACGCCCTGGGTGCTGGGGTTGGCGATCCCGGTTCATGAGGTGATGGCGCAGGCCGTGCGGCAGCGCAATATCGCCATCCTGCTGACGCTATTGAGCATCGTTGTGGTGTCCGGCGTGGTAGGCATTATCTTCACCCGCAAGGTGTTACGCACCGTGGGCGGCGAACCGTCCGATGCGGCCGACATCGCCCTGGCGGTGGCGCAGGGCGATCTTACTTACGCCATTCCCGTCGAAGCTAAAGATCAGCACAGTATTTTCTATGCGCTGTCCGTGATGCAGCAACAGCTGAAGGCGATTGCGGAACGGCTTATCGATACCAGCGAACAGGTCAACCGCGGCGCCGGCGAGATCGCGCAGGGCAACGCCGATCTGGCGTCGCGCACCGATCAGCAGGCCGCCGCGCTGGAGGAAACCGCCGCCAGCATGGAACAGATCACCGCAACGGTGAAGCAGAATGCCGATAATGCGCGCAACGCGACCCGGCTCTCCAATAACGCCGCGCAGATCGCCCAGCGCGGCGACACTATTTCCCGTCAGGTCATCGGAATTATGGGCGAGATCGATGAGAACTCGCAAAAAATCGGCGAGATTATCAATATCATCGATAGCATCGCTTTTCAGACCAACATTCTGGCGCTCAACGCGGCGGTGGAAGCGGCGCGCGCCGGCGAACAGGGGCGCGGTTTTGCCGTGGTGGCCGGCGAAGTGCGCAATCTGGCGCAGCGCAGCGCCAACGCCGCGAAGGATATCAGCGCGATGATCGGCGAGTCGGCGTCGCGCGTCGGACGCGGCGTCGAGCTGGTGGAGAGTTCCGGTAAGACCATGCAGGAGATGCTGACGGCGGTCACCTCGGTGAAAGATATGATGGAAGAGATCGTTTCCGCTTCGGAAGAGCAGTCGCGCGGCATCAGTCAGGTCACTCAGGCGGTCCATGAAATGGATGGCGTCACGCAGCAAAACGCCACCCTGGTGCAGCACGCGACCCGTTCGGTAACCTCGCTGGAGCAACAGGTCAGAGAGCTGGAGCAAACCGTGATGGTGTTCCGCCTCTCCTGATGCGCGCCGCGCTTCGGCGCCGCCGCGTCGCGTTATCCGGCGCGCTGATCGGCATCCCGTGCGGGAGACTGGCCAGCGCGCGGCGAAGGCTCAGCGTTCGGTCAGCAGATAGCGCGCGTGGAAGCGCAGATGGTCCTCAATAAAGCTGGCGATAAAAAAATAGCTGTGGTCATAGCCGGACTGGGTGCGCAGGGTTAGCGGCCAGTCGTGCTGTCGCGCCAGCTGTTCCAGCCGATCGGGCTGCAGCTGATCGGCCAGGAACTGATCGACGTCGCCCTGATCGACCAGAATCGGCAGACGCGCTTCGCAGTGCGCCAGCA
The DNA here is from genome assembly GCF_008710095.1 of Affinibrenneria salicis. The sequence goes on from NZ_VYKJ01000021.1 coordinate 60,891, forward strand.
AATAGCAACTGTCGTAAGGCTGCCAGCGGCGTTCATCCTCTCCCAGATAGGCGCTGAACGCCTTTCGCCCCCACGGCACCCGGCTGGGATTGACGATGGGCGCGAAGGCCGATACGGACTGATAACGCTGCGGATTGCGCAGCGCGATAACCAGCGCGCCGTGGCCGCCCATTGAGTGGCCGCTGATGGACTGACGTTCGCTGACGTTGAAGTGTTGTTTAATCAACGTCGGCAGTTCGTGACTGACATAGTCATACATGCGGTAATGCGCATCCCACGGCGGCTGGCTGGCGTTAAGGTAAAAACCGGCGCCCTGGCCCAGATCGTAACCCTCATCGTCGGCCACTCCGTCGCCGCGCGGGCTGGTGTCCGGCATAACCAGCACGATGCCCAGTTCGGCGGCTACCCGTTGCGCGCCTGCCTTGGTGGTAAAGTTTTCATCGTTACAGGTCAGGCCCGACAGCCAGTACAATACCGGCGGAGGCGCGTCGTTGTGCAGCGGCGGCAGATAGAGACTGAACGTCATGGCGCAGTTCAGGCTGTCGGACGCGTGCCGGTAGCGCTGTTGCCAGCCGCCGAACAGACGATGTTCTTCAAGCAGTTCCAGTGCGGTATTCATCCCGTGTCTGCCTCCTGTCCGGTTAGCTAAAATGGATGACTGAACGAATCGACTTACCCTCATGCATCAAATCAAAGGCCTCATTGATTTGCTCCAGCGGCATGGTGTGGGTAATAAAGTCATTCAGTTTGAATTCGCCGTCGAGATAGCGATCGACGATCCCCGGCAGCTGGCTGCGGCCTTTTACGCCGCCGAAGGCTGAACCGCGCCATACGCGGCCGGTCACCAACTGGAACGGCCGGGTGGCGATCTCTTCGCCGGCGCCGGCGACGCCGATGATCACCGATTCCCCCCAGCCTTTGTGACAGCACTCCAGCGCCGAGCGCATGACGTTGACGTTGCCGATACATTCGAACGAGAAATCCACGCCGCCGTCGGTCAGTTCAACAATCACTTCCTGAATCGGTTTGTGGTAATCCTGCGGATTGATTAGATCGGTGGCGCCCAGTTTACGGGCCAGATCGAATTTGCTGGTGTTGATATCGATGCCGATGATGCGTCCTGCGCCCGCCATGGCGGCGCCGATGATGGCCGACAGACCGATGCCGCCCAGACCGAAAATGGCGACGCTGTCGCCCTTCTGCACTTTGGCGGTGTTGATCACCGCGCCCATGCCGGTGGTAACGCCGCAGCCCAGCAGGCAGACTTCTTCCAGAGGCGCCGCCGGGTTGATTTTAGCCAGCGAAATTTCCGGCACGACGGTGTATTCGGAGAAGGTCGACGTTCCCATATAGTGGAAAATCGGCTGCCCGTCTTTAAAAAAACGGGTGGTGCCGTCGGGCATTAGCCCTTTGCCCTGCGTCGCGCGGATCGCCTGACACAGGTTGGTCTTGCCGGAGAGGCAGAATTTACATGCGCCGCATTCCGGCGTGTACAGCGGAATGACGTGATCGCCCGGGCTAACGCTGGTTACGCCTTCACCCACCGCTTCGACAATTCCGCCGCCTTCATGACCGAGTATGGCCGGAAAGACGCCTTCGGGATCTTTACCGGACAGGGTATAGGCGTCGGTATGGCAAACGCCGGTCGCCACAATGCGCACCAGCACTTCGCCTTTTTGCGGCGGCATTAAATCCACTTCTTCTATCGACAGCGGCTGATTGGGGCCCCAGGCGACGGCGGCGCGGGTTTTAATCATTGGCATGGTGTGCTCCTGTTTTGTGATATGGTTAATTTAATGTATTAATAATGATAATAATATGTTTCATTTGGCTAGCGGTCGTTGTGCTCGATAATCAGTTTTTTTAGCGCTTCGATATTGGGTCCGAATGCGTCTCTACGCCAGATCAGCCAGGTCGGGGCGTCGGCAATCGGCTCCGGCAGCGCGTGGAGCCGGACCTGCTCTCTGCCGGGCAGCCGCGCCAGCACCGCATGCGGCAGCAGCGCCAGTCCGGCGCCGCCGGCGACGCCGGCCAGCATGGCGTGCCAGGAGTGGACCTCGTTAATGGCGCCCGGCGGCACGCCATCCTGCCGAAACCAGGTCTCCAGCCGCTGGCGGCAGGTACAGCCGGGAGGAAAGGTGAACAGCGGCTCGCCGGCGGCATCGCGCGCCGTCAGCACCGGCGCGTGTTGTCGCGCGGAGATCAGGACCAGCCGGTCGCTGAACGACATGCAGCCGTGCAGCGGGCCGCTGGCCAGCGGGCCATCGACCAGCGCGCAGGCCAGCGTGCCGGCGCGCACGCGATCAATCATGTCGCAGGATGTGCCGACGCTGAGCGCCAGCGCGACCTGAGGATGACGCTGATGAAACGCGGCCAGCAGTTCGGGCAGGCGCGTCGCCGCAGCGCTTTCCGTCGCGCCCAACGCGAAGTGGCCGCCGGGTTCGCCGCTGCGCGTCATGTCCATGGCCTCTTCGCTCAGCGCCAGAATACGCTGCGCGTAACATAAGAAATTGTGTCCGACCGGCGACAGACGCAGGCGCTGTTTTTCTCGAATAAAGAGGCTGACGCCAAGCTCCTGCTCCAGCTGGCGCAGCCGGGTCGTAAGGTTGGAGGGTACGCGCTGCAGGTGCTCAGCCGCGCGCGCGACCGAGCCGGTTTCGGCGACCAGGCAAAGCATGCGTAACTGAGTTAAATCCATAGTTTTCTCTTTCTGTCACTAATCTGTTAAATGTTGTTCTTTTTTTGTGAGTGTAGTGATAACGCGGGCGATGAGCAATGGGGATTTTGCCCGCCGTCCGCCTTGATGCCGCCGTGCGGCAGCGATCCGTCAGGAGAAAGGAATGAGCGTAACGCCGTCTGATTCAGTCAGGGCGCCGGCGATTGCCGTTACCGGGTTTGTGGTGCTGGTGGTGGCGATGGGCATTGGCCGTTTTGCTTTTACCCCGCAGCTGCCGTTAATGATCGCCGAACATCAACTGACGTTGACCAGCGCCGGTCTGGTCGCGTCGATGAACTATCTGGGTTATCTGCTCGGCGCGTGGGATGCGATGCGCGCGCGCCGTTTCGTGGTGCTGCGCCTGTGGGCCAGCCTGGCGGGCGCTATCGTGCTGACGCTGCTGTCGGCCGCGCTGGAAGGGCCCTGGTGGCATGGTTTGCTGCGCTTCGCGCTGGGCTGGACCAGCGCCTGGTCACTGGTGCTGATCGCCGCCTGGAGCAGCGAACGGCTGGCGCACTGCGGCCGTCCGGCGCTGGGCGCCGCGGTATTCGCCGGGCCGGGCGCCGGTATTGCGATCAGCGGGCTACTGGCGCCGGCGCTGTCCGCACTGGCGTTCAGCGCCGCTCAGGCGTGGCTGGTCTATGGCGCGTTGGCGCTGGCGCTCACGTTGCTGGTCTGTCGCTACCTGCCGCGCGGCCAGGCGCATGCGGCGAGCGACTCGCCGTCGCCGCCGCTGCATCTGTCTCCCGCGATGAAACGATTAGTCATCTCCTATAGTCTGGCCGGCTTTGGCTACATTTTGCCGGCTACCTTTCTGTCGCAAATGGCCGCCGCACGCTTCCCGGCCAGTCTGCTGGCGCAGTTTGTCTGGCCGGTGTTCGGCGCGGCGTCGGTACTGGGCATCCTGTTAGGCATTGTCACGCGGCATTATCTGAGCGCCTCGCATCGCCTGGCCTTAACGCTATGGGGGCAGGCCGCCGGCGTGCTGGCCGCGCTGTTGTTGCCGGGCATCGGCGGTCTGGCGCTGGGCGCGCTGCTTATTGGCGGCGGATTTCTCAATGTGGTGCAGCTGGCCCTGCAGTGCGGACGCGAGTTGGCCGCGCAGCATGGCCGCTATATGGCCGGGCTATTGACCACCGGTTACGCCATTGGTCAACTGGCCGGGCCGCTATTATCGGCTATTTCCAGTTGGCTAACCCGGCAACTGGAGCCTGCGCTGTATGTCGCTTTTCTGTGCTTAATCCTGGCGGGGCTATTCGTCTGGCCACGCAAATAATAGGCCATTGCTGATCTTTCCGGCTGCGCGCGGGGCGATTCGCGTTGGCAGGCGCACTCTCTTATCTTTGACCGTCTCGTCGGTGATATGACCGATGGTGATTAATAGTGCGCTAAATATTAAATCTATTTTATTTAACTGAATTAAATGGTTTTTATTTATCACTATCGGTTAAAAGGTATTTAAGCTGATATATTCATTCATTGATAGCTATAAGCTATCATTTTTATTTTTTTGATCGGAAAATATGATCAAATCAGTAAAGATTTACGCCAGATTGCCGATATAACCGGTGGCTCACGATCTATTTTCATCGTTATCGTCGTTTCGCTGAGTGCCATACATCGCCAGCGGCGCAGTTTCATGGCCGATCTGGATGAGGGGAAGAAATGAGAGAAATAAAAATCGCGCCGAGATAATTTCTGTACCGCAAAGGCGGGTCTGCATAATCACTCTATCAACAGGGAATCTATTGTGAACTTCTTAAAAAACATTACTATCAGGGCTATGTTGCTGATTATACTAGGTATATTCCTTGTTCTCTGGGGCGGAGTATCCTGGTTTACCTTATCGTCGCTCAACCATATGACCTTTTTATTGAGTCAGAGCGAGGCGCAGAAGGAGAGCGTCCAGTCAACCGGGCTGGCCAGCGATCAATATCTGCGCACGACGTTGCGTCTGGTGCGCGTGGTCGAGTCGCTGCAGGCCGGCGATCAGGCCGCGGCTGAAAAAGATCTCGGCGCGGCGGCGGATTCGCTGGCGAAAACCAAAGCGGCGCTGGAGGCATTTAAGTCCAACCAGGACGCGGTCGGCCGCAATCCGGCGGCGGATAATCTGGTCAGCGTCTGGACGCAGATGCTCAACGATGGTTTAACGCCAATGTTTAATCTTGTTAAAGAAAACCGCATCAGCGAATACCGGACCTTCAATAAAAATCACTATCTGCCGCTTAGCCAGGCCTTTTCCGCCGCGGCGGAAAATTACTCTTCAACGCTGGAACACGATTATTCACAGCAGGTCTATTCGCTGGCGGACCGCTGTAAGCAGGTATTGATTGTCGCCATTCTGCTTGGGCTGCTGATGCTATTTCTGACTGACCGCTATCTGGTGAATTACCTGGTGAAACCGTTGGATATGATTAAACGCTATTTTCATATTTTGGCGGACGGCCAGTTGAGTACTCCTTTGACGGAGTTTGGCCGTAACTGTGTCGGGCAACTGATCCCGTACCTGAAAGATATGCAGAAAAGCCTGATTGGCACGGTCTCTACCATTCGCAGCAGCACCGAATCCATTTATCGGGGTTCGAGCGAAATCAGCGCCGGCAATCACGATCTCTCGTCGCGAACCGAGCAGCAGGCGGCGGCACTGGAAGAAACCGCCGCCAGTATGGAGCAGCTCGCGGCGACGGTGAAGCAGAATGCGGATAATGTACACCAGGCGAGTAAACTGGCGCAGGATGCATCGGCGGCCGCGAAAAATGGCGGTCAGATTACCGGCGAAGTGGTCGACACCATGGACAGTATCGCCACCAGCTCACGTAAGATCGCCGATATTACCAGCGTAATTAACGGAATCGCTTTCCAGACCAATATTCTGGCGCTTAACGCGGCGGTTGAGGCGGCGCGGGCGGGCGAGCAGGGGCGCGGTTTCGCCGTGGTGGCGGGCGAGGTACGCAGCCTTGCGCAGCGCAGCGCACAGGCGGCAAAAGAAATTGAAGGACTGATTGCCGAGTCGGTTGAACGGGTGAATACCGGTTCCAGTCAGGTCAGCCGGGCCGGCGATGCGATGAAGAGTATTATTACTTCCATCACCCAGGTGAATGATCTGATGGGGGAAATCTCGTCCGCATCCGACGAGCAGAGCAAAGGGATCAGCCAGGTCGGACAGGCGGTGAATGAAATGGATGGCGTCACTCAGCAGAACGCGGCGCTGGTGCAGCAATCCGCGGCGGCGGCGGCCTTGCTGGAACAGCAGGCGCGTCAATTGACTGAGGCGGTCGCCGTCTTCCAGTTGCCGGGCGTTGCGCAGGCGTCAACCGCCGTCGCCCGCGCGGCAAATACGGGCAGGCCGGCGGCATTACTCAAGCCGGCGGCGGCCGAGTTGCCGAATAAGGATAACTGGGAAAAATTTTAGTCCCACGTTAACGCGGCTGACAGGCCTGCCGGAGCCGGACGTTTTTACGTCCGGCTTTTTGTCTATAGAAAACCCCCAGCTAGGCTGGGGGTTCCGTAAAGCTTTCAGCTATAAGTCGGTTATAAAAACCCCTTTCGATTTGTTAAAACCCCTTGCGGTCTGGCAACTGCAAAAGTTAAACAAAAATTGAAAGGGGGTCCCAATGGGGGACGAAAAGAGCTTAGCGCACACCCGATGGAACTGTAAATATCACATAGTATTTGCGCCGAAATACCGA
>NZ_VYKJ01000022.1 GCF_008710095.1 Affinibrenneria salicis
GCCCACACAGATTGTCTGATTAATTGTTAAAGAGCAGTGCCGCGACATTCATCGTGGCGCGGGCCGCAAATAATATGCTTTTCCGCTGTGAAGTCAAGTAATTATTGCCTGACTTCTTACTCACCGTGCAACTGCGTAATCGCTGTTGCCGTGTCAGTGGGAGCGCATTATAGGGACTTCTCGCCGCCTGACAAGCGCTAAATGCAAAAAAGTGCTTAACTGATTCCTTTTTCAGCAACCTGCGCTGAATTACGCCATTATGCCGTTTTTTTCAGCGTTATCAGGGTATATCGAGTTGCAGCAAGGCGGCGATACAGCGACAAATCTGTCGGCAACCAATTTATCCAGCCAACGGCTGCCCTTCGGTGAGAGACAGAATGTCTCTCATTAATCCGCAGAAGTTTACAGCAGCCAGCAATTGGGATGAGCGACAAACCTGTCGTGAGCAGATTTGAACGCCGCTGGCGGCCCGACAAGCGCGATCCCCATGGACGGGGCGAGTAACAAAGCCAACGCACCTGCAACCTGCACCTGCACCTGCACCTGCACCTGCACCTGCACCTGCACCTGCACCTGCACCTGCACCTGCAACCTGCACCTGCACCTGCAACCTGCAACCTGCAACCTGCAACCTGCAACCTGCAACCTGCAAGATGCAAGATGCAAGATGAAGGATATAGCCTCGAAGCATTACGCCAGCGCATAAGATGAAGGAAATATACGGTGAGCGAACAACGGCGCAAATTTATCCGCCTGCCTTATGCAGATATAGCGCGATGCCTTCGCCCTGCGCTGCTCAAGCCGTTTTAAATGACCAGGCAACCGGCGATGGATAGCGGCGGGCACCAGAAAAGGGCGTAGCGGGCGGAACATGCGCCGCCCATCAACGGGCTATTGCATTTTTTTCACCCGCTTAACGTCCAGTTCGGAGGAATTAAAGCCTTTGTCCAGTTCGCCCTGCAGCTCCACTCTGTCGGCCGGCGTAACGGTCTGACCATTCCAGTACTTATCGTCAATCTCTACCTTAATGGAGCCGGATTCATCGCGGAATAGATAGTCCTCATCGCCGGTGCGCTGCTCAATATGCCCGCGCAGAGTAATCCAGCTGTCATCCTTCAGCTCTTTTGCCTTTGCCACGGTAGTGATGCTGGCGTCAGGGCCGGAAAAACCGCCCTGCACATTCTGATGCCGGACATCCGGCGCGTTCGGATCAATAAATCCACCGCTTTGCGCGGCAAAAACCGGCGCAGTGGATAAAGCGGCGATAGCGAATAAAACAGCGATTTTTTTCATAATATAGTTTCCTTAAATTCAGCTCTGTTGCCATACCGAAAACGACGGCGGTTTTCTTTCCGCAACAAGTAAAACAAAATGTTCTTAACAGAATCTTAAGAAACACAGCGTACTTTCCAGAGTAAATCCCCTGGCGGCCGGGTAAATGACCGCTATATCCATATAAGGCGGGCGGAGATGAGAATATTGCTGCTGGAGGACGATCGGCTGATCGGCGACGGACTCAAAGCCGGGTTGATGAAGCTGGGATTCAGCGTGGACTGGTTTATCAAAGGCAGAGAAGGGCTGGCCGCTCTGGACTCCGCTGCCTATGACGCGGTTATCCTCGATCTCAGTCTGCCGGAGATAGATGGGCTTGAGATCCTGCGCCACTGGCGCCGCGCCGGACACGATGAGCCGGTACTGATCCTCACCGCCCGCGATGCTCTGGAGCAGAGAGTGGCCGGTCTTCAGCAAGGGGCCGATGATTATCTGTGCAAACCATTCGCCCTGGCGGAAGTGGCCGCGCGCCTGCAGGCGCTCATTCGCCGCCGGCACGGCCAGCTGCAGCCGGTTCTGAGCCACGGTTCCGTCTCCTTCGAACCGGTTTCGCGCAGCGCCAGCCTGAACAATGAGCCGCTGGCGCTGAAACCTCGTGAACTGGCGCTGCTGGAACTGTTTTTAATGAATCCCGGCCGGGTGCTGACGCGCACGCAGCTGGAAGAGAAACTCTACGGCTGGGACGACGACGTCTCCAGCAATGCGGTAGAGGTCCATATCCATCATCTGCGCAAAAAGCTGGGCGGTGAATTTATCCGCACCGTACACGGGGTCGGCTACGTTCTGGGGGAGGCGCAATGACCGCGCTCAGTCTGCGCCTGCGCCTGATTATCGGCTTTATTTTGCTGACGCTGCTGTGCTGGAGCGCCGCCGGTCTGCTCGCCTGGCACCAGACGCGCGACAATATAGACGAACTGTTCGATACCCAGCAGATGCTGTTCGCCAAACGGTTAGCCACCATCAACCCTCTGGCATTGGACGCCGGGCCGCCGTCGCTGCCGAAAACCAAAAGCCTGGCGCGCGAACATCGGGGCGAGCAGGAGGAAGATGCGTTGGCCTTCGCCATTTTTACCCACGCCGGCCAGATGGTGCTGAATGACGGTGAAAATGGCAAAGATTTTGTCTTTAATTACGTCCGCAATGGTTTTACCGACGGCAGGCTGCGCGATGACAATGATGAATGGCGCATGGTGTGGCTGACCACCAGCGATAACCGTTATGTGGTGGTTGTCGGTCAGGAATGGGAATATCGCCAGGATATGGTGATGGATATCGTCAGGACCAATCTCCTGCCCTGGCTGTTTGCCCTGCCGGTTATGCTGCTATTGATGTACTGGCTGGTCACTCACGAATTGTCGCCGCTGCAGCGCATCGCCATGCAGCTTCGCCGACGCCCGCCGCAAGACGACAGCCCGCTGGAGACCGGCCGCATTCCGCCGGAAATCAGGCCGCTGGTCAACGAGCTCAATAACCTGTTCGCCCGGATTAACGACATGCTGACGCGCGAACGGCGTTTCACCGCCGATGCGGCTCATGAGCTGCGCAGCCCGCTGGCGGCGCTAAAGGTACAGACCGAAGTGGCCCAGTTGGCGCACGATGATGAGGCGGCGAGACGTCATGCGCTGATCAATCTGGATAAAGGAATCGATCGCGCCACCCGACTGGTGGATCAGCTGTTAACGTTGTCGCGGCTGGAAGCGCAATCGCTGCCCGACGGGCTGCAACCGGTTCAACTACAGGATCTGCTGCAACAGGCGGTTATCGACCATTATCCCAAAGCCCGGCAGCGCGATATTGAATTGACGCTGGATGTCCCTGGCGCGCCGGTTATTCGCCAGGGCAATCCGCTTCTGCTCACCCTGCTGCTGCGCAATCTGCTGGATAACGCCGTTCGCTACGGACAGCGCGGCGGCACGGTCAATCTGAAACTCACCGCGCGCGCAATGCAGGTAATTGACGATGGACCAGGCATTGGCGATGACGCGCTGGCGCGCATCGGCGAACGCTTTTTCCGGCCGCCCGGCCAGGAAAAATCGGGCAGCGGTTTGGGGCTGTCAATCGTCAATAATATCGCGCAGCTACACGGCATGCGGGTCAGCTTTACACGCCGGCCGCAGGGCGGTCTGGCGGTCTCCGTCAGTTGGTAAACCTATGACGCTTTTTGTAAGACGCCGGGCGCTGGTTAAATTTCAACCTGAATACCCAGTTCAATCACCCGGTTAGGCGGGATTTCAAACTGATCGGCCGCGCGTAGCGCATTGCGGCTAAGCATCATAAACAGTTTGCCGCGCAGGCGCATAAACAGCGGCCGTTTGCCCAGAATCATCGTTTCATTCGACATAAAGAACGAGGTTTCCATCATCTGGCAGGTCAGCCCTTCCTGCCAGCAACGATGAAAGACCTCTTCAACGTTCGGGGTTTCACGCCAGCCGTAGCTGGCGATCACGCGCCAGAAGGTCGGCGACAGCTGCTCCACCTCCACGCGCCGGGCATTCAGCACATAGGGCGCGTCTTCGCCGCGCATGGTCAGCAACACTACCCGCTCGTGCAGGATTTTGTTGTGTTTCAGGTTATGCAACAGAGCGAAAGGAATTACGTGCGTCGCGCGCGACAGATAAACGGCGGTTCCCGGCACGCGCAGCGGCGGATTTTTTTCCAGCGAGGCGATCATCGCATCAAGCGAGTTGCCATGCTCGTTGAGACGACGCAGCAAACGGAAGCGCTCGCTTTTCCAGGTGGTCATGACGATGAACATGACCAGTCCGAGCATCAGCGGCAGCCAGCCTCCCGACAGAATTTTAACCACGTTCGCCAGGAACAGCGGCAGATCGATAATCAGCAGTCCGACCAGCAGCAGGTAGACCAGATAGCGATGCCAGTGCCAGTTTTTCACCGCCACGGTACAGGATAAAATACTGGTCAGCACCATGGTGCCGGTAACGGCGATACCGTAGGCGGCCGCCAGATTGCTGGAATGCTCGAAGCTGACAATCACGATAACTACGGCGAAATACAGCAGCCAGTTGATAAACGGGATATAAATCTGCCCGGACTCCATATCGGACGTATGTACGATACGCATCGGCGGCAAATACCCCAGCCGCACCGCCTGACGGGTCAGAGAAAAGACGCCGGAAATCACCGCCTGCGAGGCGATCACGGTCGCCAGCGTCGCCAATATCAGCAGCGGAATCAACGCCCAGTCCGGCGCCAGTAAGAAGAACGGGTTCTTTATCGCATCGGGATTTTTCAGCAGCAGCGCGCCCTGACCGAAGTAATTGAGCACCAGAGACGGAAGAACCACGGTAAACCACGCCAGGCGAATCGGGAATTTGCCAAAATGCCCCATATCGGCATACAGCGCCTCCACCCCGGTGATCGCCAGCACCACGGCGCCCAGCGCAAAAAACGAAACCAGTTTATATTCAATAAAGAAACGCACAGCCCAGTGCGGATTCAACGCCTGCAGCACTGTAGGATTGGCGATAATACTGCGCGCGCCCAGCACCGCCAGCGCCAGAAACCACAGCAGCATGACCGGCGCGAAGAGTTTACCGACCGTACCAGTGCCGCGCTTCTGGATAATAAACAGCAGCGTCAGCACCACGATGGACAGCGGAACGACATAGGGATCGAGCGACGGCGCGGCGATTTCCAGCCCTTCCATCGCCGACATCACCGAAATCGCCGGGGTGATCACCACCTCGCCATAAAAGAAACTGCCGCCGATCAAACCCATAATCACCAGCACCGAGGTGATGCGATCAGAGGTATTGCGGCCCGCCAGCGACATCAGCGTCAATATGCCGCCTTCGCCCGCGTTATCTGCTTTCATTACATAGGTGAGGTATTTCAGCGAAACGACCAGAATCAACAGCCAGAAAATCAAGGAGAGGAAACCAAACACCGCATCGGAACGCACGCCGATGCCAAATTGACCGGATAAACATTCACGCAGAGTATAAAGTGGACTGGTGCCAATATCGCCATACACGACACCTATTGCGGCCAGAGTAACTGACGATAACGAGCGTTTATTCTCTGAATTCATAGCCCTGATCTTTCATTGTTGTGGTTAATCCCTTGCAGACAGCCTGAGCCGGATCCTTTCAGCCCAGACAAAAACGCACAGTATGCACCATTGAGGCGAAAATTCAGGCCTTACTTCGCCGGCGCGAATTGTTTAAGCTGCAACTATTTGTTACCTGTCTAATTTAAAAATGTCAGGAATCAAGGTGCTACCCACAGATGAACTGTAGTGTTTTGAAACGTTTTGTTCCTTTTACATACCAAAAATCACGGACAGTATTGAACAATTATGACGCAATTCCCTGTTCTGGCAGAAAGAATTTCTCGCCTTAGCCATGCGCTTGAGCACGGGCTATACGAAAGGCAGCACGCGATTCGTTTATGTTTGCTGGCGGCCCTGAGCGGCGAAAGCGTATTTCTGCTCGGCCCGCCCGGCATCGCCAAAAGCCTGATCGCCCGCCGTCTTAAATTCGCCTTCCGCCAGGCGCGCGCCTTCGAATACCTGATGACCCGATTTTCCACGCCGGAAGAGGTGTTTGGTCCATTATCCATTCAGGCGCTGAAAGATGAGGGGCGTTACCAGCGGCTTACCCGCGGTTACCTGCCAGAAGCCGAAATTGTGTTTCTGGACGAGATCTGGAAAGCCGGCCCGGCCATCCTCAATACGCTGCTGACGGCCATCAACGAACGTCGTTTCCGCAACGGCAGCGAAGAAGAACCGATCCCCATGCGCCTGCTGGTAACCGCGTCAAACGAACTGCCGGAAGCGGACAGCAGCCTGGAAGCCCTGTACGATCGCATGTTAATCCGCCTGTCGCTGGACAGAGTTCAGCAAAAGCAGAATTTCCGCGCTTTGCTGACCAGCCAGCACAATGAAAACGATAACCCGGTCGCCGCCGGGCTCAGCGTCAGCGATGAGGAATACCGGCAATGGCAAAGCCAGATTGGTCAGATCGCGCTGCCGGAACCGGTGTTCGAATTAATTTATCAACTGCGTCAGCGTCTGGACGCTCAGCCCCAGGCGACCTGGATTTCCGACCGGCGCTGGAAAAAATCCCTGCGCCTGCTGCAGGCCAGCGCCTTTTTCAGCGGACGCGAGGCCGTCGCGCCGCTCGATCTCATTCTGCTCAAGGACTGTCTGTGGCACGATCCTGACTCGCTGCGGCAACTGGAGCAGCAGATTGAACAGCTGATGATCGGTCAGGCTTACCAGCAGCAGACCATCCAGCTGCGGCTGCAGCAGCTTAGCGACCAGCGCCAGCAATTGGCTCTCGAACGGAGCGAACATCAGGCGATCGGCCTCGTCCGTCAGGGCGGCCGTTTCAGCCGCAAAGCGCATTATGCTCTGCCGGAAACCATCACGGCGGCCGATCTGACGCTGTTCCTGCTCACCCCCTTAACCCTGCATGATATAACGGTGACGCACGTGGTCATCGAGCGGGATGCGCTGCAAAACTGGTTACAGAAAGGCGGGCAGCCGCGCGGCAAACTGAACGGCATCGGTTTTTCCCAGCCGCTGGATCTGGAGGTGGACGAACGGGCTCACCTGTTGATTCGCGATATCAGCCTGCAAACTTCGCTGCTGGCGCTGGCCGACGAAGATCATTCCGCGTTGCCGGAAGCGCTGGCGCAGGAATATGACCAGCTGGAACTGCAGCTGCGCGAACAGCGGCGCTTATTCAGCCAGCATCAGCCCTGTTTGTTCATCCCGGACGACTGGCTGGCGAAAATCGAAGCCAGTCTGCAACAGGCGGCCGGTCAATTAAAACAGGCCCGGCAGGATTAATCCGCGATGCTTAATCTGGAAACGCTGGAGCTGTTGCTGGCGATCGGCGAAAGCGAACTGCTCGACGATCTGATCATTACCCTGCTGGCCTCGCCGCAGCTGGCGATCTTTTTCGAAAAATATCCGGGGCTGAAGAAGGCGCTGCTGCGCGATATCCCCGGCTGGAAGCAGACGCTGCAGCAGCGGCTGCAGGAAACACAGGTGCCGGCGCCGCTGGCGCGGGAATTTTATCTTTATCAGCAAAGCCAGCTGATTGACCAGGCGGCATTTCAGTCGCAACTGCCGGATATTATCCGCCAGCTGGACAGCAGCGACGCCGCTTTTCGCCACGAGGCGCGCCAGTTGACGGCCGACAGCATCGGCGCGCGCATAGACAGCAGCCTGCACGTTCTGTTTTTACAGCGCTGGCGTCTGAATCTGACCCTGCAGACGCTGAATCTGCACCATCAGCTCATGGCGCAGGAGCGCGAGCGGCTGCTGGAAGAGCTACAGCAGCGTCTGGCGCTCAGCGGCGCGCTGACTCCGGTTATGGCCGAAAACGATACGGCGACCGGCCGACTGTGGGATATGAGCAAAGCGCAGCGCCAGCAGTCCGGCGATCGTCGCCTGCTGCTGAAATACGGCGATTTTCTGCAGCAGCAACCTGAACTACAGCGTCTGGCCGAACAGCTCGGCCGCAGCCGCCAGGCGAAATCGGTGCCGGCCAGCGCGGCGCCGGAGGAAGAGTATCGGGTTATGGTGCGCGAACCCGCCACGCTTCCCGAGCAGGTCAGCGGAATCCACCAGAGCAGCGATGTTCTGCGCCTGTTGCCCGCAGAACTGGCGACGCTCGGCGTCAGCGAACTGGAATACGAGTTCTACCGGCGTCTGCTCGAACACCAGTTACTAACCTACCGCCTGCAGGGCGAGGGCTGGCGGGAAAAGATCGTCAGGCGGCCGGTGGCCCACCAAATGAGCGAACAGCAGCCGCGCGGCCCGTTTATTGTATGCGTCGATACTTCCGGCTCCATGGGCGGATTTAACGAACACTGCGCCAAAGCCTTCTGTCTGGCCCTGCTGCGCATCGCGCTGGCCGATAACCGGCGCTGCTACGTTATGTTGTTTTCCAGCGGCATTATCAGCTATGAACTCACCGCCGACAGCGGCATCGAGCAGGCGATTCGCTTTCTCAGCCAGCGTTTTCATGGCGGCACCGATCTCTCATCTTGTCTATACGAACTGCTGGATAAAATGGATCAATCCGGCTGGCGCGAAGCCGATGCGGTGGTGATTTCCGATTTTATCGCGCAACGGCTGCCGGACGATCTGGCGAAGAAGATTGCCCGACGCCAGCACAACCAGCAGCACCGCTTTCATGCTCTGGCCATGTCGCGCCACGGCAAACCGGGCATCATGCGTATTTTCAATCATATCTGGCGCTTTGATAGCGGTCTGAAAAGCCGTCTGCTGCGGCGCTTTTCGCGGCGCTGAAGCCTGCCCGGCCCTTTCCCGCGCATCGCGGCGCAACGATAAGCAATTTGACAAGAAAACGGCGACGTTATTCACCAATCGCCAGGGAAAATTGCTTTTTACCCGTTAATCCTTCATTTTGTATTGGTTAATAATGATGGGCGCAACACCGGTAAAAGGCAGGTAAACATGGCGGAAATATATCAGATCGATAACCTCGATCGCGGCATTCTTACCGCGCTGATGGAAAATGCCCGTACGCCTTACGCCGAGCTGGCGAAGCAGTTCGCCGTCAGCCCCGGGACCATTCACGTGCGCGTCGAAAAAATGAAGCAGGCCGGCATTATCACCAAAGCCCGCATAGACGTTAACCCCAAACGGCTGGGGTACGACGTTTGCTGTTTTATCGGCATTATTTTAAAGAGCGCCAAAGACTATCCCGCCGCGCTGGCCAAACTAAACAGTCTGGAAGAAGTCGTCGAGGCTTACTACACCACCGGACACTACAACATCTTTATTAAGGTGATGTGTCGCTCCATCGATGCCCTGCAGCTGGTACTTATCAACAAGCTGCAGACGATCGATGAAATCCAGTCCACGGAAACCTTGATCTCCCTGCAGAACCCCATTATGCGGACGATTACCCCCTAATCGTTTTTTCCTATACCCATATTATCCACAGGTAGATCCCAGCCAGATCACAGCGTACAATGACCGCTCTTTATTGAGGATGGACATTTATGGTTGATATCACGCTCATCAGCGGCAGTACGTTAGGCAGCGCGGAGTACGTAGCGGAGCACATCGCCGACCAGCTGGAAACGGAAGGCTATGCCGCCAATGTATTGCACGGTCCGGATCTGGAAGCGCTGCCGCTCAGCGGTATCTGGCTGATGGTGACATCAACTCATGGCGCCGGCGAACTGCCGGAAAATCTGCAGCCGCTTTTTGAACAGATAAAACAGCAGCGGCCCGATCTGTCCCAGGTAAGCTTTGGCGCCATCGGCATCGGCAGCAGCGAGTACGATACCTTTTGCCGCGCGATCGATACGGTCGATCGCGATCTGATCGCATTCGGGGCAAAAAGGATCGGCGATATCCTGCGGATCGATATCACTCAGCACGAAATTCCCGAGGATCCGGCCGGCGTATGGGCTCAGGAATGGATAAAGTTACTCAAATAAGAACAAAAAATAGCCGGTTGATTGTGGATAAAACACTTAAGATCCCTGTAGTAACCGGTAGTTATCCAGATAATAACCGCTGGTGCTTTTTTGCCCTGTGCATAAACAGCCATTAAGATCCCAGCTTATACGGCGCAGGATCACCGATCATTCACAACAAACGATCCCGGCTAATAACCTGATCTTTATGTAAAATGATCGCTTATCCACAGTCATAGTCGATCCTAATAAGAGATCTAATAAAGAGATCTTTAAATAAAAAGATCTTTCTTTAATTACCGACGATCCAACACCCCTTGGTCGTTGAAACAAAGTTAAGTAGAATCCCCCACCCCAGGGCAAGTAACGATCGTTCGCACAACCGCGAGGTGCAGTACCATGTTTTATCCCGATCCTTTTGACGTCATTATCATCGGTGGAGGTCACGCCGGTACTGAAGCCGCTATGGCTTCGGCCAGAATGGGACGTCAGACCTTATTATTGACGCATAATATTGATACGCTTGGACAAATGTCCTGTAATCCGGCGATCGGCGGTATAGGGAAAGGGCATCTGGTAAAAGAGGTCGACGCCATGGGCGGCCTGATGGCGCAGGCGATCGATCGGGCGGGTATTCAGTTTAGGATACTAAACAACAGTAAGGGTCCGGCCGTGCGCGCCACCCGGGCTCAGGCGGATCGCGTGCTTTACCGCCAGGCCGTACGCCGCGCGCTGGAGAACCAGCCGAACCTGATGATCTTCCAGCAGCCGGTAAACGATCTGATTGTGGAAAACGATCGTGTCGTGGGCGCGGTAACCCAGATGGGACTTAAATTCCGCGCCCGGGCGGTGGTCTTGACGGTGGGAACCTTTCTCGACGGTAAGATCCATATCGGATTGGATAACTACAGCGGCGGTCGTGCCGGGGATCCGCCGTCGATCCCGCTATCGAAGCGGCTGCGCGAACTGCCGTTGCGGGTCAATCGGCTAAAAACCGGCACGCCGCCGCGCATAGATGCCCGCACCATCGATTTCAGCGTACTGGCTCAGCAGCACGGCGACGATCCGATGCCGGTGTTCTCCTTCCTTGGTCACGCCAGCCAGCATCCGGCTCAGATGCCGTGTTACATCACGCACACCAATGAACGGACGCACGAGGTTATTCGCAATAACCTCGATCGCAGCCCGATGTATGCCGGTATCATCGAAGGCGTCGGCCCGCGTTATTGCCCTTCGATCGAAGACAAGGTCATGCGCTTCGCCGATCGCAATGCGCACCAGATTTTCCTTGAGCCGGAAGGACTGACCAGCAACGAAATTTATCCGAACGGAATTTCAACCAGCCTGCCGTTTGACGTGCAGATGCAGATCGTGCGCTCGATGAAAGGGATGGAAGAGGCGAAGATCGTGCGCCCCGGCTATGCGATTGAGTACGACTTCTTCGATCCGCGCGACTTAAAACCGACGCTGGAAAGCAAATTCATTCAGGGGTTGTTTTTCGCCGGGCAGATCAACGGCACCACCGGTTACGAAGAAGCGGCCGCCCAGGGAATGCTGGCCGGCCTGAATGCCGCGCGTCTGGCGTCCGATCAGGAAGGCTGGTTCCCGCGTCGCGATCAGGCTTATCTCGGCGTGCTGGTGGACGACCTGTGCACCCTCGGCACCAAAGAGCCCTACCGTATGTTTACCTCGCGCGCCGAATATCGCCTGATGCTGCGCGAGGACAATGCAGATCTGCGTCTGACGGAAAAAGGCCGCGAGCTGGGCATGGTGGATGATGAGCGTTGGGCGCGCTTCAACCAGAAGCTGGAGCGGATAGAGCAAGAGCGTCAGCGTCTGCGCGATATCTGGATTCATCCGCAAGCGGATGCGGCGCAGCTGCGGGAGGTCAATGCGCTGCTGAAAACGCCGCTGTCGCGCGAAGCCAACGGGGAAGAGCTGCTGCGCCGTCCTGAAGTGGACTACCGTCTGTTGACCGGTCTGGCGCAGTTTGCGCCGGCTCTGGACGACCAGCAGGCCGCGGAGCAGGTGGAAATTCAGGTGAAGTACCAGGGTTACATCGTGCGTCAGCAGGAAGAGATTGAAAAACAGCAACGCAACGAAAATACCCTGCTGCCCGCCGATCTGGATTATCGTCAGGTGAGCGGCCTGTCGAATGAAGTCATGGCGAAACTTAACGACCACAAGCCGGTCTCTATCGGCCAGGCGGCGCGCATTTCCGGCATTACGCCTGCGGCTATCTCCATTCTGCTGGTATGGCTGAAGAAACAGGGACTGTTGCGCCGCAGCGCCTGATCTTCCGCATTCCGCGAGCGGCGGCATGCTATGATAGCCGCCGCGAAGAACGGATGGCGGACCGGCTCCGCTCCGTTGTCGCCGTCTGGCGGTGAACTATCCATGAAAGCGACGCGTTGATGCGTATACGCTGTCCGGGCGGCAGCCGTTGATGACTGTGCGTTATCGGCGGCTGCGCGGCGGGAAAACGCGCTCAGCGGTTGGCTAATTGATTTATTTTCAGGGTGTGATTGTGCATAACAAACTCAGTGCGTTGCTTAAACGCGCAGGAATGGCGCTAACCGGCCAACAGCAGGATCTGCTGATCCGCTATGTTGAAATGCTGGATAAGTGGAACAAGGCCTACAATCTGACGTCGGTGCGCGATCCGCGGCAGATGTTGATCCGGCATATTATGGACAGCATCGTGATTAGTCCCTGGCTGCAGGGCCGGCGCTTTATCGATGTCGGCACCGGTCCCGGTCTGCCCGGCATTCCGCTGGCCATCGTGCGTCCCGACGCCGAATTCACCCTGCTCGATAGCCTGGGCAAGCGCGTGCGCTTCCTGCGCCAGGTTCAACATGAGCTCGGCTTGACCAATATCGTCCCGGTGCAGAGTCGGGTTGAAGCATTTCCGGCCGAACCGCCGTTTGACGGCGTTATCAGCCGCGCCTTTGCCTCGTTGCAGGATATGATTAACTGGTGCATCGCGTTGCCCGCACGCCCTGACGGCTGTTTTTATGCCATGAAAGGTCAGATTGATCCGCAAGAGCTGGCTTCGTTGCCGGCGGGTGTAACGCTGGATCGCGTGATTCCTCTGGCGGTACCGGAGCTGGAAGGCGAGCGTCATCTGGTTGTGATTAAACGCAATTAAAGTTGCTCTTTATCAAAAAAAGTCTAAGTAATTTATCCGACTAAAGGTTATTTCTGCCGATTGAATTTGCCCGCTCCGGCGATCACTAAATCTTTACATTTCACGCAGCGGACTTTTGGCTTCATCGGCTTATGTTGAATTAATAACCAGAGCCGATGTTTTCCAGGCGGCAAAGAATGTCACAGTGATGTGATCTGTTGGTAAAAATAATATTAATAATGTCAATGGCTGGTTGAAGCGACGTATATATGATGTTCGGATTTGAGCTGTTTTTAACTTATTGATATTAAAATGATTAATTAGCCATTTCGGCTAAAGACATAAAAAAATAATTTCTGTTATAACGGTTTGTCGGGTATTAAATGTGAGTGTCATCACAGTTTGATGGGCGGTGAACATCTGGCGGCAAAAAGGTAATGGGTATGAAAATGGCCGTCACGAGAGAAATTTAAATAATTGTTCACCTTTTCGCTACTTATCGATTGAATTCGCAGGTATGACCCGTATAATTTGCTCGTTTTTTGCTGCTTGACTCAGTGCGATAAAGACAGTTTTATACGTCATTCAGCATTCCTCTGATGAGGATACGGAGAGAGAGCAAACGTCATGCCTGTTTCCCTTTACAGTGGAAAAGTTGCCCTCAGGCTGCTGCTGTTACAGTTAGTGACTTTTGCCCTGGTCAGCGCGCTTTTTTGCTTTAACAGTATGGCGTGGGGAGCTTCTGCTTTCGGGGGCGGTTTGGCTGCCTGGCTGCCAAATGTCATGTTCGTGCTTTTCGCCCTGCGTCATCAGGCGGGCACCCCGGCTGAAGGTCGGCTGGCATGGTCATTTGTCATCGGTGAGGCGCTTAAGGTTGCGATCGCCATCATTTTGCTGGTGGTGGCGCTGGGCGTGTTTCATGCGGCGTTGATTCCGCTGGGGCTCGCCTACTTATCGGTGCTGGTTACGCAGATAGTGGCACCGGCCGTAATTAAACAGTTACCGTAATTAACAACCAAAGGGTAAGAGGCATCATGTCTGCATCAGGAGAAAATGGGACTGCAAGGGATTACATAGGTCACCACCTGAAGAACCTTCAGCTGGACCTGCGTACTTTCCAGTTAGTTGACCCTCACTCTTCAACGGCCACCTTCTGGACTCTGAATATCGACTCGTTGTTTTTCTCAGTCCTTCTCGGGTTGGTTTTTCTGTTCATATTCAGAAGAGTGGCTTCCGCCGCAACCAGCGGCGTTCCGGGTAAACTCCAGACCGTCGTTGAACTAATCATCGGTTTTGTCGATAACAGCGTACGTGATATGTATCACGGCAAAAGCAAGCTGATTGCTCCGCTGGCGTTGACGGTGTTCGTCTGGGTTTTTCTGATGAACCTGATGGATTTGTTGCCGATCGATCTATTGCCGTTCATTGGTGAGCACGTTCTTGGTTTGCCGGCGCTGCGCGTTGTGCCGACCGCGGATGTCAGCATCACGCTGTCGATGGCGATTGGCGTCTTCATTTTAATTCTGTTTTACAGCATCAAGATGAAAGGAGTAGGGGGTTTTGTTAAGGAGCTGACCCTGCAGCCGTTTAATCATCCGGTCTTTATTCCGATTAACCTGATTCTGGAAGGTGTTAGCCTGCTGTCCAAACCGGTTTCGCTGGGTTTGCGACTGTTCGGCAACATGTATGCGGGTGAGTTGATCTTCATCCTGATTGCTGGTCTGCTGCCGTGGTGGTCTCAGTGGCTGTTAAATGTGCCGTGGGCCATTTTCCATATTCTGATTATCACGCTGCAGGCATTTATTTTCATGGTTCTGACGGTTGTTTATCTTTCGATGGCATCTGAAGAGCATTGATTTTCTTACAACATAACTACGTTTTAACTGAAATAAACTGGAGACTGTCATGGAAAACCTGAGTATGGATCTGCTGTACATGGCTGCCGCTGTAATGATGGGCCTGGCGGCAATCGGTGCTGCGATCGGTATCGGCATCCTGGGTGGTAAGTTCCTGGAAGGCGCAGCGCGTCAGCCTGACCTGATCCCTCTGCTGCGTACACAGTTCTTTATCGTTATGGGCCTGGTTGACGCCATCCCGATGATCGCTGTTGGTCTGGGTCTGTATGTGATGTTTGCTGTCGCCTGACCCGGCAAGTTGTTTGTCAGGCAAAACATCCGATTTTTTAACTTTGAAAGAGGCATTGTGCTGTGAATCTTAACGCAACAATCCTCGGCCAGGCCATCGCCTTTGTTCTGTTTGTCTTGTTCTGCATGAAGTACGTATGGCCGCCGATCATGGCCGCCATTGAGAAGCGTCAGAAAGAAATTGCTGACGGTTTGTCTTCCGCTGAACGCGCCAAAAAAGATCTGAACTTAGCGCAGGCCAATGCGACCGACCAACTGAAGAAAGCCAAAGCCGACGCTCAGGTTATTATTGAACAGGCGAACAAACGCCGTGCTCAGATCCTGGACGAAGCCAAAGCGGAAGCGGAAGCGGAACGTGACAAGATTGTGGCGCAAGCGCAGGCTGAAATAGAAGCCGAACGTAAACGTGCGCGTGAAGAGTTGCGTAAGCAAGTCGCCATGCTGGCTATCGCCGGTGCCGAGAAAATTATTGAACGTTCCGTGGATGAAGCTGCTAACAGCGACATCGTTGATAAACTGGTCGCTGAACTGTAAGGAGGGAGGGGCTGATGTCTGAATTTGTCACGGTAGCTCGCCCCTACGCCAAAGCAGCTTTTGACTTTGCTGTTGAACACAAGTCGGTTGAGCGCTGGCAGCAGATGCTGGCGTTTGTTGCCGAAGTCACGCGTAATGAACAGGTTTCTGAACTGCTGTCCGGCGCGATTGCTCCGGATGTGCTGTCCGAGACGTTCATTGCCGTTTGTGGTGATCAACTTGATGAAGCCGGCCAGAACCTGATTAAGGTAATGGCGGAAAATGGACGTTTGCAGGTGCTTCCTGAAGTGCTGGAACAGTTTGTTCAGCTTCGGGCTACGCTGGAATCGACCGTTGACGTTGATGTGGTTTCCGCCGCGGCGTTGAATGAAACGCAGCTGGCGAAGATTACAACGGCAATGGAACAACGTCTGTCACGCAAAGTTAAGCTGAATTGCAAAATTGATAAGTCTGTTCTGGCCGGCGTGGTTATCCGCGCGGGCGATATGGTGATAGATGGCAGCATTCGCGGTCGTCTGGAGCGCCTGGCAGACGTCTTGCAGTCTTAAGGGGACTGGAGCATGCAACTGAATTCCACCGAAATCAGCGAACTGATCAAGCAGCGCATTGCTCAGTTCAATGTCGTGAGCGAGGCTCACAACGAAGGTACTATCGTTTCCGTCAGTGACGGGATCATTCGCGTTCACGGTCTGGCCGATGTTATGCAGGGGGAGATGATTTCCCTGCCCGGCAACCGTTATGCCATTGCACTG
Source organism: Affinibrenneria salicis (assembly GCF_008710095.1). The sequence goes on from NZ_VYKJ01000022.1 coordinate 16,317, forward strand.
AACCTGGAGCGCGACTCCGTAGGTGCGGTTGTGATGGGTCCTTACGCCGACCTGGCGGAAGGGATGAAAGTAAAATGTACCGGCCGTATTCTGGAAGTGCCGGTCGGTCGCGGCCTGTTAGGGCGTGTAGTTAACACGCTGGGCGCGCCGATTGACGGTAAAGGTCCGTTGGAGCACGATGGTTTCTCCGCGGTTGAAGCGATTGCGCCGGGCGTTATCGAACGTCAGTCGGTCGATCAGCCGGTACAAACCGGTTATAAATCCGTCGACGCCATGATTCCTATCGGTCGTGGTCAGCGTGAATTGATCATCGGCGACCGTCAGACCGGTAAAACCGCGCTGGCTATCGATGCCATCATCAATCAGCGAGATTCCGGCGTTAAATGTATTTATGTGGCTATCGGCCAGAAAGCGTCCACCATCTCTAACGTGGTGCGTAAACTGGAAGAACACGGCGCGCTGGATAACACCATCGTTGTGGTGGCTACCGCCTCTGAATCCGCCGCTCTGCAGTATCTGGCGCCGTATGCCGGTTGCGCAATGGGTGAATACTTCCGCGATCGCGGCGAAGATGCGCTGATTATTTACGATGACCTGTCCAAGCAGGCGGTCGCTTATCGTCAGATTTCTCTGCTGCTCCGTCGTCCGCCAGGTCGTGAAGCCTATCCGGGGGACGTTTTCTATCTTCACTCCCGTCTGCTGGAACGTGCCGCGCGCGTGAACGCCGAGTACGTTGAAGACTTTACTAAGGGTGAAGTGAAGGGCCAAACCGGTTCGCTGACGGCGTTGCCGATCATTGAAACGCAAGCGGGCGACGTTTCCGCGTTCGTTCCGACCAACGTTATTTCCATTACCGATGGTCAGATCTTCCTGGAATCGAACCTGTTCAACGCCGGTATTCGTCCTGCGGTTAACCCGGGGATTTCCGTATCCCGCGTGGGCGGCGCCGCGCAGACTAAGATCATGAAGAAGCTGTCCGGCGGTATCCGTACCGCGCTGGCGCAGTATCGTGAACTGGCTGCGTTTTCTCAGTTCGCTTCCGATCTGGATGACGCAACGCGTAAGCAGTTGAGTCACGGTCAGAAGGTAACCGAACTGCTGAAACAGAAACAGTATGCGCCATTATCCGTGTCTCAGCAGTCTCTGGTGCTGTTTGCAGCAGAGCGCGGCTACCTGGAAGATGTCGAAATGTCTAAAATCGGCGGCTTCGAAGCGGCTCTGCTGGCTTATGCGGATCGCGAACACGGCGAACTTCTGCAACAAATCGACCAGACTGGCGCTTATAACGATGAGATCGAGGGCAAGCTGAAAGGCATCCTCGATACCTTTAAGGCAACTCAGTCCTGGTAACGCCCGGCAGCCTGCCGTTGCGGCAGGCTGCAAGGCTTTGAGGAGAAGCAAAGATGGCCGGCGCAAAAGAAATACGTAGTAAGATCGCAAGCGTCCAAAATACGCAGAAGATCACTAAAGCGATGGAAATGGTCGCCGCCTCCAAAATGCGTAAATCGCAGGAACGTATGGCGGCCAGCCGTCCTTATGCAGAGACCATGCGCAACGTGATCGGTCACCTTGCGCTGGGTAATCTGGAATATAAACATCCGTACCTGGAAGAGCGTGACGTTAAGCGCGTTGGGTATCTGGTGGTGTCTACTGACCGTGGCCTGTGCGGTGGTCTGAACATTAACCTGTTCAAGAAGCTGCTGGGCGATATGAAAGAATGGCATGAAAAGGGCGTGGAGAGCGATCTGGCTCTGATCGGCTCGAAAGGCGTTTCTTTCTTCGCTTCCGTAGGCGCCAATGTTGTTGCCCAGGTCACGGGCATGGGCGATAACCCGAGCTTATCCGAACTGATCGGCCCGGTTAAAGTCATGCTGCAGGCCTATGACGAAGGACGGCTGGATAAGCTGTATATCGTCTGCAACAAGTTCATCAACACCATGTCTCAGGAACCTCAGATTCTTCAGCTATTGCCTCTGCCGCCTTCGGACGACAGCGAACTGAAGAAAAAATCCTGGGATTATCTGTATGAACCCGATCCTAAGTCGCTGCTGGATACACTGCTGCGTCGCTATGTGGAATCGCAGGTTTATCAGGGCGTCGTAGAAAACCTGGCCAGTGAGCAGGCCGCGCGAATGGTGGCGATGAAAGCCGCTACCGACAACGGCGGCAGCCTGATTAAAGAACTGCAGTTGGTGTACAACAAAGCGCGTCAGGCCAGCATTACCCAGGAGCTTACCGAGATCGTCTCGGGCGCTTCCGCGGTTTAAACCAGGTTTACGAATTACGTATTGACGAATTACGTAGAGGATTCAAGATGGCTACTGGAAAGATTATCCAGGTAATCGGCGCTGTGGTGGACGTCGAGTTCCCGCAAGATGCAGTACCCAATGTGTACGCAGCGCTTGAGGTTAAAAACGGGGCTGAGACGCTGGTGCTGGAAGTGCAGCAGCAGTTAGGCGGCGGCGTCGTTCGTTGTATCGCAATGGGCTCCTCTGACGGTCTTCGCCGTGGTTTAACGGTGAATGACCTTGGACACCCGATCGAAGTACCGGTAGGTAAGGCAACGCTGGGTCGTATCATGAACGTACTGGGTCATCCGGTCGACATGAAAGGCGATATCGGCGAAGAAGAGCGTTGGGCGATTCACCGCGCGGCGCCAAGCTATGAAGAACTGTCCAACTCGCAGGAACTGCTGGAAACGGGTATCAAGGTTATCGACCTGATGTGTCCGTTCGCCAAAGGCGGTAAAGTCGGCCTGTTCGGCGGCGCCGGCGTAGGTAAAACCGTAAACATGATGGAGCTGATCCGTAACATCGCGATCGAACACTCCGGTTACTCCGTGTTTGCGGGCGTGGGCGAACGTACCCGTGAAGGTAACGACTTCTACCACGAAATGACCGAATCCAACGTTCTCGACAAAGTATCCCTTGTCTACGGTCAGATGAACGAGCCGCCGGGCAACCGTCTGCGCGTGGCGCTGACCGGGCTGACCATGGCGGAAAAATTCCGTGATGAAGGCCGCGACGTACTGCTGTTTGTCGATAACATCTATCGTTATACCCTGGCCGGTACGGAAGTTTCCGCGCTGCTGGGTCGTATGCCTTCCGCGGTTGGTTATCAGCCGACGCTGGCGGAAGAAATGGGTGTGCTGCAGGAACGTATTACCTCCACGAAGACCGGGTCAATCACCTCCGTACAGGCCGTTTACGTGCCTGCGGATGACTTGACCGACCCGTCTCCGGCAACCACCTTTGCCCACCTGGACGCTACCGTGGTGCTGAGCCGTCAGATCGCCTCTCTGGGGATCTACCCTGCGGTTGACCCGCTGGATTCCACCAGCCGTCAGCTGGACCCGCTGGTTGTGGGTCAGGAGCACTACGACGTGGCGCGCGGCGTGCAGTCCATTCTGCAGCGTTATCAGGAACTGAAAGATATCATCGCGATTCTGGGTATGGACGAGCTGTCGGAAGAAGATAAGCTGGTGGTATCCCGTGCGCGTAAGATCCAGCGCTTCCTGTCTCAGCCGTTCTTTGTGGCGGAAGTCTTCACCGGTTCTCCGGGTAAATACGTTTCCCTGAAAGATACGATCCGCGGCTTTAAAGGGATTATGGACGGGGAGTACGACCACCTGCCGGAACAGGCGTTCTACATGGTTGGTTCCATTGACGAAGCAGTGGAAAAAGCCAAAAAACTGTAACGCCGTAACAGGAGGGTGATATGGCTGCTATGACTTACCATCTGGATGTCGTTAGTGCGGAACATGAAATGTTCTCCGGTCTGGTGCAGAAAATCCAGGTGACCGGGAGCGAAGGCGAACTGGGGATTTACCCTGGCCATGCGCCGTTGCTCACTGCCATTAAGCCTGGCATGGTGCGTATTGTTAAACAGCACGGTGAAGAAGAGTATATCTACCTGTCTGGCGGCGTCCTTGAGGTGCAGCCAAATGCGGTTACCGTTCTGGCCGATACAGCCATCCGTGGGCAGGATCTCGATGAAGCGCGTGCGCTGGAGGCTAAACGTAAGGCCGAAGAGCACATTAACAATTCGCATGGCGATGTGGATTACGCTCAGGCATCGGCCGAGCTGTCCAAAGCCATTGCCAAGCTGCGCGTTATTGAGCTGACCAAAAAAGCGATGTAACAGATTGATCTGTAAAAGGCCAGTCAGGTTAACCTGACTGGCCTTTTTTATTCCTCCGTTGCGCATTCGCCTGTATCCTGCGTTCTCCTCTGCCTTCACGGCGGGCTATTCTATGTTCGATCGCCATAAATTGCGCCGTCCGGCCAAAACCGCGGCTGCAGAGCGTCTTTCTTGCCGGATTTTCGGAAAAAACTGTCTCGGTCGCCGGTAACTTTAGGTAAACTTCTCTGATTGCTCTTGTACCCGACGGCGGCACGCGCCGGGCGGGTTGTTGTTAAAAACAGCCTGTAATGCCGGCGGAGCCCGGGGTTACTTCTGTCCAGACCACTGTGGTGGTCGATCACCAGTTTTTGTCAGGATGCTTATGTCAAACAGCGCAATGAGTGTGGTCATCCTTGCCGCCGGTAAGGGAACCCGCATGTATTCCGATCTTCCCAAAGTTCTTCATCCGCTGGCGGGTAAACCAATGGTGCAGCATGTTATCAATGCGGCGATGCATACCGGCGCGCGGCAGGTTCATCTGGTCTACGGCCACGGCGGAGAACGGCTGAAACAGGTCCTGACCGATCCGGCGCTGAACTGGGTTCTGCAGGCCGAACAGCTGGGAACCGGCCATGCCATGCAGCAGGCGGCGGCGTGGTTTAATGACGATGAAGATATCCTGATGTTATACGGCGATGTGCCGCTGATATCCGTCGCGACGCTGCAGCGCCTGCGCGCGGCTAAACCGCAGGGCGGGATTGGGCTGCTGACGGTCACGCTGGACGATCCCTCCGGCTATGGGCGTATTGTGCGTGAAAACGGCGCGGTAACCGGTATTGTCGAACATAAGGACGCCAGCGATGAACAGCGCCTGATCAGTGAGATCAACACCGGTATTTTGGTGGCCGGCGGTCGGGATCTGAAACGCTGGCTGGCTCAGTTAACCAACGATAACGCGCAGGGCGAGTACTACGTTACCGATATTATCGCTATGGCGGCGCAGGAAGGCCACAGCGTGCAGACGGTACAGCCTGAAAGGTTGAGTGAGGTCGAAGGCATTAACAACCGACTGCAGCTGGCCGCGCTGGAGCGCGTATGCCAGCAGGATCAGGCGAAAAAATTGCTGTTGGCCGGCGTGACCCTGCTCGATCCCGCCCGCTTCGATTTGCGCGGCGAGCTGATCCATGGCCGCGATGTCGTGCTGGATGCCAATGTGATCATTGAAGGCAAGGTTGAACTTGGCGATCGGGTAAGAATTGGCGCCGGCTGCGTGATAAAGAACAGCGTTATTGGAGACGACTGCGAAATAAGCCCATACTCTGTAGTGGAAGACGCCGTTCTGGAGCAGAAGTGCACCATCGGGCCTTTCGCCCGGTTGCGGCCCGGCGCGGAGCTGGCCGAGGGGGCTCACGTCGGCAACTTTGTCGAGATGAAGAAGGCGCGCCTGGGTAAGGGGTCGAAAGCCGGTCATTTAACCTATCTGGGCGACGCGGAGATTGGCGCCGGGGTGAATATCGGCGCGGGAACGATTACCTGCAACTATGACGGCGCCAATAAGCATAAAACCATTATTGGCGATGATGTGTTCGTCGGTTCCGACACGCAACTGGTGGCGCCGGTAAGCGTGGCCAGCGGCGCCACCATCGGCGCCGGCACCACCGTTACCCGCGATATCGCGCAGAATGAGCTGGTGCTCAGCCGGGTACCGCAGACCCATATTCAGGGCTGGTCGCGCCCGGTGAAGAAAAAATAGCGATCGCGGCCTCCGGCCCGCCGTGGCGGAGGCGATTTTGGTCAGGGTTCTCGCCGCCGAGAACCCTGACCAAAACATAATAATCCCCCACTCTCTACAAGGCTCGGGGGAACCCGGTAAAAAACCGGCGCAATCAGGTCTAAGACATCCATGGTGACACAATATGTCACTCGTATAGGAATCTAACCAATGTGTGGAATTGTAGGCGCAGTAGCGCAACGTGATATCGCAGAGATCCTGCTGGAAGGGTTACGTCGGCTGGAATACCGGGGATACGACTCAGCAGGTCTGGCGGTGGTTGATAATCAAGGTCATGTTACCCGCTTACGCCGTTTAGGTAAGGTTCAGGTGCTGGCTCAGGCGCTGGAAACGCAGCCGCTGTCCGGCGGCACCGGTATTGCTCATACCCGCTGGGCGACGCATGGCGAACCGTCTGAAGAGAACGCTCATCCGCATGTTTCCGGCCATATCTATGTGGTGCACAACGGCATCATCGAAAACTATGAGCCGCTGCGCGAGCTGTTGATTGAGCGCGGCTACCGTTTCGTTTCCGAGACGGATACCGAAGTGATTGCTCACCTCGTCAACTGGGAGCAGAAACAGGGCGGGACGCTGCTGGAAGTTGTGCAGCGCGCTATTCCTCAGTTGCGCGGCGCTTATGGCACGGTCATCATGGACGGCCGCGAGCCCGACGTGCTGGTCGCCGCCCGTTCGGGCAGCCCGATGGTGATCGGCCGCGGCGTGGGGGAAAACTTCATCGCTTCCGATCAGCTGGCGTTGTTGCCGGTGACCCGCCGCTTTATCTTCCTGCAGGAAGGCGATATCGCCGAAGTGACTCGCCGTACGGTTAAGATCTTCGACAAACAGGGCAACGCGGCAGCGCGGGAAGAAATCGAGTCCCAGGTGCTGTATGACGCCGGCGATAAGGGCGCTTACCGCCATTACATGCAGAAAGAGATCTACGAACAGCCGCAGGCGATTAAAAATACGCTGGAAGGGCGTTTCAGCCACGGCAAAGTGGATCTGTCAGAACTGGGGCCGGAAGCCGATAAATTGCTGTCGCAGGCGCAGCATATTCAGGTTATCGCCTGCGGAACATCCTATAACGCCGGTATGGTCGCCCGTTACTGGTTTGAAGCGCTGGCCGGCATTCCCTGCGATGTTGAGATCGCTTCCGAATTCCGCTATCGCAAACCGGCGGTGCGCCAGAACAGCCTGATGATTACCCTGTCGCAGTCGGGGGAAACCGCCGATACGCTGGCGGCGCTGCGTTTGTCCAAAGAACTGGGGTATTTAGGCTCGCTGGCGATCTGTAACGTGGCCGGTTCTTCTCTGGTGCGCGAATCCGATCTCTCTTTGATGACCAAAGCCGGGGTTGAGATCGGCGTGGCTTCCACCAAGGCATTCACCACACAACTGACCATTCTGCTGATGCTGGTGGCGAAGATTGGTCGTCTGCGCGGCATGAACGAACAGATCGAGCATAATATTGTGCATGCTCTACAGGCGCTGCCGGCGCGCATCGAGCAAATGCTGTCGCAGGATAAGCTGATTGAAGCGCTGGCCGAAGGTTTTTCCGATAAGCACCACGCGCTGTTCCTCGGCCGCGGCGATCAGTACCCGATCGCGATGGAAGGTGCGCTGAAGCTGAAGGAGATTTCGTATATTCATGCGGAAGCTTACGCGGCGGGTGAATTGAAACACGGTCCGCTGGCGCTAATCGACGCCGATATGCCGGTGGTGGTGGTGGCGCCCAATAATGAGCTGCTGGAAAAACTGAAGTCTAATATCGAGGAAGTGCGCGCGCGCGGCGGCGAGCTATACGTGTTTGCCGATCGGGACGCCGGTTTTAGCGACAGCGACAGTATGAAAATCATTCCTTTGCCGCACGTAGAAGAAGAAATTGCGCCGATTTTCTATACCGTGCCGCTGCAGCTGTTGTCCTACCATGTCGCGCTGATTAAGGGGACGGATGTCGATCAGCCGCGCAATTTGGCTAAATCGGTTACCGTCGAGTAATCTGGTCGGGCGAAAATCCAGCGGTACGATAGCTATCTTATCGTGCCGCCGGGTTCGTAGCCTTGGTTTACGTCCGTCCGGCGCTGGATTTTTCCAGACCGGTACGGTTAACCCCGCTGTCCCTGCCCGTTAAATCGTTTCGCATAATCGCGCTCACTTGCAGGACATGACATCCCACCAGTACAGGCCTCGCTTGATGAGACGTGGAGCTCAATGTGCGAAGTTATTTATCGACCGCCTTCCTGTAGATATTCGCTGAGGTAATTTTTTATTCGGTTTAAAAACAGCGAAGCGGACATGCCGTCTAATACCCGATGGTCAAAGACCATTACCAGATTCGCCACATAGTGAGTGGCTTCCGTTGGCTGGGATTCGCGTTTTTTCAGGTTGCCCAGCGTAAATGTGAACGTTGATCCTGATATCGGCACGCAAAAAAACTGGCTGCGTTCGCCAAACGAGGTGACGGTAAAGCTGCCCATCATAGCGGCCTGTTTGCGGGTAAAAAACAGCAGTAGCTTACTCAGATAAATGGATAAAAATAGCGGTAGCCGATGTATCAGGCGGGTTAACGCATATCTTTTATCATTGGCGACATCGCTACGTTTAATTTCATCCAGCTCATGGTGTATCTGATCAAGGCTTTTCTGGTCGGTGTCCTTTATGATACAGGAATAAACGCCGTTAACGCCATTTAGCTGCTTCTCTACGGTTATTCTCGCGCTGATATCATCCAGCGCCAGCAATCTATCTCTGGTGCCAAATTTTATCTGTACATTCAGATCGCTGCATTTCTGCATAGCGCGACTGATGGCCTTAACCAGCGCAGCAGTTAAATTGACCTTATTTTCACCCTGCTTTGTTATCGCGATTTCCGTGACGAGGGTAACCCCCGGCACGTTTTTAGCTAATTCTAAAAATACAAGCGTTTGCTTTCGCTCTTTAGCTATTCTTTTCAACTTCATTATTTACAACCTTACAGAGATCGCGAAGATTGGTGCATTGCAGTATTTTTTCAATATCCATATCGATATTTTTTTCGCTTTCAAAGGCCATAATCATGTATACAAAAGTTAGCGAGTCCCATTCATCCAGGTTTGCTAAGTCAATATCGGCATGCTCTGGTTTTAGCTGCATACCGCTCCTGCTGTTAATAAAATCGATAAATTCCTGAATGTCCATGGTTATCCCTCACAGGTTAAAGTGATGAAGTTGCTTTTTCTTTTTAGAAGTTCAAGGTCCAGTGCACTGCAAAAAAAGGTATTTTCTCCGGCCTTATCGAAACCGCAGTCAGTATAGAACGTAGCGAAACGTTCATTCTTTTTGGTTGGAATGTACAGCGCTTCGGTTTCTTTAATCTCGTTTTTATGACATAAATGAGCAATAGCCTTCATGATGGCATACTCGACCTGGCGGCCAAAAACCCGACAGCTGAGGATTACATTGAGAATTTTACATTTATGACCGCTAAGATTAAGGAAGGCGCAGCCCACGATACCGTAGTTGCCCACTTTATCGTCGCATTCAAATATCAGAATGTTATTACCCTCCTCCTGCAAAAACGCGTCGATCTCGTTTACCAGCATACGTCTGGTCGTCATATTGAACTGATTGGTCCTCAGCGTCATCTCCGATACCCGATCGAGCGTGGAAGTATCGACCGGCCTGGCGCGCAAACTGAGCTGCAGGCTATTCAGAAAGTCATCATAGCTGTTCGCATTGTTTTTTATTTCATCCCTGATTTTGTTTTGTGAATAGGTGATGTTGCGAATACGGTCACTCTGCGTAATGGTTTCTTTGATGAAAAAGTCTTCACAGATAAACGCATTGAGACGGCTGTTTATATCACCGGAAAAGTTAAATGTGGTTATTTCAGGTAAGCTATTTTTTACTTCGGCACATTCATATTCGGAATCATCAACAAAAACAATATGCTCGGGAGAAATATTAAGATCGCTGGCAATTCTGCTAATGTTATCGCTTTTCTTCTCCCAGTTAGCCATCACTTTAGAGAAATGATGCAGGCCGATATGCAATTCATCTTTGCGGGCGCGGAATACTTCCTGCACATCCTGCTCGTCATTTTTACTGCAGATGGCCAGGATCACGCCCTGATCGTGTAATCGAGCCAGATATTCCTGATATCTCAGGAAGGCCGCGCCATCCTTACCGCCGCTGATGACCACCCGATCGATTCCGTCATCGGCAAGCGTGCCGCGCCAGAGGGTGTTATCAAGATCGGTGACGACGCATTTTAACGCTTTGCCCGCTATCAGACGCACATCGTCGCAGATGCTTTTTGCGATGTAATCCAGCATATTGATATCCGCGAGAATATCGATGGCGTTACTTTTTTTGCTGTTTATCGCATTGTTGCTGATGCTGCGGTCAATATCGATGACGGAAACGCTATCGTATTGCTGCGCAAAATCCGCGATGAAGTCATTCAGTTCCGCTATCGCCTCATTCACCTGCCGTCTGCTATCCCGTGAAATGAATTGTTTCAACAGATCTTCGCTGATATTAACGGTGTTAATCAAGGTATGCGACTGGCACTGATCGATGGAAAAATGCATCAGCAGCGTGATTTTTTCACGCAACTGGCGAATATTTGATTTTATATCCGCGAGCGGCAGAATGATGTCGTGACTATTTTTAACAAAAAAATCATCGATAATGAAGGCATGAACGTCAGCCCGATATTTTTTTATTTCTTCTTTATTTTCCATAATATGGAAGAAATAATCACTGTATGAACATTCATAGAAATCAGCAAAAAAATTTATTTTATTTAAGTTGTAATTGAGTAATCCATATATCGCTTCATGATTATAATTGCTAAAAACGGCGATATTAATGCTGCTTTTACCTTCGGGGGATAGCTTTCTTGACTGGATGAGTTTATCTAACGGCGTAACTTTCATGGCGGGTCTCACAACTTAATCATGTTAATTCCGGATGACAACCAGCGTGACGATTCAATTGAAATAAGCGTCCCGCTCTGTCCGGAAAATGAAATGTCGGAAAATTCTTTTAGCTGATAATAAAGAGCAGCATTGGCGCAGTTACCAATATCGCTGACCATGGTAAAGATATTTTTTTCGTTCCATCCCATTTTGTTGCAAATTTTTTCCACCATGATGCCAGACAGTTGGGGAGGCATAAACCAGTCAGGATTTTTATTTAATTTTTCGGTGAGAATATTCATGGTGTCCTGGGTTAACACCGGCACCATTTTCTCGATCAGTTTATACTCTTCTTGTAGCATCGGTTGATAATCAATGTTAGTTCTGGTGCCTTTCCAGTTGGCCAACTGTCCGGGTTTTTCATTCAGCCCCAGGTATTTGTAGTAAACATCTTTAATTTGAACGCTGGCCCCGTCGCGTTCATCCGATACGATGCATCCTCCGACTCCGTCGCCAAACAGCGTGTAGTTTACCAGCTCCTTCATGCTTTTCTTGTTGCTGTTATCGTCGTCGAGATCCCAGAATTTAAAGGAGGATTCTACGCCGACCACCAGCCCGTTGTGCAGATCGTTATCAGGACATGAGATTAAATCATGGGCCAGTTTTATCGCCTGTACCGCGCCCGAGCAGCCGGCCAGTATCTGATAGGTTTCAATGTTGCCGAGCTCGAGCTTAAAGCAGGCCTCATTCAGGCTGGTCGGCAGCAGGTAGTCGGGGGTGGCGGTCGACACGACGATAAAGTCGATACTGCTCTTGCACATACTGCTCTTTTGCAATAATGCTTTTATCACGATGTCGATCAGGTCGGATGCCGTACAGGTTACTTTTCCGGTATGGATGTTAGTTGAAAAGTGTCTCCCTTTATTTCCGAACAGTTTATATATTAACTCCGGTTTGAAACCGATTTTTTCGCCAAGTTCTTCATTGGTTATACTTGGCCCGGGAAGATAGGTTTCGACTGCTTTTATATAAATGCTCATAGTTACATCCGCTATTTATTGATTGTCTATTTATGACGCAATACTGAAGTTTACATACTATTAAATCTGCTTAATTAAATAGTGATCGTTTTCATTACCCTGAGATTTATTAGGGGTGATATTATTTTTAATTAAAAAATATTGCTATGTTAAGCGTAGCCATAGAAATACATGAGCGATATATTTATTTAATATAAAACATCCGTGATTTGATTTTTTTATTATATAACTAAGCGGTTTTTCTTAGTCGCAACATTATAAAACAATGCGTGGGGTGTAAATTAACTTATTGGTAAGTTGGTTAACCTAAATATTGTGCTTTTAGCGAGTTAATTATAAGTCAGATATAGAGCAACCGTTATTTATTATATGACTAATTTTTCAGGAGCGTTAAAATTACGCTTTGCCGGTTATGGCGGTTTTCCGAGCCTGAAACCGATGAACTATTCATGATCAGGCGGCCTTTACCGGCGTGGAACCATCATTCTGCAGCCGTTTTATGCCCGCGTTGCGCGAGGTAGGCGCGGATTCGGATAGTTAGACTATTTCCCGTTAAAATATAAACTGTTATTCTGAAATAATTAGCCTTATTCATCAATAGAAACGGTTAGCTATGGATAATAAACAGCAGTATCTGGATATCGCCGCCGGCGAGGGCAAGAGAGAACCTTCCATGATGGTGGCCTTTTCCGCCCGGGAAGTGAGCTATCCTCTACTGGAACAACGTTTGCAGGAACAAACGTTTTTTACGCAGGGCGAAGTTGATTATCTATCCGATGACAAACCGGGATTCACTTATACCTGCCGGCATGGCGAGGATGAGCTCTGTTTCGTCATCGCCTTGCTGGATCGCGATCCCGGCGAAGAGATTAAGCCATATTTTTCTACCGATCCGCTGTCGCCGGAATTACTGGCCCGGGTGAATGCGACCGGGCAGGATATTGTGGTGGAGTGCGTTTTTCAGCAGCACCCGTTGGTTAGCTACTGTTATCAACTGCGTTTGCTGCAGATTCTGGCGCCGGACCTGCTGCTGGGGATTGATATTTCCGCCGCGGGCAAGGGGTTTACGCGCGAGTGGCTGAACTTTATGCTGGCGGACGATGTGCTGCCCGATATCGATACGCTTTATACCATCCATGCGATTTACGATGCGAAAAACGATCCGCCAACCTCATTCTGGTTTCATACCCATGGTCTGGCGCGCTGCGGCCTGACCGAGGCCGAACTGGTGATTCCCGATGCGCTGAGCTCCTGGTACGGGATTCCCAATCTGTTGTGCAGCTTTGTGAATAACAGTATCGAACAGCAGCGTATTACCTTTAATGAACCGATATTGTGCGGGCAAACCGACAGCGGCTACGAGTATCTGGTGGCGCTCCCCTATGAGGAAGGGCTACGCCACGTTAATCAGTCGACGCCGCTCGATCAGCTGCGCCCGCTCGAAGAGATGCGTTTCGATCTGGACGGCGTGGCTGAAAATCAGTTCACGGGCGATCGGGCCGATCGCGATGAAAACCACCGACACCCCGCCAGTATGTTGTTCCGTACCAATGAGGAACATCCGGTGCTGGAAACGTTCTTTAAAGGATATGAAGACCAGAATGCGATCATGTTTCTGCGCACCAACCGGGAAACCGGTCAGATGGCGCATCGCGCTCAATCCCGCTGGCACTATTTCACCCGTATGTTTGAGAACTATGGCGTTTCGACTAAGACCGGGAAGCCCGGTTTTTTTTCCCGCCTGCTGAAAAAAGCGCCGGCGGAAGAGAAACGCGAATGGGGTTTTATGGTGAAGTGCGGCATCCCGCACGGCGAACAAGGCGAAGAGCGGGAGCACATGTGGTTTATTTTAGAAAACATGCAGGGAGACACGTTCAACGGCCGACTGATTAACCAGCCTTTTTATGTGAAGTCGATGAAGGATGGGGGCGTCTATTCGCTCGAACCATCGCTGATTACCGACTGGACCATCTATTATCAGGACAACAGCTATACGCCGAATACCATCTATCAGCTGTTCAGTGGGGAGCTGGTGCACTAAACTGACGTCAATGGCGTTCAGTGCGCAGAACGACGTCGTGCGAAGCTGCGCCGTCAGTCCCGGGGCGATCGACCAGCAGGTCTGCGCCCCGGTTAATTTTCGCTCCGTCATAAAACTGTCATATTACGTACATATTACTGTCACCGTTCTGTCCTATTTTTCTCCTGCAAGCATGACTATTCTGATTAAAAGCGACTCTGGGTCGAATTTTAATATCCCACAGGAGGGATTATGAAACTGATGCGTACCACTTTAGCCAGTATCGTTGCAGCAGGCGTTTCACTGACTACGATTTCCGCATTTGCTGCAACTAACCTGACCGGCGCGGGCGCAACGTTCCCCGCTCCGGTTTATGCCAAGTGGGCAGATTCCTATCAGAAAGAAACCGGAACCAAAGTGAACTATCAGGGCATTGGTTCTTCCGGCGGCGTGAAACAAATTATTGCCAATACCGTTGATTTTGGCGCATCGGATGCTCCGCTGTCCGACGATAAGCTGGCTCAGGATGGTCTGTTCCAGTTCCCGACCGTGATCGGCGGCGTAGTGCTGGCCGTTAATATTCCCGGCATTAAATCCGGCGATCTGACCCTGGACGGTAAAACGCTGGGCGATATCTACCTGGGTACGGTGAAAAAATGGAACGATCCGGCGATTGCTAAGCTGAACCCGAATGCGAAGCTGCCCGATCAGGATATCGCCGTCGTGCGCCGCGCTGATGGCTCCGGCACCTCCTTCGTCTTTACCAGCTACCTGGCTAAAGTCAATGCTCAGTGGAAAGAGAAAGTGGGTTCCGGTTCTACCGTTAACTGGCCGACCGGTCTGGGCGGTAAAGGGAACGACGGCGTAGCCGCCTTTGTTCAGCGTCTGCCTGGCTCCATCGGTTATGTGGAGTATGCCTACGCGAAACAAAATAATCTGGCCTACACTAAACTCGTTTCTGCCGATGGTCAGGCGGTCAGCCCGACCGGCAGCAGCTTCAGTAACGCCGCGAAAGGCATAGACTGGAGCAAGTCGTTTGCGCAGGATCTGACCAACCAGAAGGGCAGCGATGCCTGGCCGATCACGTCAACCACCTTCATTCTGGTGCACAACAAGCAGAGCCGTCCGGAACAGGGTGCTGAAGTGCTGAAATTCTTTGACTGGGCGTATAAAGAAGGCGGCAAGCAAGCCACCGATCTGGATTATGCTACTCTGCCTGATTCTGTGGTTGAACAGGTACGCGCGGCCTGGAAAACGCAGATTAAAGATGCTAGCGGTAAGGCGCTGTACTGATAGTATTGTTATACCTCGTCACCCCGGGCCGTTCCTCTGTTATCAGAGGCGCGGCCTGGGGCAAGATAACTCCTCTTTTTTTACGCGCAACGAAAGAGACGGGTTATCAAACCTAACTGAATAAAGCAGAGTATCGTATGGCTGAATACAAGCCGGTTATCAAATCTCCGGGTAAATATGGTGATGTTATTTTTGCCTTGTTGGTCAGACTGGCGGCGTTAATCACCCTGTTACTGCTTGGCGGCATTATCCTGTCTCTCCTCGTAGCATCCTGGCCAAGTATCGAAAAATTCGGCTTCGCATTTCTATGGACCAAAGAGTGGAACGCGCCCGCTGAGCAATTTGGCGCGCTGGTGCCTATCTACGGCACTGTAGTGACCTCGTTAATTGCGCTGATTATCGCGGTGCCGGTGAGTTTCGGCATCGCTCTGTTTCTTACCGAACTGGCGCCTGGCTGGCTGAAACGTCCATTAGGCGTGGCGATCGAGCTGCTGGCTGCGATCCCCAGTATCGTTTACGGCATGTGGGGCCTGTTTGTGTTTGCCCCGCTGTTTGCCCGCTACTTCCAGCAGCCGGTCGGCGATGTGCTGTCGTCCATTCCCTTCGTCGGCGCGCTGTTTTCCGGCCCGGCGTTCGGCATCGGCATTCTGGCCGCCGGCGTGATCCTCGCCATCATGATTATTCCTTACATCGCCGCCGTAATGCGCGATGTGTTCGAACAGACTCCGGTGATGATGAAAGAGTCGGCTTACGGCATCGGCTGCACCACCTGGGAGGTCATCTGGCACATCGTTCTGCCCTATACCAAAAACGGCGTGATTGGCGGCGTGATGCTCGGACTGGGGCGCGCGCTGGGAGAAACCATGGCGGTGACCTTTATTATCGGCAACACCTACCAGTTGAGCTCTTCGCTATTTATGCCCGGCAACAGTATTACTTCGGCGCTGGCCAACGAGTTCGCCGAGGCGGAATCCGGTCTGCATACCGCCGCCCTGATGGAGCTGGGGCTTATCCTGTTTATCATCACCTTTATTGTGCTGGCGTGTTCGAAAATCATGATTATGCGTCTGGCGAAAAATGAGGGAACGCGCTAATGGCAACTCTGGGAATTGCAAATGAGGACGCCGCACTGGCTCAGTCCCGGCGCAAGATGCAGGCTAAACGCCGTCTGATCAACCGTATCGCGCTGTGCCTTTCCATGACCACCATGGTCTTTGGCCTGTTCTGGCTGGTCTGGATCCTGTTCGCCACCATCACCAAAGGTTTTGACGGGATGTCTCTGGCGCTGTTCACCGAAATGACGCCGCCGCCGAATACCGCCGGCGGCGGGCTGGCCAACGCCATTGTCGGCAGCGGCTTGCTGATCCTGTGGGCGACGATTTTCGGCACGCCGCTGGGCATTATGGCCGGCATCTATCTGGCCGAGTACGGACGTAAATCATGGATCGCCGAAGTCATCCGTTTTATTAACGATATTCTGTTGTCCGCGCCGTCGATCGTGGTCGGCCTGTTCGTGTACACGCTGGTGGTGGCGCAAATGCAGCAATTTTCCGGCTGGGCCGGGGTTATCGCGCTGGCGCTGCTGCAGGTGCCTATCGTTATCCGCACCACGGAAAACATGCTGAAACTGGTGCCGGACAGCCTGCGGGAAGCGGCCTACGCGTTAGGCACGCCCAAATGGAAGATGATCTCCGCCATCACGCTGAAAGCGTCGATATCCGGCATCATCACCGGCGTCTTGCTGGCCGTAGCGCGTATTGCCGGGGAAACCGCTCCGCTGCTGTTTACCTCGCTGTCGAATCAGTTCTGGAATACCGATCTGATGCACCCGATAGCCAACCTGCCGGTCACCATCTTCAAGTTCGCCATGAGCCCGTTCGTTGAATGGCAGCAACTGGCCTGGGCTGGCGTGCTGCTGATTACCCTGTGCGTACTGTTATTAAATATCCTGGCGCGGGTTATTTTCGCCAGAAAGAGTTAACCCATTTTTAGGTGTTGCCTGCGGCGCGCCAGTAAAAGAGAGAAGTCTTGATGAGTATGGTTACTGAGACATCCACCAGCAAAATCCAGGTACGCGACCTGAATTTCTATTACGGCAAATATCATGCGCTAAAAAATATTTCGCTGGATATTGCCCGCAATCAGGTAACGGCCTTTATCGGCCCGTCGGGCTGCGGTAAGTCCACGCTGTTGCGCACCCTGAATAAGATGTATCAGTTGTATCCGGAACAGCGGGCGGAAGGCGAAATTCTGCTCGACGGCGATAATATTTTGATGGATAAGCAGGATATCGCCCTGCTGCGCGCCAAAGTCGGTATGGTGTTTCAGAAGCCCACGCCGTTTCCGATGTCGATTTACGACAACATCGCTTTCGGCGTGCGCCTGTTTGAAAAATTGTCGCGCGCGGATATGGATGAACGCGTGCAGTGGGCGCTGACTAAAGCGGCGCTGTGGCACGAAACGCGTGATAAGCTGCACCAGAGCGGGTATAGCCTGTCCGGCGGCCAGCAACAGCGTTTATGCATCGCGCGCGGGATTGCCATTCGCCCGGACGTTCTGCTGCTTGATGAGCCTTGCTCCGCGCTGGATCCCATTTCTACCGGCAGAATCGAAGAGTTGATCTCCGAACTGAAGGTCGATTACACGGTGGTGATTGTGACGCACAACATGCAGCAGGCGGCGCGCTGTTCAGACCACACCGCATTTATGTATCTGGGCGAACTGATTGAGTTCAGTGATACTGATACCCTGTTTACTGCGCCGAAGCAGAAACAGACTGAAGATTACATCACCGGACGTTACGGTTGATTACGGAGAGCGTCATGGAAAATCTAAACCTCAACAAACATATCTCCGGTCAGTTCAATGCCGAACTGGAGCACATCCGCACCCAGGTGATGACGATGGGCGGGCTGGTGGAACAGCAACTGACGGATGCCATCACCGCGATGCACAATCAGGACGAATCGCTGGCGCAGCAGGTGATTGAAGCCGACAAAAAGGTCAATATGATGGAAGTCGCCATCGATGAGGCCTGCGTGCGTATCATCGCTAAGCGCCAGCCGACGGCCAGCGATTTGCGTCTGGTGATGGCGATCATCAAAACCATCTCCGAGCTGGAGCGAATCGGCGACGTGGCGGATAAAATCTGCCGCGCCGCGCTGGAGAAGTTTTCTCATCAGCACCAGCCGCTGCTGGTGAGCCTGGAGTCGCTGGGCCGCCATACGGTGCAGATGCTGCATGATGTGCTGGATGCCTTTGCCCGCATGGATTTAGACGAGGCGGTGCGTATCTACCGGGAAGATAAGAAGGTGGATAAGGAGTACGAAGGGATCGTGCGCCAGCTGATGACCTACATGATGGAGGATTCGCGCACAATTCCCAGCGTGCTGACCGCGTTGTTCTGCGCCCGTTCTATTGAGCGCATCGGCGACCGCTGCCAGAATATCTGTGAATTTATTTTCTACTTCGTCAAAGGCCAGGATTTTCGCCATATTGGCGGCGATGCGCTGGAAAAACTGCTGGTCGACGCGAAGAAAGAGGAATAACTCTCTTCGTTACGACGGCGCATTCACGCCTCCTCGCATCGGGAGGAGGCGCCAGCATACCCCCTTCGGCCGTCGCCAGTCTCTTCCTTATTCTGCCGGTGCGGCGTAATTCATTCGTTCCTGACGATTTGTCACTCTCTTGCCGCTTCTCCGCTACTCGACTTATTTAGCGTATAAAATAAAGCGCCTTGCGTCGTGCTTTTAAATAGTGCAAACCCGTTTTCACCTGCACTGTTATTGTTCCGGCGGTCGGTATAAAAAACGTATATTAAAAAAAACGTTTATCCCTTCACGTTCAGCATTCAAAAATAAAGCAGGCCACGCCTGTGGTTTCTTATTATTAGAAACCTACTGCCTAAAATCAGTAAGGATATAACACAGCGATTGGCTCCCGTCTTGCAGTGAATTACGCAGAGATACCCGCCGTCTTTCCGGCGCGGAGCGTTCGAATCCTGACATTTGCCGGGTATCGCTATGATGGCTATTTAATTTATTCATTAATGATATGGAGAATAGCATGACTCGTTCCCCGGCAAGACTGATAGCGCGCTATGCGCTATCTGCATTACTGATTGGCTTCGCTTCCTGCAGTTATGCGGGCAAACAGAATGACACGTTAGTGTATGCCTCGGACAACGAGGTGGAAAATATTAGTCCTTATCATAATACTCTGCGTGAAGGCGTCATTATTTCCTCGCTGGCGTGGGACAGACTCATTTATCGCGATCCGAAAACCGGTGAATATAAACCCCAGCTGGCCGCTTCGTGGCAATGGGAATCTCCGCTGGTTTTGACTCTGCATTTGCGCAAAGGCGTTAAATTTCATAACGGCGATGATTTTAGCGCGGATGACGTAGTGTATACCTTTACTAAAATTGCCGGGGATAATACCGCCTCCGTTATGCCGCAAAGCGTTAACTGGATTAAAAAAACCGAAAAGATTGATGATTACACGATAAAACTGCATCTGGAAAAACCGTTCCCGGCGGCGCTGGAATATTTATCCGGTCCGACGCCGATTTTACCCGCCAAATACTTTGAGCAGGTCAAACTGGCCGGTTTCAGCAAAGCCCCGATTGGCACAGGCCCCTATAAGATAACCAAAGTGACGCCGGCGCAGGGGATCAGCATGGAAAAGAACCCCGATTATTTTAAAGACAGTCCGGGCGGTCAGCCGAAAATCGGCAAATTGCAATTTGTGGTGATTCGCGACCCGGAAACTCGCCTGGCTCAACTGATGACCGGCCAGGTTGACTGGATTTGGCGGGTGCCGGCCGATCAGATGAGTTCGCTGGCGATGATGCCGAATATCACGGTGAAAAGCGGTGAAACAATGAGAATCGGGTTTCTGGCGCTGAATACCCATGCCGGCGGGCCGGGCGGGGAACCCTTCAAAGATCTGCGCGTTCGTCAGGCGGTGAACTATGCCATCAACCGTAAGGCAATGGTCGATAACCTGGTGGGCGGAGGCAGCCAACCGGTCTACTCCGCCTGTTTTTCCGCGCAAACCGCCTGCGATGCCAGCAAGGTGATTAAGTATGAGTACGATCCGGAAAAAGCCAAACAATTGCTGGCGCAGGCGGGTTACCCCGACGGTTTTGACACCGATATCTGGGCCTATCGTGAACGGGATTACGCGGAGGCGATCATCGGCGATTTGCGTAAAGTCGGCATCCGCGCCCGGCTGCATTATGTGCAGTACACGGTACTGTCGGCCGATCTGATCTCCGGTAAGGCGCCAATGGCGGTGCGCACCTGGGGCTCTTACTCGATCAATGACGCGTCCGCCTTCGTTACGCCTTATTTCGGCGGCAAGGGCGACGATATCTGGAAAGACGCCGAAGTCACCGGCCTGCTGAGCAAAGCCGATGAAACTCTCGACCCGCAACAGCGCAGCGCGCGGTATGCGGATTTGCTGGGCCGCATCTCCGCTCAGGCTTATCTGGCGCCGCTGTTTTCCTATTCAACCAATTACGCCTTCACCGCCGATCTGAACTTCGACAGTTGGCCGGATGAGCTGCCGCGTTTTGCGCTGGCGAGCTGGAAGTAACGCGCGGGCGGGAGTTGGTCGCGTTTCCGCTTCCCGCAGCCTTTGGTGAACATAAGGAACAGTTCATGATTGTTTATATCTTACATCGGCTTCTGGTTGCGCTGGCGGTGCTGTTTACCGTGGCGGTGGTCAGTTTTTCTCTCCTGCATCTTTCCGGCGATCTGGCGGCGGCGATCGCCGGGCCGGAGGCCACGGCTGAAGTGGTTGAGCGTATCCGGCTGCAATATGGACTGGACCAGCCGCTGACTACGCAGTTTCTGCACTGGATGTGGTCGGCCCTGCAGCTTGATTTTGGTCGCTCGTTCTATTTTGAAAACACGGTGATGGAGCTGATTGGCCAGAGAATGCCCATTACTTTGAAGCTGGGCGCGGTATCGCTGCTGCTGGCGCTGGTGGTAGCGATCCCGCTGGGGGTAATGGCCGCGGTATTTCGCGATACCTGGATCGACAGATGTTCGATTTTCATCTCCGTGATCGGCCAGGCGATGCCCAATTTCTGGTTCGCCCTGTTGCTGATCGTCATCTTCGCGGTGGATCTGAAGTGGTTGCCGGTGGCCGGCAACGGCAGCTGGCGGAACTTTGTCCTGCCGGCCATTGCGCTGGGCTATTACGCCATGCCGTCGCTGATGCGCCTGACGCGCTCCGGCATGCTGGACGTGCTGGGCTCGGACTATATTCGCACCGCCCGGGCCAAAGGGCTGAGCTCTTTTCGGGTAATCGTTAAGCACGGGCTGCGCAACGCCATCATCCCGGTCGTGGCGCTGGCGACGGTGGAGCTGGGCTTCATGCTGGGCGGTTCGGTGGTGATTGAGTCGGTGTTCGCCCTGCAGGGGCTGGGGCAACTGGCCTGGGATTCCATTTCCCGCAACGATTTTCCGGTGGTGCAGGCTATCGTCCTGATCATCGCGGTGTTTTATATCGGGCTGACATTTCTGGCGGACGTGCTGAATGCGGTACTCGATCCGCGTCTGCGCACCTCATAGGGAGCTACCATGAAAACCTCTTCATCACTCTCTTCTTCGCTGACTGCCGGCGTTTCCGCGCCTGATGCCGGTCTGCTGCCGGAGCCAGCGCCCTGGCGGCGCTGGCTGGGGAGTATCTTTGGACATCACAGCATGACGCTCGGCCTGATTATTCTGGCGGTTATTGTGCTGGCGGCGCTTCTCGCGCCGTTAATCAGCCCGCACGATCCTTACGCACAGGACGTCAGCCGGCGCCTGATACCGCCGATATGGCATGAAAAGGGCGGCTGGCAGCATATTCTGGGCACGGACAAGCTGGGGCGCGACTATCTGAGCCGGCTGTTGTACGGCGCACGGGTGTCGTTGTTGATTGGTCTGGTTTCCGTGCTGGTGGCCGGTTTTATCGGTATTACGCTCGGGGTGCTGGCCGGCTATTTCGGCGGGCGAGTCGATGCGACGGTCAGCTATATCCTGACGGTGCGCCTGTCGATGCCGATTATCCTGGTGGCGCTGGCCACCGCCTCGCTGATAGGTGGTTCGGTAAAAGTAGTGATCCTGTTGCTGGGGCTGCTGCTGTGGGATCGCTTTCTGATCGTTTCCCGCTCGGTGACCCGGCAGCTGCGCGAGGCGGAATTTATCGCCGCCGCTAAAACGCTGGGCGCCTCCTCGCTGTTTATCATGCTGCGGGAGATTCTGCCCAACCTGACCGGTCCGCTGACGGTGGTGGCGACGCTGGAAATCGCCCACGCCATTCTGCTGGAAGCCACGCTTTCTTTCCTTGGGCTGGGCGTACAGCCGCCGATGCCGTCGTGGGGGCTGATGGTGGCCGAAGGCAAGGCGTACATGTTCTTTCAGCCGTGGGTTATTTTAATCCCCGGCATCGTTCTGGCTGTCCTTGTTCTTGGGATCAATTTGGTGGGTGACGGTCTGCGCGATATTACCGCGCTGGATGGGCGTAACTGAGGAGCGGGTTATGAATAACGACATTTTGCTGGATGTGAAAAATCTGCGCGTCGATCTGCCTACGCCCCGCGGAACGCTGCATGCGGTGCGCGGGCTGGATTTTTCGGTGCGGCGCGGAGAGATACTGTGTCTGGTTGGCGAATCCGGCTGCGGCAAATCCATGACGTCGCTGGCGCTGATGGATCTGCTGCCACGTAAGGCCGTACGCAGCGCGGACCATATCCGCTTCAAAGGCTCTGAATTGCAGGCGCTGAAAAAGCGAGAGATTAGCGCTCTGCGCGGCGATAAGATGTCGATGATTTTTCAGGAGCCGATGACTTCGCTCAACCCCTCTTATACATTGGGCGAGCAGCTATGTGAAACCCTTCTGGCGCATCGTAGGGTTTCGACGGCGCAGGCGCGCGAACGAGCGGTTTACCTGATGGAGCGCGTCGGTATTCCCGCAGCGGCGGACCGTCTTAATCAGTACCCCCATCAGCTTTCTGGCGGTCTGCGTCAGCGCATTATGATTGCCATGGCGCTGATGTGCGAGCCGGAGCTGATTATCGCCGACGAGCCGACCACCGCGCTGGATGTGACGATTCAGGCGCAGATCCTGCGTATGCTGCGCGAGCTGCAGAAGGAGTTCGGTCTGGCGGTGATCTTTATCACCCATGACCTGGGCGTGGTGGCGCGCATCGCCGATCGGGTAGCGGTGATGTACGCCGGGCAGATTGTTGAAACCGCGCCGGTGATGACTTTGTTTAACCATCCGCATCATCCCTATACGCGCGCGCTGCTCGACTGTATTCCAACTCAGGGGAAAACCATCCCCGGTCAGCCGCTGAACGCCATTCCCGGCGTGGTGCCGAGCCTGATTGGCATTCAGCAGGGCTGCGCGTTCAGTAACCGCTGTTGCCGCTGTACCGATATCTGTCGGCAGGAGACACCGTACGTCGACGTGACGGATCAGCATGCGGTGCGCTGTATTCGCGCCTTGCCGCAGCAGGATGTGGAGGTCGCATGAATCAGAGCCTAAACCTGAATAGCGCGACTTCCGCGCTGCCGACGCATATTGCGGGCAATGAGGATATTGCGCTGGAGCTGTGTTCCTTATCGCGGGTTTTCCGCCTGAATCGCGGCCTGTTCGCCCGGCCTGGCGAGATCAAGGCGGTAAACGATGTTTCCCTGCGCATCCGGCGCGGAGAAACCCTGGGACTGGTGGGCGAGTCGGGGTGCGGCAAAAGCACGCTGGCGAAGATGCTGCTGGGCCTGCTGACGCCTGACGCTGGCAATGTGCTGGTCGCGGGGCGTGAAATAGACGCCGGCAACCGTAAGGCGATGGCGTCGCGCATTCAGCCTATCTTCCAGGACCCTTATTCGTCGCTCAATCCACGCCGTACGGTGGCGGATATTGTCGAGGTCGCTCTGCGTCTGCACCGTATCGGTACGCCGCAGACGCGCAAAAGTCGCGTCAGGGAGATGCTCGACCTGGTCGGTATGCCGGCTCGAACGCACAACCAGTATCCCGGTCAGCTTTCCGGCGGCCAGCGCCAGCGGGTGGCGATCGCCCGTGCGCTGATCATGCGGCCAGAAATTCTGATCTGCGATGAGCCTACCTCCGCGCTCGATGTTTCCGTGCAGGCGCAGATCCTCAACCTGCTGCTGGCGTTGAAACAGGAGTTCGGCCTGACCTATTTGTTGATCAGTCATAATCTGTCGGTGGTCGAGCATTTGGTTGATCATGTGGCGGTGATGCAGAAGGGAACGATCGTAGAACAGGGGACGCGCGAGCAGATTTTCCACTCGCCGCAACACCCGTATACTCGTTCGCTGTTGGCTTCGGTGCTAACGCCGGAGCCGGGGCTGGGGATCCCGGATATTACGCATGTTAAGCCTGATTCGTCGCGCACAACGTGATTCATCGCCGCATCAGTTCGGGGGGATGATACGCTAATAGCTTATTCCATCAGGGCTCTTTCGCTTGCCCTTTTGAATTCGGGCGGCGCTCGAAATCCTCGCGTACTACGTGTACGCTCCGGCTTACTCGCTGCGCTCGTCCTGCGGGCCGGACGGACCGCCGTTCAAAATACGCGGTATTTTGTCCGCAAGCTGTCCGTACCCAAACTGGCTGCGCCAATAACGTTTACCGACCAGGCTTTAAACGACAACAGATATGCGCGATCGCGCGGCGGACGCCGCCGCCCTCGTTCGCGCCGGATCAAACTGTGCCGGACTGCGGTTATCCCACCGACGTTCCGGACAAGGCCGCTGACCTGACGACATAATTACCAGAGAAAAAAGAGGGCAACTGAATATGACGCGTGAAGAGACTATCCAGGCGAGCGTTGATTATTTTGCTTCAGGACAATTCAGGGAAACCCTGGCGCGCAGAGTAGCATTCCGAACGGAAAGTCAGGAGGCCGATAGCGGCCCCGTACTGACGTCCTACCTGACGGATGAGATGATCCCTGCGCTGCAGGCGCTGGGCTTTGAGTGCATGCTGGCGGATAATCCGATCGACGGGAAAGGTCCATTTTTGCTGGCCCGACGCATGGAGCCGGAAGCGAAGCTGACGCTGTTAACCTATGGGCACGGCGATGTGGTGCGCGGATATGATAGCCAGTGGCGCAGCGGACTGTCGCCGTGGGAAGTGGTGCAGGACGGTAACGTCTGGTACGGGCGCGGAACGGCCGACAACAAGGGGCAGCACACGGTTAATCTGGCGGCGCTGGGACAGGTTCTGAAGGCGCGCGCCGGGCGCCTCGGCTATAACGTGAAGCTGATTCTGGAGATGGGTGAAGAGGATGGTTCGCCGGGTCTGGATGAAATCTGCGTGCAGTATCGCGATTGGCTGGCCGCCGACCTGTTTATCGCGTCCGATGGTCCGCGCATTTCCGCCGCCCGCCCGACCCTGTTTCTGGGATCGCGCGGCGTGTTCAATTTTGAACTGCAGCTGAACCTGCGCGACGGGGCGCACCATTCGGGCAACTGGGGCGGTCTGCTGAGTAATCCCGGCATCCGTCTGGCGCACGCCATCGCCAGCATAGTCGATGCCCATGGCCGCATTCTGGTTCCCGGGCTGCGGCCGCCGACGGTGTCGGACGCTATGCGCCGTATTCTTGCCGATATCGAGTTGGGCGGCGGGGCGACGGACCCGCAGATCGATCCCGGATGGGGCGAGCCGGGACTGAGCGCCGCCGAGAAAGTCTATGGCTGGAACACCCTGGACGTACTGGCTTTTGTGACCGGCAATCCTGACAAACCGGCGCACGCCATTCCGCCGCGCGCCAGAGCGAATTGCCATATGCGCTATGTGGTAGGCAGCGATGTGGCCAACTTCAGTCATCATCTGCGCCGTCATCTGGACGCCAATGGATTTGAGGATGTCGAGGTGGTCAACGCCGCAAGCTGCTACGAAGCGACCCGTCTCGATCCCGCCGATCCGTGGGTGGAGTGGGGGATGGCGTCGATTAGCCGATCCGCCGATGCGCCGGCGGCGGTGTTGCCGAACTTTGGCGGCGGTTTGCCGAACGCCTGCTTCTCTAAAACGCTGGGGCTGCCGACCCTGTGGGTGCCGCATTCCTATCCGGCTTGCTCTCAGCATGCACCAAACGAACATATTTTGGTGGATATGACGCTGGAGGCGCTTAAGATCATGACCGGTCTGTTCTGGGATTTGTCTGAGCAAGGAGCGGAAGTTATGCGTAAACGCACGCAGCTCAACAAGCGGCAGTCGGCGGAAGCCATCTGAGCCGCGGCGTAAACCGGTCTTTGTTGTGCATACTGCGCCGTATCGGCATGCTATGGCGATGCGGCGTTCGCCTTTCGTGATTAAAACAACAGGTGAGGGAGACTATGCATAACAACGAGATCCGTTATTTTATGGCGGTGGCCAGTACTGGTTCGCTAAGCGCGGCCAGCCAGCAGTTGTTTGTCGCCGTTTCCGCCATTAGCCGGCAGATCCAGAGGCTGGAAAGCCGCCTGGGGGTACCACTGTTTGAGCGCCATGCGCGCGGCATGGTACTGAACGACGCCGGCCATATTCTGGAAAATCACGTGCGGCGCAGCATGGCTGATATGGAACTGGCCATTGCTGAAATCGAAGGATTAAAATCGGCGCGCCAGACAACGATCCGTATTGTTTGTACCGACGGTATCGGTTTTAATCTGTTGCCGACGCTGATAGCGAAATTTCGCCGTCAGCACGCCACCGTCAACTTCGTGCTGACGGTGGGCAGCGCGCGCCAGGTGCCGGATCTGGTGCGTAACGGGGAGTGCGACGTGGCGCTGAAGTTCAGCCTGGCGCCGGAGCATGGCGTACAGGTTATCGCCTCGTTCTCCGCGCCGTTTCTGGCGGTGATGCAGGGGACTCACCCGCTGGCCTCTCGGGACTTCCAGCTGGCCGATTTGAACGCTTATCCGATTGTGCTGCCCGATCAGGCGGCTACCGTGCGCCAGCTATTCGATCTCTCATGCCGTATGAACGGCGTATTTATTGATCCGCTGTTTACCTGTAATCACTTTTCTACTTTGTACGCCTTCCTGCTGGATACGCCGGACGCCATCGTCATCTGCAGCCATTTTTCCGTGCTGTACAGCGCCAGACGCGATGGTTTACAGGTGAAGTCCATCAACATGGATCAGCTGAGTCAGCGGACGCTGCAGATTCAGACCGAGGTCAATAAACCGCTCACTTCCGTGTTGAATGATTTTTGCGCTTTTCTGCGCCATGAGCTGGAAACGCAGGATGCCTTGTTTCGTCAGACTTATCGGTTTCAGGGAGGATGAGCGCGACAACAATAACTTTTTTAACCCCTGCTTGACGTCCGGGCGAAATGCATGGCGTAGAGATATTTATTCTCGCAAGGCCGAAATCGGAATAGCTATTATTTCCGATACAAATGGCACAATATTATCCATAGATAATAACATTGCCTTATAAAATAAAACGCGTTGTTAACAATGGGTATGTTATGCTTCACGGAAGATATTATTTAATATATAATTATATTTGGTGCTGTAAGACTTACTACACATTTTATTTCAAGGAGGAATATTCCTTATGCAATGGTACTTAAACGTATTAAAAAATTATGTTGGCTTCTCTGGAAGGGCAAGGCGTAAAGAATATTGGATGTTTTATCTGTTTAATATTATCGTTTCTTTGGTTGTAGCTATTATTGATACGGCGCTTGGACTGAATGCAATTCTGCTTATGATTTATGCGTTAGCCATTCTTCTGCCTGGGTTGGCGGTTACCGTTCGTCGTCTTCATGATATCGGCAAGTCGGGATGGTGGATCCTGATAAGTATGGTCCCTTTTGTCGGTGGCCTCGTGCTTGTGGCCTTTACCTGCATGGACAGTCAGCCTGCGGAAAATCAATTCGGACCTAATCCGAAACTCGCTTAATATTATTAATCATCTTTGGTACGGCATACGGCACCCTCAAAAGAAGAAATCCGGACTGTTGACAAAACTATCGTCCATTATCGCCGCGTCAGCAAACTCAAATCTGAGTTCGGTTTCTTCTTTTCTTTTTCAAATTTTTTCGCTCCATTCACCACGCGTTTCTCAACCAACTGAATCAAAAAAACGCTATCGTCAGCAAACGACCCACCTGCAAAAAATCCGCTTTCCCCGTTTGGCCGCCGCGCACGAAAACGTTATCGGCGACGATTTATCGGAAAGGACATGCGCGACTAATTTTGCGGCGGCTCCTCGCCGTGTAGAAATGGTGGTTAATTTTATTTCTTATATTTTTGTTTTTTTGAAATTTAATTTATTATTTTTTTATTTTAATGCGCTTTAATTGATAAAAAATGATTGATTTAGAAATTTAAATTCATCTGTTTTCAGGTAGTGTTATGAATAGGGTTTGACAGTGTTTCTATGCAGAATACTGACAACCTGCGGCCATCATTTCTCATTATTTACCGGAGCGCTATTTATGAATCTGGACAAATTCCCGCGTTATCCATTAACTTTTGGTCCCTCCCCGATTACGCCAATGAAAAGGCTGAGTGAATATTTAGGCGGTGACGTAGAAATTTACGCCAAACGAGAAGATTGTAATAGCGGTCTGGCGTTTGGCGGCAATAAAACGCGGAAACTGGAATACCTTATTCCCGAAGCGCTGGCGCAGGGGTGCGATACTTTAGTTTCCATTGGCGGAATTCAGTCTAACCAGACGCGTCAGGTGGCGGCGGTGGCGGCACATCTGGGGATGAAATGCATTCTGGTGCAGGAAAACTGGGTGAACTATGCCGATGCCGTTTATGATCGGGTAGGAAACATCGAGCTGTCCCGCATTATGGGCGCGGATGTGCGCCTGGATGCCGCCGGCTTTGATATCGGCATTCGCGAAAGCTGGAAAAATGCCATGGACGAGGCGGCGCAAAATGGCGGTAAACCTTTCCCGATACCAGCCGGTTGCTCCGAACACCCCTACGGCGGCCTGGGATTCGTCGGCTTTGCGGAAGAAGTTCGCCAGCAGGAAAAGGCGCTGGGTTTCAAATTTGACTATATCGTCGTCTGCTCCGTCACCGGCAGCACCCAGGCCGGCATGGTGGTCGGTTTTGCCGCCGATGGCCGCGCCCGCAACGTTATCGGTATCGATGCGTCGGCCAAACCGGAAAAAACTAAAGCTCAGATCCTGCGTATTGCGCAGAATACGGCCAAACTGGTCGAGTTGGGTCAGGATCTCACGGAGGAAGACGTGGTGCTGGATACCCGCTACGGCGGGCCGGAATACGGTTTGCCGAATGAAGGCACGCTAGAAGCCATCCGGCTGTGCGCCCGCATGGAAGGCGTGATGACCGATCCGGTATATGAAGGCAAATCCATGCAGGGGATGATTGATATGATCCGCAACGGCGAATTCCCGAAAGGCTCGAAAGTGCTGTATGCCCACCTGGGCGGCGCGCCGGCGCTGAGCGCTTACAGCTACATCTTCCGTAACGGCTGACGCCATGCTCCCGACCTTGTTCAGGCACAGGCGTGCCTGAACAAGGTCTGTCTTAGGGTGGCGATGATCCGGCTTGTCGGTAACGCGTGATTTTTCATAGTGAATCTCATGCGTCATACGTTCAAATTGCGAGAAAACTCTACTTATGAACACTTTGATTTTTCGGGGGAGATTACCATTAGGTCTCAAAGGATTTCAGGTAAAACGGCTATGGCCGCACCAATAAGCAACGAAGAACAGGTATTTATTACCGAACTTGGCAGGCGGATCACCGCGCTGAGGAAGGACGCGGGGATGACGCAGACGCAGGTTGCACAGGCGCTGAACGTCTCCAGCAGGCCGTACAGGCCAGGGAAGCCGGAAGGCGGCGGATACAGATCTCCATACTCCCAGCCGTGGCACGACTGTTAGCGGTTTATCTGGAAGATTTGCTTGGCGAAGAACCGGAGAAGATCGCCCGTAAGCGTGGCCCTGCGCCAAAATGGCAGCAGCTTATTGAAGAGATCGACAGCCGAAGGCAAAGCAGAAGATGATTTCGGAGATGTTAAGCGCCCTGATTGTTCAGGCACGTAACTGACTGATAAATAACGCGGTGATTAAGAGCGGCAACCCTCAGCCACCGCTGACCACAACCAACTATGTGAGGTAGTTAATTATGGCTGAACACGATTGTATTTCAGAAGTGAAGATTTCCAAAGCGCAGCGCCGTTATATTGTCGGCTATGTACCGAACCGGGGCGATACCAGCACACCCAATATTAATCTTAAAGGTAAATGGCTGCGTGAGGCGGGATTTAATACCGGCACCGGCGTAACAGTGAAGATTGCGGGGGACTGTATTGTGTTAATACCGGACAGTCCGCAGGAACAGGCGCTGAGGGAACAACTTGAGCAGGTTAAAAATACGCTTAACCGAGTTAAGCAGGATGTACTGAGTTAAATAAAACAACCGAAAGGATCGTGGTGATCTTTCCGGTTTTAATCATTCAGTTATATTCAACTTCATATTTTCCAATTATATCAAAAACATGATCATAAGTACTAAGTATTATATGTTTATTTTCATCTTCATGAGTTTCATCAACATAATCAAAACTGGACTTAGAATGTTTTTCATTCGGGTATTCATCTAACTTATAAATAGATAGCCTTTCAATATCACTAAAAATAAACTTAACCTTAACATCTGGAGCGTTTAAAATTTCTGGCTTACAAGCTGATAGGGATAATGATGTATTAATAATAAAATTAAATGGATAAAGTTTTAGCTCAGTTCCAGATAGAACCAATGCATCTCGCCCATAAATAACACCATATTTCGTTTGTATTTCTTTCATTTCCATATCAACCACATCCTCTTGTTCTTATTGACTTACCGCCATCTTTAGTTGAAAAGCGTCGATCGAGATTAATTTTAGATAACTCATCTGGAGTTGCCCATCTCGATGGGATTTTAGATACCCCAGCCTCTTTAGCAGCATAAAGGTGTCTATTATCCAAACTGAAAACAGAGTCTTTATGTGCACCTTGTGATAATAGCTTATCTTGTACGCTGGTAGGTAAATCAGCCATCCTTACTTTTCTAATTGGCTCTGCTTGGTTTATATATGACGGATCATTTTTGAGCCTATGTATTAACTCATTAACGTTTCTACCATCATCAAAAATAGGGTTAATACTATCTTGTGAAAATAAGATCGTTTTAGGGCTTACGGGACTTAACCCAAGCGGATCGATCCAACTTAAAGGATTTGGCGCATAAGCATATAAGTTTAACCCGCCTCTTAGCCCTATCGGGTCCGGCTGGGTAAACCGCCCGCACTGCGGGTCGTAGTACCTGAACAGGTTATAATGCAGGCCGGTTTCCCGGTCAAGGTACTGTCCCTGAAATCGCAGATTTTGCGGGCCGTTCA
>NZ_VYKJ01000023.1 GCF_008710095.1 Affinibrenneria salicis
CCGGGTTCAATTAAACCGCACACGCAGTTTGAATCTGAAGTGTATATCCTGAGCAAAGATGAAGGCGGCCGTCATACTCCGTTCTTCAAAGGCTACCGTCCGCAGTTCTACTTCCGTACCACGGACGTGACCGGTACGATCGAACTGCCGGAAGGCGTGGAAATGGTGATGCCGGGCGACAACATCAAGATGGTCGTCAACCTGATTGCGCCGATCGCAATGGACGACGGTCTGCGTTTCGCCATCCGTGAAGGCGGCCGTACTGTAGGTGCTGGCGTTGTTGCTAAAGTTATCGCTTAATCACGATAAAGTTTGACGCGACATGTGATAAAAGGGCATCATTTGATGCCCTTTTTCTACTCAGTCAGAGTAGAACCTATCTCATCAGCGATTGTAGAATAGAATCACCGGTGAGATAGGCTCTGTAAGTACAGCGAAATATCGAATAACAAGGTTTAACCGGGCATTATTCGATTTTGGTTTGCCTCGCAATGCGAGGCAAAGTTGTTTGTCTGAATCATTATGACGGGTTGGTTTAAATGAGTGCGAATACCGAAGCTCAGGGAAGCGGGCGCGGCCTGGAAGTCACTAAATGGCTGATAGTCGCTATTCTGCTGGTGGCGGCGATTGTCGGCAATTATTATTATCGCGAATTCAGCTTACCACTGCGGGCGTTAGCTGTTGTTATCCTGATTGCTGCTGCCGGCGGCGTGGCATTACTGACCACCAAAGGTAAAGCTACCGTGGCGTTTGCTCGCGAAGCGCGCACCGAAGTTCGCAAAGTGATTTGGCCGACTCGTCAGGAAACGTTACACACCACGTTAATCGTTGCCGCGGTTACTGCCGTGATGTCACTGATTTTGTGGGGGCTGGATGGTATTCTGGTCCGTCTGGTATCGTTTATTACTGGCCTGAGGTTCTAAGATGTCTGAAGCTCCAAAAAAGCGCTGGTACGTCGTTCAGGCGTTTTCCGGTTTTGAAGGCCGCGTGGCTCAGTCGCTGCGTGAGCATATTAAGTTACAAAATATGGAAGAGCTGTTTGGCGAAGTGATGGTGCCAACGGAAGAAGTGGTTGAAATCCGTGGCGGTCAGCGTCGTAAGAGCGAACGTAAATTCTTCCCTGGCTACGTGCTGGTACAGATGGTGATGAATGACGCCAGCTGGCACCTGGTGCGCAGCGTTCCGCGCGTTATGGGATTCATTGGCGGTACATCAGATCGTCCGGCACCGATTAGCGATAAAGAAGTCGATGCGATCATGAATCGTCTGCAGCAGGTTGGGGATAAACCCCGGCCGAAAACGCTGTTTGAACCCGGTGAAATGGTGCGGGTTAACGACGGTCCGTTCGCGGACTTCAACGGTGTGGTGGAAGAAGTCGATTACGAGAAGAGCCGCCTGAAGGTTTCTGTCTCTATCTTCGGCCGCGCCACGCCGGTAGAGCTGGATTTCGGCCAGGTTGAGAAAGGCTGATTTATCGCCGTTGGCATTTTAACGGTTATCAAGGCTTGTTTATGGCGCGAAATTGCACTAAAATTTCGCGCCTTTGTTTTTTTATGTGCGTCCAGCGCGCATAAATGTTTTGAAACTACGGGGAGCTTCATTCACGAAGCGTTATAACCCATTCGAGGAAATTTAAATGGCCAAGAAAGTACAAGCCTACGTCAAGCTGCAGGTTGCGGCTGGTATGGCTAACCCGAGTCCGCCGGTTGGTCCTGCTCTGGGTCAGCAGGGCGTTAACATCATGGAATTCTGTAAAGCCTTCAATGCTAAAACTGAAAGCATTGAAAAAGGTCTGCCGATTCCGGTTGTTATTACCGTTTATTCTGACCGTTCCTTCACCTTCGTTACCAAAACGCCTCCGGCAGCCGTTCTGCTGAAGAAAGCGGCTGGTATTAAGTCTGGTTCCGGCAAGCCGAACAAAGACAAAGTGGGTAAAGTGACCCGTGCTCAGGTACGTGAAATCGCAGAAACCAAAGCTGCGGACATGACTGGTGCCGATGTGGAAGCGATGAGTCGTTCCATTGAAGGTACTGCTCGTTCCATGGGCCTGGTAGTGGAGGACTAAGAAATGGCTAAGCTGACCAAGCGCATGCGCGTGATCCGTGAAAAAGTTGATGTAACTAAACAGTATGACGTCAACGAAGCCGTTGCTCTGCTCAAAGAGCTGGCCACTGCTAAATTTGTTGAAAGCGTAGACGTTGCCGTTAATCTCGGCATCGACGCGCGTAAATCCGATCAGAACGTTCGCGGCGCCACCGTGCTGCCGCACGGTACTGGCCGTTCCGTACGCGTTGCCGTGTTTACTCAGGGCGCTAACGCAGAAGCGGCGAAAGCTGCCGGCGCTGAACTGGTAGGTATGGAAGATCTGGCCGATCAGATCAAAAAAGGCGAAATGAACTTTGACGTTGTTATTGCTTCCCCGGATGCAATGCGCGTTGTTGGCCAGCTGGGCCAGGTTCTGGGCCCGCGCGGTCTGATGCCGAACCCGAAAGTGGGTACGGTTACGCCGAACGTCGCTGAAGCCGTTAAGAACGCCAAAGCGGGTCAGGTTCGTTACCGTAACGACAAGAACGGTATCATCCATACCACTATCGGTAAGGTTGATTTCGACTCTGATAAGCTGAAAGAAAACCTGGAAGCCCTGCTGGTTGCGCTGAAAAAAGCGAAACCGTCTCAGGCGAAAGGCATTTACATCAAGAAAGTCAGCCTGTCCACCACCATGGGCGCCGGCGTGGCGATCGATCAGAGCGGCCTGAACGCAACCGCCGTTTAATAACGGCAGTTGTTTTACCGCTTTACTCGGGCGTAAGTTTTACCTATACTCTTACGCCCGTTGTTTCGTCGATGTGTGACGAAGCTAAAGAATTTTCGGTTGGAGTCTGGCCTAATCCAGACCTCCGTCCAAGACCGCAGGTGTTTCGTCAGAAACTTAATCCTTCCTGCGTAGACGGTGACAGAGCCTGAAGAATATTTTTATAGTCTTTGCTGGATTCTGCTCACCGTGTATCAACGCTTATCTGCCGTTTTGGCGATGAGTGAAGTGAGTTCCGGGGATTTCCCCGGCTAAAATCCAGGAGCAAAAGCTAATGGCATTAAATCTTCAAGACAAACAAGCGATTGTTGCTGAAGTCAGCGAAGTAGCCAAAGGCGCGCAGTCTGCGGTTGTTGCGGATTCCCGCGGCGTTACCGTAGATAAAATGACTGAACTGCGTAAAGCAGGTCGTGAAGCCGGCGTATATATGCGTGTTGTTCGTAACACGCTGCTGCGTCGTGCTGTTGAAGGTACCTCTTTCGAGTGCCTGAAAGACACGTTTGTTGGTCCGACCCTGATTGCATACTCTCTGGAACACCCGGGCGCAGCCGCTCGTCTGTTCAAAGAGTTCGCGAAAGCGAATGCAAAATTTGAGGTCAAAGCTGCAGCCTTTGAAGGTGAGCTAATCCCGGCGGCTCAAATTGACCGTCTGGCAACGCTGCCGACTTACGAAGAAGCACTGGCACGCCTGATGTCGACCATGAAAGAAGCCGCTGCCGGCAAACTGGTCCGTACACTGGCTGCTGTTCGCGATCAGAAAGAAGCGGCGTAATCGCCCTTTTCTCTGTAACGC
Source organism: Affinibrenneria salicis (assembly GCF_008710095.1). The sequence goes on from NZ_VYKJ01000023.1 coordinate 3,606, forward strand.
ACTGGCTAACGTATAAACTATTTCTGATTCTTAGGAACAATTGTCATGTCTATCACTAAAGATGAAATTCTGGAAGCAGTAGCCGCCATGTCCGTAATGGACGTTGTTGAGCTGGTTTCCGCTATGGAAGAAAAATTCGGCGTTTCCGCCGCTGCCGCTGTAGCTGTCGCTGCTGGCCCGGCTGCTGAAGCTGCTGAAGAAAAAACTGAGTTCGACGTTGTGCTGTCCTCTATCGGCGGTAACAAAGTTGCTGTCATCAAGGCTGTACGTAGCGCGACTGGCCTGGGTCTGAAAGAAGCAAAAGACCTGGTTGAATCCGCTCCGGCAGTACTGAAAGAAGGCATCAGCAAAGACGACGCTGAAGCTCTGAAGAAAGCCCTGGAAGAAGCTGGTGCTTCTGTTGAAGTTAAATAAGTTTAACTTCCAGGTTACAGCCTAAAGTATCAGGCTGATGGCTGGTGACTTTTTGGTCACCAGCCTTTTTGCGCTGTAAGGAGTCAGTGGTGTTTCGCACTGTTTATCCACTGATTTACCTCAATATTTATTTCTATCGACGACTTAATATACTGCATTCCCTGCCGGGTTCCCTGCTCAGGCAAATGCAATGAAATGATTTAAGAGTGATAGAAACGGGTATTGCGGAAAGAGATTTTCCGACCAACAGAAATAGTGCTGCATGAACTGTCCTTATCAGGACGGACAAAGTGGTTCGACTTTTCCAGCGAGCTGAGGAACCCTATGGTTTACTCCTATACCGAGAAAAAACGCATTCGTAAGGATTTTGGCAAACGTCCGCAGGTTCTGGACGTGCCTTATCTCCTTTCTATCCAGCTTGACTCGTTCCAGAAGTTTATCGAGCAAGATCCGGAAGGTCAGTACGGTCTGGAAGCTGCATTCCGTTCCGTATTCCCAATTCAGAGCTACAGCGGCAATTCAGAGCTGCAGTACGTTAGTTATCGCCTGGGTGAGCCGGTATTTGACGTTAAAGAATGTCAGATCCGGGGCGTAACGTACTCCGCGCCTCTGCGTGTGAAACTGCGTCTGGTCATTTATGAGCGCGAAGCACCGGAAGGCACGGTAAAAGACATTAAAGAACAAGAAGTCTACATGGGCGAAATTCCGCTCATGACAGACAACGGCACCTTTGTGATTAACGGAACTGAGCGCGTTATCGTTTCTCAGCTGCACCGTAGTCCGGGCGTTTTCTTTGACAGCGATAAGGGTAAAACCCACTCTTCAGGTAAGGTGCTGTATAACGCACGTATTATTCCTTACCGTGGTTCCTGGCTGGACTTTGAGTTCGATCCAAAAGATAACCTGTTTGTGCGTATCGACCGCCGTCGTAAATTGCCGGCGAGCATTATCCTGCGCGCGCTGGATTATACCACCGAACAAATTCTGGACCTGTTCTTCGCCAAAGTCGTTTACGAAATCAGCGGCAATAAGCTGCAGATGGATTTGATTCCGGAACGTCTGCGCGGTGAAACGGCCTCTTTCGATATCGAAGCGAATGGCAAAATCTACGTAGAAAAAGGGCGCCGTATTACGGCCCGCCATATTCGCCAGCTGGAAAAAGAGGGCGTTGAGCGTATCGAAGTGCCGGTTGAATATATCGCGGGTAAAGTCGTCGCGCGCGATTACATCGACCAGAACACCGGTGAACTGATTGTGGCAGCCAACATGGAGCTGTCGCTGGATCTGCTGGCCAAACTGAGCCAGGCGGGTCACAAGCGTATCGAAACGCTGTTTACCAACGATCTGGATCACGGTCCGTACATTTCCGAAACGCTGCGCGTCGACCCGACCAGCGATCGTCTGAGCGCGCTGGTAGAAATCTACCGCATGATGCGCCCGGGTGAGCCGCCGACACGTGAAGCCGCGGAAACGCTGTTCGATAACCTGTTCTTCTCCGAAGACCGTTACGATCTGTCCGCGGTCGGTCGAATGAAGTTCAACCGTTCTCTGCTGCGCGATGAAATCGAAGGCTCCGGTATCCTGAGCAAAGAAGACATCATCGACGTGATGAAGAAACTCATCGATATCCGTAACGGTATTGGTGATGTCGATGATATCGACCATCTGGGTAACCGCCGTATTCGCTCCGTGGGCGAAATGGCCGAAAACCAGTTCCGCGTCGGTCTGGTGCGTGTGGAGCGCGCGGTGAAAGAACGCCTGTCCCTTGGCGATCTGGATACCCTGATGCCGCAGGACATGATCAACGCCAAGCCGATCTCCGCCGCGGTGAAAGAGTTCTTTGGTTCCAGCCAGCTGTCGCAGTTTATGGACCAGAACAACCCGCTGTCCGAGATCACCCATAAGCGTCGTATCTCCGCGTTGGGCCCGGGCGGTTTGACCCGTGAACGCGCCGGCTTTGAAGTTCGAGACGTACACCCGACTCACTATGGTCGCGTATGTCCTATCGAAACGCCGGAAGGTCCGAACATCGGTCTGATCAACTCCCTGTCCGTTTATGCGCAGACCAACGAGTACGGTTTCCTGGAAACGCCGTATCGTCGCGTGCGCGACGGTGTCGTGACCGATGAGATCCATTACCTGTCGGCGATTGAAGAAGGTAACTTCGTCATCGCTCAGGCGAACACCAATCTGGATGAAGAAGGTCACTTTATCGATGACCTGGTCACCTGCCGTAACAAAGGCGAGTCCAGCTTGTTCAGCCGTGAACAGGTTGACTATATGGACGTATCCACTCAGCAGGTGGTTTCCGTCGGCGCCTCTCTGATTCCGTTCCTGGAACACGATGACGCCAACCGCGCCCTGATGGGTGCGAACATGCAACGTCAGGCGGTCCCGACCCTGCGCGCCGATAAGCCGCTGGTTGGTACCGGTATGGAGCGTGCGGTAGCGGTCGACTCCGGCGTAACCGCGGTGGCTAAACGCGGCGGTACGGTACAGTACGTCGATGCGTCCCGTATCGTTATCCGCGTCAATGAAGATGAAATGTATCCGGGCGAAGCCGGCATTGATATCTACAACCTGACCAAATATACCCGTTCCAACCAGAACACCTGCATCAGCCAGATGCCGTGCGTGTCGCTGGGCGAACCGGTAGAGCGCGGCGATGTGCTGGCCGACGGCCCGTCCACCGATCTGGGCGAGCTCGCGCTGGGTCAGAACATGCGCGTGGCGTTCATGCCGTGGAACGGCTATAACTTCGAAGACTCCATTTTGGTGTCTGAACGCGTGGTGCAGGAAGATCGTTTCACCACCATCCATATCCAGGAACTGGCCTGCGTGTCGCGCGACACCAAGCTGGGGCCGGAAGAGATCACGGCTGATATCCCGAACGTGGGTGAAGCGGCGCTCTCTAAACTGGATGAGTCCGGTATCGTCTATATCGGCGCGGAAGTAACCGGCGGCGACATTCTGGTCGGTAAGGTGACGCCGAAGGGCGAAACCCAGCTGACGCCGGAAGAAAAACTGCTGCGCGCTATCTTCGGTGAGAAGGCGTCCGACGTTAAAGACTCTTCTCTGCGCGTACCTAACGGCGTTTCCGGTACGGTTATCGACGTACAGGTCTTCACCCGCGACGGCGTGGAAAAAGACAAACGTGCGCTGGAAATCGAAGAGATGCAGCTGAAGCAGGCCAAGAAAGACCTGACCGAAGAGCTGCAGATCCTGGAAGCCGGTCTGTTCTCCCGTATTCATGCGGCGCTGGTTGCCGGCGGCGTGGAAGCGGAAAAGCTGGACAAGCTGCCGCGCGAGCGCTGGCTTGAACTGGGTCTGGCTGATGAAGAGAAACAGAATCAGCTGGAACAGCTGGCCGAGCAGTACGATGAGCTGAAGCACGAGTTTGAGAAAAAACTCGAAGCCAAGCGTCGTAAAATTACCCAGGGCGACGATCTGGCGCCGGGCGTGCTGAAAATCGTTAAGGTTTATCTGGCGGTTAAACGTCAGATCCAACCGGGCGATAAGATGGCGGGCCGTCACGGGAACAAGGGTGTTATCTCCAAGATCAACCCGATCGAAGACATGCCTTACGATGAAAACGGCACGCCGGTTGATATCGTATTGAACCCGCTGGGCGTACCGTCCCGTATGAACATCGGTCAGATTCTGGAAACCCACCTCGGCATGGCGGCGAAAGGCATCGGCGAGAAGATCAACCAGATGCTGAAGCGGCAGGAAGAAGTGGCCAAACTGCGTGAGTTCATCCAGCGCGCTTACGATCTGGGCGAAGATGTGCGCCAGAAGGTCGATCTGAGCACGTTCTCCGACGAAGAAGTTATGCGTCTGGCAGAGAACCTGAAGAAAGGGATGCCAATCGCCACGCCGGTGTTCGACGGTGCGAAAGAGAAAGAGATCAAGGAGCTGCTGAAACTGGGCGGCCTGCCGACCTCTGGTCAGATTACGCTGTTCGACGGCCGTACCGGTGAACAGTTTGAGCGTCAGGTAACCGTGGGTTACATGTACATGCTGAAACTGAACCATCTGGTCGACGACAAGATGCACGCACGTTCTACCGGTTCTTACAGTCTGGTTACTCAGCAGCCGCTGGGTGGTAAGGCGCAGTTCGGTGGCCAGCGCTTCGGTGAGATGGAAGTGTGGGCGCTGGAAGCTTATGGCGCAGCCTATACCCTGCAGGAAATGTTGACGGTGAAATCCGATGACGTGAACGGCCGTACCAAGATGTATAAGAACATCGTGGATGGCGATCATCGGATGGAACCAGGTATGCCGGAATCCTTCAACGTACTGTTGAAAGAAATCCGCTCGCTGGGTATCAACATCGAGCTGGAAGAGAAGTAATTCCAGTTTGATGTGCTGCTAGCATTCGCCACAGGGGCGTCTGAATTTCGGTTCAGACGCCTGACAGGTCTAACTCCGACAGGAGCCAATCCGTGAAAGACTTATTAAAGTTTCTGAAAGCGCAAACTAAAACCGAAGAGTTTGATGCGATCAAAATTGCGCTGGCCTCGCCAGACATGATCCGTTCCTGGTCTTTTGGTGAAGTGAAAAAGCCAGAAACCATTAACTACCGTACGTTCAAACCGGAACGTGACGGTCTGTTCTGCGCCCGTATCTTCGGGCCGGTAAAAGACTATGAATGCTTGTGCGGTAAGTACAAGCGTCTGAAACATCGCGGCGTGATCTGCGAGAAGTGCGGCGTTGAAGTCACTCAGACTAAAGTGCGTCGTGAGCGTATGGGCCATATCGAACTGGCTTCTCCGACCGCGCACATTTGGTTCCTGAAATCGCTGCCGTCCCGCATCGGTCTGCTGCTGGATATGCCGCTGCGCGATATCGAACGCGTGCTGTACTTCGAATCCTATGTGGTGGTCGAAGGCGGCATGACCAACCTTGAAAAGCGTCAGATCCTGACTGAAGAGCAGTATCTGGATGCGCTGGAAGAGTTTGGCGACGAATTTGACGCCAAAATGGGCGCCGAAGCGATTCAGGCTCTGCTGAAAAATATGGATCTGGAGCAGGAATGCGAACAGCTGCGCGAAGAGCTGAACGAAACCAACTCCGAAACCAAACGTAAGAAGCTGACCAAGCGTATCAAGCTGCTGGAAGCGTTCGTCCAGTCCGGCAACAAACCGGAGTGGATGATCCTGACCGTGCTGCCGGTGCTGCCGCCGGACCTGCGTCCGCTGGTGCCGCTGGACGGCGGTCGTTTCGCGACCTCCGACCTGAACGATTTGTATCGCCGCGTCATTAACCGTAACAACCGTCTGAAACGCCTGCTGGATCTGGCCGCGCCTGACATCATCGTACGTAACGAAAAGCGTATGCTGCAGGAAGCGGTCGATGCGCTGCTGGATAACGGTCGTCGCGGCCGTGCGATCACCGGCTCCAACAAGCGTCCGCTGAAATCGCTGGCAGACATGATCAAAGGTAAGCAGGGTCGTTTCCGTCAGAACCTGCTGGGTAAACGCGTCGACTACTCCGGCCGTTCCGTTATCACCGTGGGTCCTTATCTGCGTCTGCATCAGTGCGGTCTGCCGAAGAAAATGGCGCTGGAACTGTTCAAACCGTTCATCTACGGCAAGCTGGAACTGCGCGGCCTGGCCACCACCATCAAAGCCGCCAAGAAAATGGTTGAGCGTGAAGAGGCGGTGGTGTGGGATATCCTTGATGAGGTTATCCGCGAACACCCGGTCATGCTGAACCGTGCGCCGACCCTGCACCGTCTGGGCATCCAGGCGTTTGAACCGGTGCTGATCGAAGGTAAAGCCATTCAGCTGCACCCGCTGGTGTGCGCCGCGTACAACGCCGACTTCGATGGCGACCAGATGGCCGTCCACGTGCCGCTGACGCTTGAAGCCCAGCTGGAAGCGCGCGCGCTGATGATGTCGACCAACAACATTCTGTCCCCGGCGAACGGCGATCCAATCATCGTTCCTTCTCAGGACGTGGTGTTGGGCCTGTACTACATGACGCGCGACTGTGTTAACGCCATGGGCGAAGGCATGGTGCTGACCGGGCCGAAAGAAGCCGAACGCGTATACCGCGCCGGCCTGGCCTCTCTGCATGCGCGTGTGAAAGTGCGTATTTCGGAAGAGATCAAAAACCCGGAAGGCGAAACGACTTCGCAGACCACGATTATTGATACGACCGTCGGTCGCGCCATTCTGTGGATGATCGTGCCGAAAGGTCTGCCGTTCTCCATCGTTAACCAGCCGCTGGGCAAGAAAGCGATTTCCAAAATGCTGAACACCTGTTACCGCATTTTGGGGCTGAAACCGACGGTTATCTTCGCCGACCAGATCATGTACACCGGCTTCGCCTATGCGGCGCGCTCCGGGGCATCGGTTGGTATCGACGATATGGTTATCCCGGCGAAGAAAGCGGGCATTATCGAAGAAGCCGAAACCGAAGTGGCGGAAATTCAGGAACAGTTCCAGTCTGGTCTGGTTACCGCCGGCGAACGCTACAACAAGGTTATCGATATCTGGGCCGCGGCGAACGAACGCGTTGCCAAGGCGATGATGGAAAACCTGTCGGTTGAAACCGTGATTAACCGTGACGGCGAAGAAGAGCAGCAGGTTTCGTTCAACAGCATCTTTATGATGGCCGACTCCGGTGCGCGTGGTTCCGCGGCGCAGATTCGTCAGCTGGCCGGGATGCGTGGTCTGATGGCGAAGCCGGATGGCTCCATCATCGAAACGCCTATCACCGCGAACTTCCGTGAAGGTCTGAACGTACTCCAGTACTTCATCTCTACTCACGGTGCGCGTAAAGGTCTGGCGGATACCGCGCTGAAAACCGCGAACTCCGGTTACCTGACCCGTCGTCTGGTTGACGTGGCGCAGGATCTGGTGGTCACCGAAGACGATTGCGGTACTCATGAAGGCATCATGATGACGCCGGTAATCGAAGGCGGCGACGTGAAAGAGCCGCTGCGCGAGCGTGTTCTGGGTCGTGTTACCGCGGAAGACGTTCTGAAACCGGGTACGGCGGATATTCTGGTGCCGCGCAACACGCTGCTCAACGAACAGTGGTGTGACCTGCTGGAAGAAAACTCTGTCGATGCGGTGAAAGTTCGCTCGGTAGTAAGTTGCGAAACCGACTTCGGCGTCTGCGCCATGTGCTACGGCCGTGACCTGGCGCGCGGCCACCTGATCAACAAAGGTGAAGCCATCGGGGTTATCGCGGCGCAGTCCATCGGTGAGCCTGGTACTCAGCTGACCATGCGTACCTTCCACATCGGTGGTGCGGCATCGCGTGCGGCGGCGGAGTCCAGCATTCAGGTGAAAAACAAAGGTAGCCTGAAACTGAGCAACGCCAAGTTCGTCATGAACGGCAACAACAAGCTGGTTATCACCTCGCGTAATACCGAGCTGAAGCTGATCGACGAATTCGGCCGTACCAAAGAAAGCTATAAAGTGCCTTACGGCGCTACGCTGTCGAAAGGCGACGGTGAAACGGTCCAGGGCGGCGATACCGTTGCTAACTGGGATCCGCATACCATGCCGGTTGTCTCCGAAGTGGGTGGTTTCATCCGCTTTGCGGACATGATCGACGGCCAGACCATTACCCGTCAGACCGACGAACTGACCGGTCTGTCCTCGCTGGTGGTTCTGGACAGTGCGGAACGTACCGGTAGCGGTAAAGATCTGCGCCCGGCGCTGCGTATTATCGACGCTAAAGGCGAAGACGTATTGATCCCGGGCACCGATATGCCGGCTCAGTACTTCCTGCCGGGTAAAGCGATCGTGCAGTTGGAAGATGGCGTGCAGATCGGCGCCGGCGACACCCTGGCGCGTATTCCGCAGGAATCCGGCGGTACCAAGGATATCACCGGTGGTCTGCCGCGCGTGGCCGACCTGTTCGAAGCGCGTCGTCCGAAAGAGCCGGCTATCCTGGCTGAAATCAGCGGTATTATTTCCTTCGGTAAAGAAACCAAAGGTAAACGCCGTCTGGTGATCACGCCGCTGGATGGCAGCGAGCCGTACGAAGAGATGATTCCGAAATGGCGTCAGCTCAACGTGTTCGAAGGCGAAGTGGTGGAACGCGGCGACGTGGTTTCCGATGGTCCGGAATCTCCGCACGACATCCTGCGTCTGCGTGGCGTACATGCGGTAACGCGTTACATCACCAACGAAGTGCAGGAAGTTTACCGTCTGCAGGGCGTTAAGATTAACGATAAACACATCGAAGTTATCGTTCGTCAGATGCTGCGTAAAGGCACTATCGTCAGCGCCGGCAGCACCGAGTTCCTGGAAGGCGAGCAGGCGGAAGTGTCTCGCGTTAAGATCGCCAACCGTCAGCTGGAAGCGGACGGCAAGATCACGGCGACCTTCAGCCGCGATCTGCTGGGTATCACCAAAGCTTCTCTGGCGACCGAGTCGTTCATCTCCGCGGCCTCGTTCCAGGAAACCACGCGCGTGCTTACCGAAGCGGCCGTGGCTGGTAAACGCGATGAGCTGCGCGGCCTGAAAGAGAACGTGATCGTCGGTCGTTTGATTCCGGCGGGTACGGGTTATGCTTACCATCAGGATCGCGCTCGTCGTCGTCAGGCGGGCGAGGCTCCGGTAGCGGCGCCGATTAGCGCAGATGAAGCGACGGCGAACCTGGCTGAACTGCTGAACGCCGGTTTTGGTAACAGCGACGATGAATAATCGCGGTTAAACATCGTATAAAACCGCCTGTCTGGGGCGGTTCCGTTGTAAGAAAGCCCCGGCCGTTAAACCGCCGGGGCTTTTTATTATACAAACAGACACGAGACAGACATGGATACCCCGACAACATCAATATCTTCATCCGCTATCGCTGGCTCCGTCCACTCGTCGCGACAGCGAGCCCGAAGAGCGGCGTGGGGCAGTTTTATCGGCGCCGTCGTGGACTGGTACGATTTTCTGCTTTACGGCATTGTCGCCGCGCTGGTCTTTAATACGGAGTTCTTCCCGCAGATCAGCCCGGCGATGGGAACGCTGGCGGCCTTTGGCACATTTGGCGTTGGTTTCCTGTTTCGGCCGCTGGGCGGTATTGTGTTTGGCCACTTCGGCGACAAACTGGGCCGCAAACGCATGCTGATGATCACCGTCTGGATGATGGGTCTATCCACCGCGGCGATTGGTTTACTGCCTTCTTTTGCCAGCATTGGCTGGTGGGCGCCGGCTATGCTGGTGACCCTGCGCGCCATTCAGGGTTTCGCCGTCGGCGGCGAATGGGGCGGCGCCACGCTGCTGGCGGTGGAGAACGCGCCGAAAAAGAAAAAAGCGTTTTACAGCAGCGGCGTTCAGGTTGGCTACGGCGTGGGACTGCTGCTGGCTACCGGCTCTATTTCTCTGGTCAGCCATCACACCACGAATGCCGACTTCCTCGACTGGGGCTGGCGCCTGCCGTTTTTATTCAGCGTCGTGCTGGTGGCGGTCGCCTGGTGGATTCGTTCTCGAATGGATGAATCGCAGGAGTTTGAGGCTGAAAAACACCTGCAGGAGAGAGCGAAAAAAGTCCGTTCGTTCCCAATCGTTGAAGCGTTGCGTCAACATCCCAAGTCATTCCTGCTGATTATCGCGCTGCGGCTGGGCGAACTGCTGACAATGTATATCGTCACCGCGTTCGCGCTCAACTATTCCACCGCCAACCTGGGGATGTCGCGCGAGCTGTTTCTGAATATCGGTCTGCTGGTGGGCGGGATTAGCTGTGTGACGATTCCCTGTTTTGCCCGTCTGGCGGATAGCTTCGGGCGGCGCCGAATCTATGTTACCGGCGCGTTTATCGGCGCGGCGTGCGCTTTCCCGTTCTTTATCGCGCTGGAGGCGCAGGCCACGCTGTGGATCCTGTTCTTTGCCGTCATGCTGGCTAACGTGGCGCACGATATGATCGTCAGCGTGCAGCAGCCGATGTTTACCGAATTATTTGGTACGGCCTACCGCTATAGCGGCGCCGGCGTGGGCTACCAGGTGGCCAGCGTAGTGGGCGGCGGTTTTACCCCGTTTATCGCCATCCTGCTGGTGGAGTTTTTAGGCGGTGACTGGCACGGCGTGGCGATCTACCTTGCCGTCGGCTGTTTGCTGTCTGCGTTGGTCGGCATGCGCATGAGGCCGCAAGCGTCTGCCTGATATGTCTACATTAAACGCGCCGGCACAATGTTTTTGTCTGTGCCGGCGCGGCGTGCGCTCATCCATAGCCAGATTTTCCCTACCAGCGGCGGTCGATATCTTCGTGCGTCAGGCCAATGTCTTTCAGCCGCTCATCATTCATCGCGTGCAATATCCTGCGTGTTTTCACTCTGAGCCGCCATGCTCTCCAGCGTGGGTACAGCGAGCGTAGCGTCTCCCGCCAGCCGGATACGCCGGATGAACACAGTGGATGGTGAGTCTGCAATTCCATACTTCCCCCTGTCCGTTAACCTGAGTCTTATCATGCAAGGGAATGTGTGTATGATACAGATGCAGAAAATGACTTTTTTTGACATACAGATTGTGTGATATTGCATCTGAATGGTGATTTTTATCGCTATCTGTACTGCTTTCTGTCGCACTTTCGCCCGGAGACGAAGACTTATGACTCGCTACCAATATCTCGCCTCGCTGCTGGAACGGCGCATCGAGCAGGGGTTATACCAGAGCGGCGAGCGACTGCCGTCGGTCAGGGCGCTGAGTTCAGAGCATGGCGTGAGCATTAGCACCGTACAGCAGGCTTACCATCTGCTGGAGACGCGGCAGCTGATCATGCCGCAGCCGCGATCGGGTTATTTCGTCGCGCCGCGCAAAGCGACGCCGCCGGTACCGGCGTTGACCCGACCCGCGCAGCGCCCGGTGGAGATCACGCAGTGGGCGTCGGTGCTGGAATTGTTCGATACGCCGGTGGATAGCGCTATCCTGAATTTTGGCGACGGCACGCCGGACGTTAATTCCCCTTCGATTAAACCGCTGTGGAAAGCGATGAGCCGCCTGTGCCAGCATCAGGATATGCGGGTGATGAATTATGACAGCATCTATGGCGTGCCGGCGTTGCGCGAGCAGGTCGCCCGTCTGACGGTCGATAGCGGTTGCCAGCTTACGACGGACGACATCGTGATCACTACCGGCTGTCAGGCGGCGCTGTTTATCTCGGTGCGCGCCGTCTGCCAGCCCGGCGATATTATCGCGGTGGAGTCTCCCGCCTTTCCCGGCACCATGCAGATTCTGCGCGGGTTGGATGTCCGGGCGATCGAGATCCCGACCGATGCCGTGACCGGCATCAGTCTTGAAGCGCTGGAGCTGGCGCTGGATCAGTGGCCGATTAAGGCGGTGATGCTGGTGCCGAATTGCAATAATCCGCTGGGTTTCACCATGCCCGACGCGCGCAAAAAGGCGCTGGTCACGCTGGCGCAGCGCTTCGATCTGGCGATTATTGAAGATGACGCCTACGGCGAACTGGCCTATGAGTATCCGCGTCCGCGCACCATTAAATCTTTCGATGAAGATGGTCGGGTGCTGCTCTGTTGCTCCTTCTCCAAAAATCTGGCGCCGGGTCTGCGTATCGGCTGGATCGCGCCGGGTCGCTATCTGGAGCGGGTGATTCATATCAAATATATCAGCACCGGCTATTCGATGGCCCATCCCCAGCTGGCGGTGGCCGAATTTATTGCTCAGGGCCATTATCAGCCGCACCTGCGCCGTATGCGGGCGCAGTACAAATGCAATCTCGACGTGTTTACCTGTTGGGTGCGTCACTATTTCCCCAGCGGCATCTGCGTCAGTCGCCCGCAGGGCGGCTTCCTGATGTGGATCGAACTGCCGGAATCGTTCGATACGCTGAGCCTTAATCGGGAAGTGCGCAAGGTCGGCATCAGCATCGCCGCCGGTTCGCTGTTTTCCGCTTCAGGGAAATACCGTAACTGTCTGCGGCTGAACTATGCGCTGCCGTTTAACGATGAGACGGGCAACGGATTGCGCATCCTGGGCGAAACGGTGAGCCGAATGATGACGCCGCCGCTATAGCGGCATGGCGGGCCGGAACCCGAGGGATAGTTCCGTACCGGCGGATGAAAAGCAGAACCTGGGTTTTGTATGACACAGGATCTGGCCAGCCACGTCCCTGTGACTGACCGGATTACAGTACCCCTGAGCGGCCGTGCTGGCGATCGACGGATTGGCGTAATGCGAGCGCCGCCGACCGGAATCCGATGGCTCAGGCAAGGTCTGCATTTTATTGCGCGCCTCTTCCCAGATAACCGTCCCAGTCCTTCCAGACCGGCTGCAGGCCCGCCTGCACGATCGCCTGCGCCACCTCTTCCGGCCGCCGCGCGTCGTGCGGCGAAAACTGCTCCAGCTCCGGGTGATTATCGGCATAGCCGCCCGGCTGGGTTTTCGAGAATGCGCTGACGTTGTTAATGGCGATGGGAACGGCGTGATCGCGGAAGTAGGGCGATTCGCGGGTAGACAGAGAGAGTTCGATATCCGGCGCCAGCAGACGAAAAGCGCAGATAACCTGCATCAACTGAGCTTCATCCATCAGCGAGGCCGGCTCAATACCGCCGGCGCAGGGGCGCAGTCGGGGGAAGGAAATGGAATAGCGGCTCTGCCAGTAGGTCTGTTGCAGGTAGAGCAGATGTTCCGCCACCATATAGCAGTCGGTGCGCCAGCTGTCCGACAGGCCGATCAGCGCGCCGAGGCCGATCTTATCGATCCCCGCGCGGCCCAGACGATCCGGGGTGTCCAGCCGCCAGCTGAAGTCCTGTTTATGGCCGCGCAGATGGTGCTGCTGGTAGACGGCCGGGTGATAGGTTTCCTGATATACCATCACGCCATCCAGCCCCAGCGTTTTCAACTCGGCGTACTCCTGCCGGGCCAGCGGTTGCACTTCGATCATCAGAGAGCTAAACAGCGGACGGATCAGCGGGAACACGCGACGGAAGTAGTCCATACCAACCTTGCGCTGATGTTCGCCGGTCACCAGCAACAGATGATCGAAGCCCAGCGCTTTGATCGCGGCGCATTCCCGCAGGATCTCCTCGTCGTCCAGCGTCTTGCGTTTAATGTGGTTGCTCATGGAGAAACCGCAGTAGGTGCAGTCGTTTGAACACAGGTTGGACAAATACAGCGGTACGTAAAAGCTCACCGTATTGCCGAAGCGCTGACGGGTGAGTTGCTGCGCCCGTTGCGCCAGCGGTTCGAGATACGCGGCGGCGGCGGGCGAGATCAGCGCCATAAAGTCTTCCCGATCCGGTCGATCGGCGCTTAGCGCGCGTTCAACATCGCGCGCGCTTTTGCTGTTGATCCGCAGGGTCAGATGATCCCAGTCGAGCTGACGGTGGATAGTCTGAAAGTTACTTTCCATCAGATAGCCCCTTCCGTATCCTGCCGGTGCAGAAAACCGGTCAGCGGGCTGGTGGCGCTGGCGGCGAACTGTTTATTGCCCGGCCCGGCCTGGCGCGCCAGCTCTCCCGCTTCGACGGCGATGCGAAAAGCCTGCGCCATTTTTACCGGGTCGCGCGCCACGGCGATGGCGGTATTGACCAGCACCGCGTCGGCCCCCATCTCCAGCGCTTCCACCGCGTGGCTGGGGACGCCGATGCCGGCGTCGACCACCACCGGAACGCGCGACTGCTCAATAATGATGCGCAGAAATTCACGGGTTTTCAGTCCCTGATTCGAGCCGATTGGCGCGCCCAGCGGCATAACGGCGGCGCAGCCGGACTCTTCCAGCCGTTTGCACAATACCGGATCCGCATGGCAATAGGGCAGGACGATAAAACCGTCTTTCACCAGTTGCTCCGCCGCCTTCAGCGTTTCTATCGGGTCTGGCAGCAGATATTTGACGTCCGGGTGAATTTCCAGCTTTATCCAGTGAGTGCCCAGCGCTTCGCGCGCCAGACGGGCGGCGAATATCGCTTCTTCCGCCGTTTTCGCGCCGGAGGTATTGGGCAACAGCTTCACGCCCAGTTGCCGAAGCGGGGCGAGAATCGCGTCGTTGCCGCCTTTCAGATCGACCCGTTTCATGGCCATGGTCACCAGTTGCGACCCTGATGCCTGTAGCGCCTGCGCCATTAGCTGCGGCGTGGCGAATTTTCCGGTTCCCGTCAGCAGACGAGAAGTAAATGTGGTATCGGCAATTTGCAGCATGTCATCCTCCGGCGATTGCCTGAAAAAGCAAAATGTCGTCCCCATCCCGCACCAGCTGGCGATCCCAGTCGGCGCGGGGGACGATGATCTGATTGATGGCCAGCGCAAGGCCCGGCTGCCGGCGATCGAGCTGGCGCAGGAGCGCATTAACGCTGATCGGGCTGGCTAGCTCCAGCGGCGTATCGTTGAGCGTGACCTTCACTCGAGCCTCCCGCAGACCGGGCAGGCGGACGAGGGCGTCAGCTGCAGGGTGTGCCAGCTGTGCTGTCTACCATCGAATAGGCGTAGCTTGCCGTTCAGCGACGAGGGCAAGCCGGCCAGCAGTTTGATCGCTTCAAGCGCCTGGAGCGTGCCGATAACGCCGACCACCGGCCCCAATACGCCGGCGGTGCGGCAGTTGCGCTGCGGCTCGCCATCGTCCGGGTACAGGCAGGCGTAGCAGCCGTGCTCGTAAGGCGCGGTCAGCACCAGCAACTGGCCGCTGAAGCCGACGGCGCTGCCGCTAATCAGCGGTTTGCCGGCGCGGATGCAGGCGGCGTTGACCTCGTGGCGCGTGGTCATGTTGTCGCTGCAGTCAAGCACCACGTCGGCGCGGTTTACCGCCTCCCTCAGCGTTTCGCCGCTCAGCCGCTGCGTCAGCGCACTGTATTCGCCCAGCGGGTTGAGCGCCTGCAATTGGCGCTGGGCCAGTTGCGCCTTCGGATGGTCGACATCCGGCGTGCGGTACAGAATCTGGCGCTGCAGATTGGTCAAATGCAGCGCGTCGTCATCCGCCAGCAGCAGGTGACCGACGCCGGCCGCCGCCAGGTACAGCGACGCCGGCGAACCCAGACCGCCCAGCCCGACCAGCAGCGCGCAGGACGCGCGCAGTTTTTCCTGACCTTCGGGGCCGATATCCTCCAGCAACAGCTGGCGGCTGTAGCGCAGAAATTCCTGATCGCTTAGCACATCACACCTCCCGCCCTTCGATTAAGCGCAGCAGTTCGGCGGTAGCCTGACGCCAGTCGACGGCCTGAGTAATGGCGCTGACGACCGCGATGCTGCCGACCCCGGTGGCCAGCACCGCCGGAACACGCTCGAGGCTGATGCCGCCGATGGCGACGGTGGGGAAGCGATCGCCCAGCGTGTGCAGATGGCGGGCCAGTTCGGCCACGCCCTGCGGTTCGGAGGGCATCGCTTTGGTCTGCGTGGGGAAAATATGGCCGAGAGCGATATAAGAGGGCTGCAGCGCTACGGCGCGGGCCAGTTCGACGTCATCGTGGGTGGATACGCCCAGCCGCAGCCCGGCTCGCTGAATGGTAGCCAGATCGGCGACGTCGAGATCTTCCTGGCCGAGATGCACGCCATAGGCCTGATGCCGGACGGCCAACGCCCAGTAATCATTGATAAACAGGCGCGCCCGGTAGCGGCGGCCGATTTCGACGGCGCGGATAATATCCGGCTCGACCTGTTCATCAGGTAAATCTTTGATGCGCAACTGAATGGTTTTCACGCCTGCCGCCAGCAGGCGCTCAATCCACTGGACGCTATCCACCACCGGATAGAGGCCGAGCCGCGCGTCGGTCGTGGGAAACGGCATCATGGTTTTTCCTCCAGCTGCAGGTCGCCGGCGGCGAGATAAATTTCGCCGCCGCGGGCGCGGAACGCTTCCGACATGCGCGCCATTTCCACTTCGACCGGCTGCGCTTCGGCTTCCTGTCTGGCCGCGTAATCGCGCACTTCCTGCGAGATTTTCATTGAGCAGAATTTCGGCCCGCACATTGAACAGAAGTGGGCGATCTTGCCTGACTCCTGCGGCAGCGTTTCATCGTGATAGGCGCGTGCGGTTTCCGGGTCGAGCGCCAGATTGAACTGATCTTCCCAACGGAATTCGAAACGCGCTTTCGACATGGCGTTATCGCGGATCTGCGCGCCGGGGTGGCCTTTGGCCAGGTCGGCGGCGTGGGCGGCGATTTTGTAGGTAATCAGCCCCTGTTTGACGTCTTCTTTATTCGGCAGCCCGAGGTGTTCTTTCGGCGTGACGTAACACAGCATGGCGCAGCCAAACCAGCCGATCATGGCGGCGCCGATACCGGAGGTGAAGTGATCGTAACCGGGCGCGATATCGGTGGTGAGCGGGCCGAGCGTATAGAACGGCGCTTCGTGACAGTGCTCCAGTTCCTCGGTCATATTGCGCCGAATCATTTGCATCGGGACGTGGCCAGGGCCTTCTATCATTACCTGCACGTCGTACTCCCAGGCGATTTTCGTCAGTTCGCCCAGCGTGTACAGCTCGGCAAACTGCGCCTCATCGTTGGCGTCCTGAATCGAACCGGGACGCAGCCCATCGCCCAGCGACAGCGCAACGTCATATGCGGCGCAAATCTGGCAGATTTCGCGGAAATGCTCGTACAGGAAGCTCTCTTTATGATGCGACAGACACCACTTAGCCATGATGGAGCCGCCGCGTGAGACGATGCCGGTCAACCGTCTGGCGGTCATCGGTACATAGCGCAGCAGTACGCCGGCATGGATGGTGAAGTAGTCGACGCCCTGTTCGGCTTGTTCCAGCAGCGTATCGCGGAACATTTCCCAGTTCAGGTTTTCGGCCACGCCGTTGACCTTTTCCAGCGCCTGATAAATGGGAACCGTACCGATTGGCACGGGACTGTTGCGCAGGATCCATTCTCGGGTTTCGTGAATGTAGCGGCCGGTGGACAGATCCATTACGGTATCGGCGCCCCAGCGGGTGGACCATACCAGTTTTTCCACTTCTTCTTCGATGGAAGAGGTCAGCGCCGAATTGCCGATATTGGCGTTAACTTTCACCAAAAAGTTGCGGCCGATGATCATCGGTTCGGACTCGGGGTGATTGATATTGGCGGGGATAATGGCGCGCCCGGCGGCCACCTCCTGGCGCACGAATTCGGGCGTGATATTTTCCGGCAGATGCGCGCCGAAACTCTGGCCGGCATGCTGCTGCCGCAGGACGCTGTCGCGGATTCGCTCGCGGCCCATATTTTCGCGAATGGCAATGAACTCCATTTCCGGCGTAATCACGCCCTGGCGGGCGTAGTGCAACTGGGTGACTCGCCGGCCCTGACGGGCGCGGCGCGGGCTCGGCAACTGTTCGAAACGCAGATGATCCAGCCCGGCGTCGGCCAGCCGCTGTTGGGTAAAGCCGGAACTGACCTGCGGCAACGTTTCCGTATCGTCGCGCTCTTCGATCCAGCCGGCGCGCAGCCGGGTCAGTCCGACGCGTACGTCTGGCCGGGCGTCGGGGTCGCCGTAAGGGCCGGCGGTATCGTAGACCGGCACCGGTTCGTTAGGCTGATAAACCGGCTGTTGTTTGCTGCCGCCGGTCAGGGTCGGGCTCAGCTGTATTTCGCGCATCGGCACGCGGATATCGGCGCGGGAGCCGCTCAGATAAATACGTTTTGACGCGGGGAAAGCGCTGCCCTGCAGGGCATTGATAAATTGCTGCGCGGCGGCGCGCTGTTCACGGCGGCCTGGTTTTTTCTGCTGTATGGAAGACATAGCAATTCCTGTGGTGTGGAAAGGGAAAATTGCTTGTCCGGAGGCGGGGGGAGTAACCAGAATCGATAATCACCGACTCAGCCGGTAAGCGGCGTTGCGGGATGGATCGATGGAGGATGTTTTACTCTTGTTCCCTTCGCAGGTATTAGCCTGATCAGGTTCCGCGGATCCCGAATTAACGGTCTCAGCCCGAGCACGTGGATTCACACGCACAAGGCACTCCGACAAGATAGCCTCAATAAGTATAGGTGTGCTGATTAAAACTACAACTGATTAATCGCGCAGGCGCGTTGACGGGCGGGGGCGAGCCGGTGGACTTGTAGGCTCCGCCCGATTAACGCATTATTGCCACTTGCGCATTCAGACCCGCGATGCGGCCCGGCGATGCCGGCCGGAACGGAAAACCCGGGTTATCAGTATCCTGTCATCACCCAGGTGGTAAAAGACGGATCCAGTCGAGAGAGATAGCAGAAAAAATGCAACAGCAGACGTTAAATGGTGATGAATATGGCTGGTGGATCGTCAGCCACGATAATCTGATCTGGCTGCCCGGCGCGGAACTGCCGCAGGGAACCGCCGCGCAGTGGTCCCTGCAGGGCAAAAGCGCGCTGCAAATCGGTGAATGGGACGGGCTGCCGGTGTGGTTGATTCAGTGTGCGATGGAATCGGATATGGGCTCGGTCCGTCAACTGATCGACTGCGATAAAGAGCTGTTTCAACTGGCCGGCCGCGGCGTACAGCTGGCGGAATTCTACCGTTCGCACCGTTTTTGCGGCTATTGCGGCCATGAAATGACGCCGGGTCGGGCGGAGTGGGTGTGTCTGTGCCCCGGCTGCCGGCAACGATATTATCCGCAGATTGCGCCCTGTATTATCGTCGCCATCCGGCGGCGCGATGAAATTCTGCTGGCTCAGCACCAGCGCCACCGCGGCAATATGTATACCGTGCTGGCCGGTTTCGTCGAAGTCGGCGAAACGCTGGAGCAAACGGTCGCGCGCGAAGTGATGGAAGAAAGCCAGGTGCGCGTTAAGAATCTGCGCTATATCAGTTCTCAGCCGTGGCCGTTTCCGCATTCGCTCATGATGGCTTTTACCGCCGAATATAGCGGCGGGGAATTAAAGCCCGATCCGAAAGAGCTGCGCGACGCCGGCTGGTTTCGCTACGATCGGTTGCCGTTGCTGCCGCCTGCCGGCACCGTGGCGCGCCGGCTGATTGAAGATACCATTGTGCACTGCCGTCAGTGGCGAGAGGAAAACGGCGAGTCCGTCGATTGATGAAAGGAAAGCAACATGAGTGAGCTGAAGAACGATCGCTACTTACGCGCGCTGCTGCGTCAGCCGGTCGACGCGACGCCGGTGTGGATGATGCGTCAGGCCGGTCGCTATCTGCCGGAGTACAAGGCGGTGCGTGCTCAGGCCGGCGATTTTATGTCGCTGTGCAAAAATGCCGAGCTGGCCTGTGAGGTCACGCTGCAGCCGCTGCGCCGCTATGCGCTGGATGCGGCGATCCTGTTCTCCGACATTCTGACCATACCGGATGCGATGGGGCTGGGGCTGTATTTTGAGGCCGGCGAGGGGCCGCGGTTTCAGCGTCCGCTGACCAGCCGGCGCGAGGTGGAGCAACTGCCGGTGCCCGACCCGGAACGGGAGTTGGGCTATGTGATGAACGCCGTCCGGTTAATCCGGCGTAATCTTGCCGGCCAGGTGCCGTTGATCGGTTTTTCCGGCAGTCCGTGGACGCTGGCGACCTATATGGTGGAAGGCGGCAGCAGTAAGGCGTTCACCAAAATAAAGAAAATGCTGTATGCCGAGCCGGATACGCTGCACCTGTTGCTGGATAAGCTAGCCGATAGCGTTATTCTGTATCTGAACGCGCAGATTCAGGCCGGCGCGCAGTCCATCATGGTGTTCGATACCTGGGGCGGCGCGCTGACCGGCCGCGACTATCGGACCTTTTCGCTGAACTACATGCATAAGATCGTCGATGGTCTGATCCGCGAAAATGACGGTCGTCGGGTGCCGGTTACGCTGTTTACCAAAGGCGGCGGCCAGTGGCTGGAGGCGATGGCGGAGACCGGGTGCGATGCGCTGGGGCTGGACTGGACCACGGATATTGGTCAGGCGCGCGCGCGCGTCGGGCACCGGGTCGCTCTGCAGGGCAATATGGATCCTTCAGTGTTGTATGCCGCGCCCGAACAGATTCGTCATGAGGTCGATACGATTCTGAACGCTTTCGGCGCGCACAACGGGCACGTGTTCAATCTTGGTCACGGTATTCACCAGGACGTGCCGCCTGAACACGCCGGCGCGTTTGTCGATGCGGTTCACACGCTGTCGCGTCGCTGGCATCAGGCCGACGGAGATGATTGATACGGCGGCTCTGCGGACTGAGCAACTGGCCAGCGCATCACGCGTTGTGCGCGAGGACGCGATGCCTTTCGACCAGCCAACGTTGATCGCCGGCGCCGATGTCGGTTTTGAACAAGGCGGCGCGATCACCCGCGCGGCGTTGGTGCTGCTGCGCTATCCGTCGCTGTCGCTGGTGGAATACCGGATCGCGCGCATCGCCACCACTATGCCCTATATTCCCGGTTTTCTCTCGTTTCGTGAATATCCGGCGCTGCTGGCGGCGTGGCAACAACTGCGTCAGAAACCGGATTTGCTGTTCGTCGACGGGCATGGTCTCTCGCATCCGCGCCGGCTGGGCGTGGCCAGTCATTTCGGTCTGCTGGTGGATGTGCCGACTATCGGCGTCGCTAAGCGCCGCCTGTGCGGCCATGCCGAACCGCTGGAGGACGCGGTGGGCAGCCGGCGACCGTTGCTGGATAAGGGCGAACAGATTGGTTGGGTGTGGCGCAGCAAGGCGCGTTGTAATCCGCTGTTCGTTTCGACCGGTCATCGGGTGGGGCTGGACAGCGCGTTGCTGTGGGTGAGCCGCTGTATGAAGGGCTATCGCCTGCCGGAGCCGACGCGTTGGGCGGATGCGGTGGCCTCGCGGCGACCGGCGTTCCAGCGCTGGCTGGCGCAACATCCGGCGCAAGATGAGGGCGGCGCAGGTTAACGGCCCGCGCGGTGGAATTTAGGAATACAGGAATAGGGCGCGGATATAATTTCAGGTACACTGCGCCCACAAACGAAAGAGTACACAATAAAAAATGTTACGTAACCCGATTCATTTGCGCCTCGAAAGGCTGGAAAGCTGGCAACATGTCACTTTCATGGCTAGTCTTTGTGAGCGTATGTATCCTAACTACCACGAGTTTTGCCGGCAGACCGGATTCGGCGAGCCGATGATTTACCGGCGTATTCTCGATCTGGTGTGGGAAACGCTGATAGTGAAAGACGCAAAGGTTAACTTTGACAGCCAGCTGGAAAAGCTGGAGTCAGCCATCCCGGTTGCTGAGGATTATGACATTTACGGCGTTTATCCGGCTATCGACGCCTGTATCGCGCTGGGTGAGCTGGTGCATTCCCGTTTAAGCGGCGAAACGCTGGAACATGCGGTGGCGATCAGCGAAGCCTCGATACGTTCGGTCGCCATGCTGGAAATGACGCAGGCGGGCCGGGAGATGACCGATGAAGAACTCCAGAGTCTGCCTGCCATTGAGCAGGAATGGGACGCGCAATGGGAGATTTTTCGCCTGTTGGCCGCCTGTGAGGAACGCGACCTTGAACTGATCAAAGGACTGCGTTCTGACCTGCGGGAAGATGCAGTAAGTAATATCGGGATAATTTTAAGCCAGTAAGGCAAGAAAACATGGTTTTCCGCCTGAATTGACGGCCTTAAAGGCTTCACATTCGCACCCTGTCTGGTCTACATTGGGGGGCGTAAAAAAAGTGGCTGTCGGTGCGTATATGCAGAGGAGAGTGCTGTTATGGCCTGTCCGTCGCACTCGATGCTTAGCAAGCGATAAACACACTGTAAGGATAACGTATGAACAAGACTCAACTTATTGATGTAATTGCGGACAAGGCTGATCTTTCCAAAGCACAAGCCAAAGTAGCCCTGGAATCGACCCTGACTGCGATTACCGAGTCTCTGAAAGAAGGTGATGCAGTACAATTAGTGGGCTTTGGCACATTCAAAGTTAATCATCGTAGCGAGCGCACTGGCCGCAACCCGCAGACCGGAAAAGAGATTAAAATCGCCGCTGCTAACGTGCCTGCGTTTGTTTCCGGTAAAGCACTGAAAGACGCCGTTAAGTAAGCCAAACCGGTGAACAGTTTTAGCAGAGGGGCGAAATCGCCCCTTTTGTTTTTTCTGCGCCGGGTCGGCATGCTGCTGGCGGTTGGGCTGTTGGCGGCATGCAGCAATCGTGCGGCGCCGCCGGCGGTCAGCGCCAGCGGTTATATCGCCGATAACGGCGTGGTGCGCCTGTGGCGCAAAGATGACGCCCGGCAGGGTATCATTACGCTGATTAGCGTGTTCAGCCCTTTCCATGGCGATCATACACAGATAACCCATTACCAGTATCGCGCCGCGGCGATACGCGATATTCAACGCGAACAGCTGGGCGCATCGGCGCAGGAAGTACAGCTGCGCTTTGATGCGAACGGGGCGGTCAGCTTTATGCAGCGTCAGCTCGCCCAGCGGCGTGAATCGCTTTCGGCCGATGAAATCGCGCGCTATCAGTTTGACGCGCGTCGTATGCTGGAACTCAGCGACAGTCTGCGCGCCGGCAATGTGCGGCTCAGGCAGGGGATCTGGCGGGAAGGCGTGGTCACTACCTGCGACGGGCAGTCGCTGCGGCCCGCTCTGGATCGGGAGTCGCGCCTGTGGATCGTCAGGCGTACCGGCAACGCGCGCGGCCTGCTCAGCGTAGCCTGGCTGGAGGCGCCGGAAGGAACCCAACTGCTGCTGGCGGCTCATGCGAACTTTTGTTTATGGGAACCGAAACTGGACGCGCTCTGACGCACTCAGCTAAAGACGCGATGGCCCGCCGAAGCGGACCATGCGGGCAGATATCAGCGTTTCTGTTCGCGCGCGATGGCGCGATAGCCGATATCGTGACGATAGAAGCAGCCATCCCAGCGGATGTTCTGCGCCAGCGCATAGGCCTGACGCTGCGCGTCGGCGACGCTATCGCCCAGCGCGGTGACGCACAGTACGCGCCCGCCGCTGGTGACGACCTCATCTCCCTGTAGCCGCGTGCCGGCATGGAATACCTTCTGGTCAGCCAGCTCCTGCTGCGGCAGTCCCGCGATCGGAAGACCGGTGGCGTAGTCGCCCGGGTAGCCGCCGGCCGCCAGTACAACGCCCAGAGACGGACGAGGATCCCAGTCGGACTGCTGCTCGTCCAGCCGGCCTGCGCAGGCGGCTAGGCAAAGCGCGACCAGATCGGAGCGTAACCGCAGCATGATGGGCTGGGTTTCCGGATCGCCGAAGCGGCAGTTGAACTCAATCACTTTCGGCTGCCCGTCGGCGGCAATCATCAGCCCCGCGTACAAAAAGCCGGTGTAGACGTTGCCTTCGGCCGCCATGCCTTGCACCGTGGGCCAGATAACCTGATTCATTACACGTTGATGAATCTCATCGCTTACCACTGGCGCGGGCGAGTAGGCGCCCATGCCGCCGGTGTTCAGGCCGGTGTCGCCGTCGCCCACGCGTTTGTGGTCCTGGCTGGTGGCCATCGGCAGAACGTGTTCGCCGTCGACCATCACGATGAAGCTGGCCTCTTCGCCTGCAAGAAACTCCTCCACCACAATACGGTGACCCGCGTCGCCGAAGGCGTTGCCGGCCAGCATGTCATGAACGGCCGTTTCGGCTTCGGCCAGCGTCATGGCTACGATCACGCCCTTGCCTGCGGCCAGACCGTCCGCTTTAATCACGATCGGCGCGCCTTTCCGGCGCACGTAAGCCAGAGCGGGTTCGACTTCGGTAAAGTTCTGGTATTCCGCGCTCGGGATGTTATGGCGCGCGAGGAAGTCTTTAGTGAAGGCTTTGGAGCCTTCCAGTTGCGCGGCGGCCTGAGTCGGCCCGAAGATATTCAGCCCGGCGGCGCGAAACGCGTCGACCACGCCAATCACCAGCGGCGCCTCCGGCCCGACGATGGTCAGGCCGATATCGTGGCTGCGGGCGAAGGCGAGCAGCCCCTGGATATCGGTCGCGGCGATATCCACATTTTCCAGCGCCGGTTCGAGCGCCGTACCGGCATTGCCCGGCGCGACGTACACTTTATCCGCCAGAGGCGACTGGGCGGCTTTCCAGCCGAGCGCGTGCTCGCGGCCGCCGTTACCAATGATTAAAATATTCATTAAGGGCTCCTGATTAATGGCGGAAGTGACGCATGTCGGTGAAGATCATGGCGATGCCGTGCTCATTGGCGGCCGCAATCACTTCGTCATCACGAATGGAGCCGCCGGGTTGGATCACGCAGCTCACGCCTACCGCAGCGGCGGCGTCAATCCCGTCGCGGAACGGGAAGAAAGCGTCTGAGGCCATCGCCGAACCTTTGACTTCCAGCCCTTCGTCGTCGGCCTTGATCCCGGCAATTTTCGCGGAGTACACCCTGCTCATCTGACCCGCGCCGATGCCGATGGTCATATTGTCTCTGGCGTAGACGATGGCGTTGGATTTAACGAATTTGGCGACCTTCCAGCAGAACAGCGCGTCACGCAGTTCCTGCCCGGAAGGGTGACGTTCGGTCACGATACGCAACTGGCTGGCGTCGACCATGCCCAGATCGCGATCCTGCACCAGCAGCCCGCCGTTCACGCGTTTGAAGTCGAGACTGGCGACGCGCTGTTGCCACTGCCCGCAGGTCAGCACGCGCACGTTCTGTTTGGCGGCGGTCACCTGCAGCGCGGCGTCGCTGACGGACGGGGCGATAATCACTTCAACGAACTGGCGGCTGATGATCGCTTTGGCGGTTTCGGCGTCCAGCTCGCGGTTGAAGGCGATGATGCCGCCAAATGCGGACGTCGGGTCGGTTTTGTAGGCGCGCTCGTAAGCGTGCAGAATAGAGGTGCCGATGGCCACGCCGCACGGGTTGGCATGTTTGACGATAACGCAGGCGGGTTCATTAAATTCTTTTACGCACTCCAGCGCTGCGTCGGTATCGGCGATATTGTTGTAGGACAGCGCCTTACCCTGCAGCTGTTGCGCCGTCGCCACCGATGCATCATTCAGGTTCTCTTCAATATAGAAGGCCGCCTTCTGATGGCTGTTTTCGCCGTAGCGCATATCCTGTTTTTTGATGTAGTTCAGGTTCAGCGTGCGCGGGAAGTGGCCGGACGGTTTATCGGTCTCGCCATAATAAGGTTTCACCAGCGTGCCGAAGTAGTTGGCGATGGTGCTGTCGTAGGCGGCGGTATGTTCAAAGGCTTTGATCGCCAGGTTAAAGCGGGTGTCCAGCGTCAGCGAACCGTCGTTGCCGTCCATCTCCGCAATAAGAGCGGCATAGTCGCTGCTCTTTACCACAATCGCCACATCGTTATAGTTCTTTGCCGCGGAGCGCACCATAGTCGGGCCGCCGATATCGATATTTTCCACGGCGTCTTCCAGCGGGCAGTCAGCGCGCGCCACTGTGCGAGCGAAAGGATAAAGGTTCACTACCACCATATCGATAGGTTTGATGCTGTGCTGTTCCATGACGGCGTCATCCTTGCCGCGACGGCCCAGAATCCCGCCGTGTACTTTTGGATGCAGCGTTTTGACACGTCCGTCCATCATCTCAGGAAAACCGGTATAGTCGGACACTTCGGTGACCGTTAAGCCAGCATCGGCCAGCAGACGAGCGGTGCCGCCGGTAGACAGCAGTTCAACTCCACGCTGAGACAGTGCCTGAGCAAATTCGACGATGCCGGCTTTATCAGAAACACTGAGCAGCGCGCGGCGGATAGGACGACGTTGTTGCATGATGGTTTAATCCCCTGACTTTGGATTGCTGAAGCAATTTAAAGAGCGTTACGTGAATATTATTCCTTTACCGGTACGGCCAAAAGCGCGCAGCGGGCAAAAAAATATTCAGCTAACCTCTCCGGTCAGACGTATTTTAACGCGGAGAATTGTAGCGAAAACGTTTGCGTGATGCTCGTCTAATTTCAGAGAAGATCTGGATTGTGGATAAATCTGTGTGTAACTGGGTATAAAGCGGCCTTTTGCTGTGGAATGCAGCAGTCGGCTATTTTTCTGCAAAATACCTGTTGCGGCTTGTCAGGAAGTCCCTATAATGCGCTCCCACTGACACGGCAACAGCGATTACGCAGTTGTACGGTGAGTAAGAAGTCAGGCAATAATTACTTGACTTCACAGCGGAAAAGCATATTATTTGCGGCCCGCGCCACGGTGAATGTCGCGGCACTGCTCTTTAACAATTAATCAGACAATCTGTGTGGGCACTCACAGGACCGTATCGTAAAAGATACAAGAAAGTCCTGAAGAGTGACTGACAGTTAATTCATTACGAACTAACAGTA
>NZ_VYKJ01000024.1 GCF_008710095.1 Affinibrenneria salicis
CTGGGCCGTTATCCTGCAATCGGCTTACGCAAAGCGCGCGCATTGCGTGATGAAGCTCGCGAGCTGTTGGCTAAAGGCATCAACCCCTGCACTGTTCGCAAACAAAAGCGGCAGGCCGCACCTCACGGTCGATGGCTCGTTGCTGCGGCGTATAGCCGGGGCCACCAGCGGCGGGTGCCAGCCAGCCGGTTCTTTAGTGTGCCGGCGGATAAATCCTCTGATTGCCAGCGCGTCAGCAGGGTGTTGATATGCTTACCTTTAAGCGAAGTAGCGCGCATCTGGCGGAAACCGGCCTCACGTAACTGGCGGGCCATCAGGGTCAGAGACCGTTTTCTGTCAGCCTGCGTGGTATGGCTGCCGTCCCGGTTGCGTCGGCAAAGCTGGTTCAGCATCCATGTCAGGTTATCCAAATCAGCCTCCTCTTTGTCGGTCTTTTTGCTACAGTTAATTCGCTTGTTCTGAGAGGAAATCGGGTTAGTGTAATTGCCAACTCGCCGCATTCACTGCGACAAGATCCCCGAAGGGCAGGGGCCAGACGCTCAGAACGTCTGTTGCCTCAGATTGAGGCATCCGCCTTGTTTCCTGCTGGAAAGCCGGGCGGAGGGTATTGCCTGAAAAACGCGATAAAACCTCCTTTGTTGCAGATGGATGAAAAGAAAATGCGGGCCTGCGGCCCGCTACGGATAAGAGACATTGATTAAATTGGGCCAGTAATACCCTGAGAGAAAGAAGGCTCAACCCGATTAAGGGGCGACGCCGGGAATGAGCCGGAAGCGTCTGGATGGCTCCATCCTGACCGGACAGACACTCGCAGGAGCCAATGCCTTTGGGATGGCCGGATGAGTACGGCCAGCGCAGCATATACGCTGAGCCATGTTTCCGGTGTTCAGACCCGCCGGAAGGTTGTTGCAGGGAGTATGCCGGAGCATCGTCACGCAGACAGTAATGAATGGGGCATTGCGCCAGCCCATATTGTTGCTGGGTTGCATAAAGCCGTCACTGCGGCGGCAGTGACGGCTTTATGTTGGCGCAGAGCGAATAAACAGTGGCAAGGCGCGGCTAAATCTGACGGTCGGCTAAGCGCGAGGAGCGGACGTCTGCCAGAAAACTATTCCTGACTACCATCGATTAGCCCCTGCCCGGCAAATTCTATATCTATGACAGACACTGACAAGTGAGGATATTAGTGATGATTAGAACATTCCACTTGCAAGAATTCTGCAAGCGCAGCCGTGACTGCCTGCGCAGCTTCAGTCGGAGGATGATGACCTGTTCCAGCCAGGATGAGTAGACGGGCCTCAGGGATCAGGGTAGCTATCTCCTGACTCAGTTCAATAGGTGTTGCAGTGTCCTGTTCCCCACAAATGATCAAGGTCGGAGCACTGATGTCAGCCAGTAGTTCCGTTATATCACCCCGTTCAAAAACCGCAGCGTCCAATGCAAGCGCTAATCCTGAGCGATTGTGAGATAGCATAATACGAAGCTCGCGTGCCGCCTCTCCCTGATTATTCTGCAACCATTCTCCACTATTGATATAACCCTGAATTTTTTTAAATAAATCTTCACGCGCATGTTCTGAACCGGTGAGCAGAGTTTCACGCTGCCTGTGCCAGTTTTGCAGACGTTCAGGGAATTCCGCTCTGGCACTGGTGCCGATCAGAACCAGACCGGAGACCAACTGCGGATAATAAGCTGCAAGTCTGATGCCGACCATTCCGCCCTGACTCTGTCCGATAAAGGTTACTTTGCCTAGTGACAGTTCCTCAATCATTAACGCTAAATCCCTGCTCAGATCGTCAAGTTTCCAACCGGCGGGATCGTATTCGCTCAGGCCATGTCCCGGCATGTCCAAAACAATACAACGATACGACTTACTCAGCACCTGAAATTGTGCCGAGAAAATTTCATGATTTACGAACAATCCGTGAGCAAAAATAAGCGTCGGTCCTTCGCCAATATCGCGGTAATGATACAGCGTGCCATTAATTCTAACCTGCTGAAGCTGCCATTCATCACTGGCATCAAAAGCCCTGCTAAGTAGAGCTGAATCTTCAAACATTTGATAACGAATGATTTTCGATCCTGATACCTTAAAGTGAATGACCATATCGCTGCCAACCGCATTTCCCGTACTCAGTACAGTATGACGAAAACGCCCCAGTACCAGAACGCTGTCATTATGGGGAATAATTTCACTGATGGAAAAATCCAGTGGTCTGAAGTTTTGCGGGAAATTTTGCAACCAGCGCTTGACTCGGCGGGGCCCCTTTAATAGCCCAACGGTAGACACTCCTGGCTCACCATCGATATGCCACACGACATTGTCATCAAGCAGGCTGACGATATCATCCAACTTTCCTTCAGCAAATGCCGCCAGATAAGCCTCAACAGTCTTTCTTGCGCTCCGCTCCTGTATATCATGAGTATTTGTCGCTTCCATCTTATTGTCCTGTTTTAGTCATAATGAGTTGTCACTGGTAAATGCCATGATTAAGAGTGTATTTCTTCCATTTTCAGAAAAATATAGATAAAATTGGCTAATTATTTTCCAAAAATAGAAAATACAGACGTGGAATAAATATGGACTGGAACGATTTACGTTTCTTTTTGGAAGTCGCGCGAACAAATAGCCTCACCAAAACAGCTATTAAACTGAAGGTCAGCCAGTCAACAGTTTCAAGAAGGATTAGCGAACTTGAGAGCAGTTTACAGACCTGCCTGTTCCTTCATCATCAGACTGGGTACTTTCTTACCGATGCTGGCGAGGAAGTTCTCAAATATGCGGAAGAGGTGGAAGGCAAGGTAGGGAAACTGGAGAAAAAAATCTCTGGGCGGGATCTGACTCCTGCCGGAACAGTACGCCTGGCGACAGCCGTTACGCTGGCAAACCACCTGATCGTTCCTGCGTTACCACGCTTCAAGGCCTGTTATCCTGACATCATGCTGGAGCTTATAACAGGTGTAAACACCGTCTCAGTCGTACGAAATGATGCAGATATTGCACTTCGGCTTGTCCGTCCTGAGCAAAATTCCGTGAAGATACGAAAGGTAGGTGTCGTAGCATCAGCGGTGTTCGGTTCAGAAACCTATATCCGCGAGCATCCTGCGCCCGCAGATAGCCCGATAACAGGCCGGAGTTTTATTACATGGGACAAGTCGTTCAGTCACCTCCCCTCTGCCAGATGGCTCAATGAACACTTCCCAGACAGGGCGTCGACATTAGCCTCGACCAGCCTTGTAACACAGATTGCTGCAGTAAAAGCAGGCCTGGGACTGGCAGTTTTACCCTGCTTCATTGCCGCGCAGAACAGCGATCTGGTGGAAATTATCCACACACAATGTGTGTTTTCTGAAGACCTCTGGTTGGTCAGTCATACCGACTTAGCAGCATCTTCACGGATCAGGGCTGTGGCTGACTTTTTAATAGAAATTATCGCTGAAGCTCATCTGGCATGACCTTGCTGAGTTATTGCTGTCAAGCTCAAAATATCTGCTTCTGGCACTGAGCCGACAGTCAGATCTGATAGACCCAGAGTAGTAATATGTCAGATTAAGTACGAATCAACGCACTTTAGCTCATTTAAGAATAACCATGCCTAAGCCGCCATCAAATTCCAAAGTCTTCTCGAAACCGATCACTCTGATGCATCCGCTCGTGCAGAACTGTCGCGATACCGATGTCGCCGTTTGATAGTCTGCGCCAGTAGACAACATGTCGCTCGTAGCGAAAGAAAAAACCTTCTA
Source organism: Affinibrenneria salicis (assembly GCF_008710095.1). Next base: position 3,745 of record NZ_VYKJ01000024.1, read on the forward strand.
CCTCACATTCGGCGGGTATCGGTCGCGATACGACTTCATGGGTTTCTATCTTGCTAAATGCCTGAAACATGCCGGTAATGTAGCGATCCGCTTGCTCTGTACCCCATCGCTCGCGGGTGTAGCGGTAGATCTCGTCAAGACGATAAGAGGCGGCCTCCTGAATGCGAACATTAGCCATAGGGTCAGGCCTTGTTGCGTGCAATGATATCGGCGGCGGTCAGGGATACGTATGAAGACTCTGGTGCAGCAAAAGCATTAGTCAGTTCGGCCTTAAGTCGTGCGAATGCTTCCGCTTCTACCCGCTCTTTGTCCCGGCGGATCAGGTCCCGGACGTACTCGCTGACGTTATCGTAAGCGCCGTTTTCGCCTACGTTGGCGGCCACGAAGTCGCTCAGCGGCCCTTTGAGGCGAACGGTCATTGTCGTGGTTCGGGACATGGTGTGTACCTCACTAATGAATCACGTATTAAATATAATCAAAAAATAATACAAAAACAACGTGGAACCCTATGCCATAAGGTGTAAATTATATGAATAAAAGTTCATATTTTCATATGGTTATGAAACATTGGTATATTGTGTTTGGCGCGGAGATAATATTAATCGGGAAAGGCGATTGAGCTTTGATGGCTGTTTAAAGGCGCTGCTAATTCGTTTGCTTGATCAGCCCCCAAAACAAGGCTAATTTCAAGGCTCGACTGATACTGACAGTATCAAATCAACGTTAATAAACTCAGACTTAGCAACTCAGCGCTTGTCTCGTTTCCCGCTCCAATTCTTGTTCTATAGACAGCTACCAAAGTCTGTATCTCTATGATTAAATAGGGTAATTTATCTGTTGGGCCTCCAGCGAAACCCACTGAAAACCACCGTCGACCAGGCCGAAGTAGTACACAAATTAGTACACGAAAATCGGGTGCATTACGGGTGCGGATTGTTTACTGAGTCGCTTCCCTGTGCGCGGTACACCTCTCTTCAATCTTGAAGGAGGCAACCCCTATGGTGTTAACCGATGCCGTCGCCTGGCAGGCCCGTACCACCGGCAAAGCCTATACCCTGAACGATAACGATGGGCTGTCACTGTTCGTGACCGCCAACGGCGCGAAGAAATGGCACTTCCGCTTTTCGTTGCAGGGTAAACAGCAGCGAATCTCGCTCGGTTTTTATCCCGTCTTCTCCCTGAAACAGGCGCGCCAGCAGCGCGACGAATTGCGTGCGCAGTTGGCTGCGGGTAACGATCCCTGCAGTTATGAAGCGCGAAAGCCGGGGGGAAAAGAGCAACTCGTTGATATGGCTTTCAACGGCGCTGGCGTTCGTGATGCCGCCAGAACCCTGCAAATCGGTATTAATACCGTTATTCGAACGTTAAAAACTTTCGCCCCGCCGGATAACGTCATCTCCGGTTGCCCATGCTGATGTGGCGCTAATCTGTGAACTTGACGATCAATGGAATTTTGTCGGCAGTAAAGCCCGGCAGCACTGGCGCTGGTACGCATACAATACAAAAACGGGTGGCGTACTGGCATACGCTTTTGGTCCACGAACTGATGAAACCTGTCGTGAACTGCTGGCGTTGCTTGTCCCCTTTTAACATCGGCATGATAACCCGCGATGACTGGAACAGTTATGCCAGAGAAGCACGGAAGGAGGAGCCTCTGACCGGCAAGATATTTACTCAGCGTATTGAACATAACAACCTGACGCTGAGAACCAGAATAAAAAGGCTCGCTCGCCTGGCGAACCATCTGCTTCTCACGCTCTGCAGAACTACACCGGTAATTGCTGCCTCCATTGAAAAATACATGTTCTACTAAATTGGAATCATCGTCTGTCACGCATTAAGAACGATTAACTCCCTGTCGGCTATAAAAATCCACCTGTAGCTGTTTGCGGCGCGCGATAACGTTTACGTCAGGATTTTTCATCCTCCTGTTCGCGATCGAGGAGGCGCTGTTTACGCTCGATCCCCCAGCGGTAGCCGGACAGATCGCCATTGTGCCGTACCACGCGGTGGCAAGGGATGGCGACCGCAATGCGATTCGCGCCACAGGCTTGCGCGACGGCACGAACCGATTTGGGCGCGCCGATACGCGCGGCGATTTCGCTGTAGCTCGCCGTGGTTCCCGGCGGAATGTCTCGCAGCGCCAGCCAGACGCGCTCCTGAAAAACGGTGCCCTGAACATCAAGCGGTAAATTGAGTCCCTGATTCGGCTGTTCGACGAAACCCACGACTTGCGCCACCAGTCGCTCGAATTCGGCATCCCCGCCGATTAGCTCGGCCTGTGGAAACTGATCCTGCAGATCGCGTGTGAGCGCATCCGGATCATCGCCTATAAAAATGGCGCAGATGCCTTTCTGGCTCTGAGCAACCAAAATCGCGCCCATCGAGCATTGGCCTACGGCAAAGCGAATGAGCGAACCCTGACCGCCGCGGCGGTAGTCTCTGGCTCGCATACCGAGTCTGGCGTTCGACGTTTCATAGAAGCGACTGTTGGCGTTGAAGCCTGCGCCATAGATTGCGTCGGCCACGGTCTGGTCCCGACAAGCCAGCTGTTCGCGCATGCGGCGGGCGCGGTGCGCGGTAATGTAGGCCTTAGGCGTGAGTCCGGTCTGCGCTTTGAAGATGCGGTGAAAGTGGGACGGACTCATACCCAACTGGCCGGATAGCGTCATCAGATCGGGCGGCGTCTCCGCGGTTTCGATCAGCCGGCAGGCGCTGGCGACGATGTTTGTCCAATGGCCGGCGACATCGTTGCGGCGGCTTGGCCGGTAGCCGGCGGCTTCGGCCTCTTCGCCGGAAGCGAAAAACGCTACATTTTCCCGTTTGGGAAGACGGGCCGATGATCCTGGCCGGGCATAGACGCCGGTGGTTTTGACCGCATAGACGAAGTGTCCGTCCGCCGCGGAATCCCGCGCCAGAACGGCTTGCCAGCGTTGGTCGTCGCTTTTGTATTCGGCGGGGGGCGATGGCTGGGCGCTCATGCTAACTCCTGTTTTTTATTGCGGGCAATGTCAGCATAGAAAAATAGTCGAGTGCAATAACTCCGATTTTTGCGATCAAATTCATTTTTTCTCGCTGCAACGGCCGTTCTGCTCAGCGGCCGCCGACGGCAATCCCGTTCTGCCGCTTTGCGGGCCATCACCCGGCGATAAAACGGGCGTCCGGGGTCCTCATATTGCGGTTGCGGCGGCCTCTTCGCCAGCGGCGTCGAGAGCGCGCAGACGGCAAGGCGCAGAAAAAACAATGATCCCCAATTGGATGCAGAACCCGATGAGCGCGGCTAGCAGGCAACCGGTGACGCCGAATGTAGCACTCAGCCACGCGCCGATCAAAGCGCCCAATGGGCGAGCGCCGAAGGTGACTGTCATGATGACGGAAGAGACGCGTGCGATAAGCCCGCCGGGCGTAACGACCTGCCGTAGCGACGTGGTGGCGATGGTCCAGACGACCGGCCCAAAGCCGAAGAGGAAAAATGCGGCGAAGACGATAACGCGGAGGGGGATGAGTAATGTCGTCGCCATCAGAAGCGCGCCGAGAGCGGCGCAGATCGGCCCCAGAATAATTTGCCGACCGAAACGCAGATGAGTCGCGATCGCGTTGTACAGGTAAGCGCCGACAACCATACCGAAGCCATAGGTTGCCAGCGCGGCGCCAACGCCAGACGCGCTGAACCGCAATTGATTGATGGCGTAGTAGGCAAAAATAGCCAGCAGCAAATACCATGAGGTATTGAAGACAAAAGCGGTGGCGACGATGGGGCGGAGGTAGCGATGCCGGATAATGAAATTGACGCCTTCCGACAGTTCTCGCCAAACATGCCTGGCGGAGGGCGCTCTTTGGGGCTCGTCAGGCAGTCCTGCCAGATACCAGACGCTGGTTATGGACAACAGCAACGCCGCCGGGAAGGCGAAAATGCCGGATGCCCAGCCGGTCAATATGCCCCCAACCGCCGGGCCGGCCGTGAACGCAATGCTGCGTGCGATCTCAAGCCGGCGGTTGGTCGTCAGTAAATCCCCCTTGTCGACCAGAGCGGCGACCAGCGCCGGCGTAGCGACGCTGTAGACCACCGTCCCGGCGGCAATCGCAAAACCCAGGGCGGCAAGCCAGCCGGGCGACAGGTCGCCGCTATAAAACAGCGCGCACAGCAAACACAGCGCCGCCGCGCGCAGCAGCTCTGTGCCGGACATAAGATTCTTTCTCCTGCAGCGATCGGCCAGCAGGCCCGTGGGGATAGATAACAGAAGGAAGGGGAGCGAATTGATCGCCTGCAGTATGGCCGACTGCTGCGCAGAGACGCCCAGGGCGACGACGGCAACAATGGGAACGGCCGCAATGGCCATTTGTTCGCTGAACTGGGCCGCCAGGCTGGCGTTCGATAAATTACGGATGATGGCGTTTGATTCTTGGTTTTGCATGGTTATCTCTCGACAAGCTTACCGTTTTCTTCCTGAGCGCATTGCTGATGCGCGCGACGCCGGTGGCGTGATGACCGGGCGAGTCTAACGGCGTTCCCGCCCGGCAATCTATCCGAATCTTGCGCGCAATTTCCGATGCGCCGCCGCCCGTGAGCAGCGGAAAGTTGATTGAATAAGTGGAGTGAGGAGAGGTTTGTAACTTATTAACTCGTGACGTTTTATCGTCCATTCCCCGTTTTTATACCGCAGATCGCCGCGGTGAAGACTGCGGCGATGGCGCGCCGGCGGGACGGGGCGATATGGTCCCTGTTTCGCCGGGCCGTTTGGGCCGCGATGGGGTTATGACAAAGCGCGTATTGCTCCGGGCACGGCGCAATTACGCCCGGCCAAACAGCGCATGCATCGTCAGCGCGGCAGACAGCAGCGCAAGATCCTGGCCGACGTTAAACTGTAGCTCGATGCCGACGGGAATCCCGGCGGCGGTGCGCGCCAGCGGCAGTGAAATACAGGGTAATCCGACGATGGTCGCCGGCTCGCAGTTGGCGATCAACCGGCGAAACAGGTCGTTGGCATGCGGCGCGCCCGGCGGCTGAAAGGCCGGCGTTTTCGGCGGCGGCAGCGGGACGCTGGGGAAAATGATGCCTTCCAGACAATGCCGATGAAAATAATCTTGGTAACGAGCCGCCAGCAACGGTTTCCAGTGGCGGCAGGCCTGGTCATAGGCCTGTTTATCGACCGTTGCCGCATCGTCCAGCAGGGCGATAACGTCCGGACTGCGGATGGAGGCGCGCAACGCGCTAAAGTCGATCTGGCTGCCGCGCCGGCGTAAGTATTCCGGCAGATCGCGCAGCATCTCATAAGACGCCAGCGGGTAGCCCGCGTTGACCGCCAGCTTCCCTGCCTGTTCGATATCGGCTTCCACCAGGATGACGCCCGCCGCGGCCAGCTGCTGCAGAACCTGTTTCGCCGCCGTTTCCACCGCGGGATCCAGATGTTGCCAGAAATGTTGCCGGGGTACGCCGAGGCGCATACCGGCGAGCGACGGGCGAGGTGGTGCTTCGGCTTCGCCGCTGATGACGCTGTCCACCAGGCAGATGTCCCGGACGCTGTGCGCCAGCAATCCCGCGGTGTCGCGGCTGATGGATATCGGCGCGATGCCGGCCGTGGGATAGCGCCGTTCGCTCCGGTTATTGAACAGCGACGGGCGAAAGCCGACCAGGCCGCAAAATGAGGCGGGCAGACGCACCGACGCGCCGGTATCTGTGCCAATCGCCAGCGGGACGATGCCGGCGGCCACCGCCGCGGCGCTGCCGCTGGAAGAGCCGCCGGGGACATGTTCGGGCAGAAAAGGATGAAGAACATCGCCGCGGGCGGCATTGAGTCCGCTGGTGCCGGAGGCCAGTTCATGCATGCCGGCTTTGGCCATAACAATCGCCCCGGCGGCCTGCAGGCGCTGGATCACTTGCGCCGTCTGCGGGACGGGTTCGCTGGCCAGCCGCGCGGTGCCGAGTGAAGTAGGCAGCCCGGCGACATCGATATTATCCTTTACCACCAGCGGCAGACCGGCCAGTACGCCACGATCCTGGCGGGCGTCCAGCGCATCGGCTTGCGCCAGCGCCCCCGTCTCATCCAGCCAGGTCAGGCTATTGATGGCCTGCTGCTGCTGCGCCCGCAGCAGCGCGGCGCGCATTTCGTCGCCCGCCCGCCGCTGACCCTGACGAATAGCGCGGGTGATCTGGTAAGCCGTGCGTCTGGCGTTCATCGTCTATTCCATTATCGCTCGCGGTCGTTCGCTGCCTTTCACCGTCGCGCGATGCATTACGCGGCGGTAGGCCTGATCGTCATACGGCGTTGCCTGATGCATGGTGCAGCGGTTATCCCAGATCAACAGGTCATGCTGCCGCCATTTATGACGGTAAGTGAAGGCTTCGCTCACCGCGTGAGCGTTGAGGCGGGCCAGCAGCGCGTCGCCTTCCTCTTTTGGCAGGCCGAGGATCTCTTTCACGATATCCTGACCGACGAACAGCGAGGGTTTGCCGGTTTCCTGGTGCCGGCGCACGACCGGGTGGACGACATCCGGCGTCGCCGCTTTCTGCTCTTCGCTAAGCGGCTCGCGATCGGCAAAGGCTTTCGCATAGTAGGTGGAGTAGGAATGCACCGCTTTCAGCGGCAGAATGCGCCGTTTGGTTTCTTCATCCAGCGCCTCGTAAGCAGCATACATGGATGAAAACAGAGTATCGGCGCCGACCGGCGGCACTTCTACCGCGTGCAGCACCGAGCCAAAACAGGGAACGTCAAGGTACGACCAGTCGGAGTGCCAGTTCCATCCCTCTTTATGGTTGCCGATCGGTTTATCGCCCTGTTTAACGTTAGAAAGGACGTACAGTTCGGGGTAGGGCGTGGTCAGAAACTGCCGCAGTACGTGCACCTGCAGTTCGCCAAAACGGCGGGCGAAGGCGACGTGTTGCGCTTCGGTCACCGGCTGGTTGCGCAACAGCAGCACCGAGTGGTCGTTCAGCGCGGCGCGCAGTGCGGCAAAGGTCGCGTCATCCATCTCTTGCGTCGCATCCAGATTAAGAATTTCCACGCCGATATGCGGCGTTAGCGGGCGAAGTTCCAGCATCATGTATCCTCCAGACTGTGAATGATGATTACCGGCGATAGCCGGGATCGAGACGGTCAAGCAGACGAATAAACGCGGGCCATTCGCGCTCGCCGCGCAGCAAAATATCGCCTTCGCACCGATTGAACTGGCGCGCCGCTTTCGCCGAAATGTCGTCGGCAGGCAGTGAAAGCCGGCTGCCGCTGCCTTGCGCCATCAGCTGAATGCGGGCGGCGCGTTCGAAGTAGTAAGCCAGCATAAAGGCTTCCGGAATGGTGCGGCCGGCGGCGAGAATGCCGTGGTTACGCAGCACCAGTACCTGATGCGGGCCGATGTCGCGCACCAGGCGCCGGCGTTCGTCCGTGTCCAGCGCTACTCCTTCGTAAGCGTGATAGCCGAGACGCTGCCAGAAATGCATGGCGAACTGGCTGACGGGCAGCAACCCTTCTTCCAGCGCGGAGATGGCGGTGGCGGCGTCGGAGTGGGTGTGCAGCACGCAAATCGCATCCTCGCGCGCGGCGTGGATCGCGCTATGAATAACGAAACCGGCGCGGTTGACCTGGTATTCGGTCGGCGTCAGCGCGTTGCCTTCCAGATCGATTTTAATCAGGCTCGACGCGGTAATTTCCTCAAAGAACAAACCGTAGGGATTAATCAGAAAGTGATGCTCCGGGCCGGGCAGCCGCACGGAAATATGGTTATAGATCAGGTCGTCCATGCCGAAATGCGCAATAAGCCGGTAACAGGCGGCGAGCTGGATTCGTAACTGTTGTTCGCTGTCAGACATGATTATTTCCACCAGATGAATGTTGTGTCGATCCAGGCAAGCAGCGCGTAGAGCGCGATACTCGCCAGCGAAGAGACCACCACGGCGGCCCACACGGTGAGAAAATCGACTTGCTGGGTGGACTGAAAAATCACCCAGCCGATCCCCTGAAAGGCGCCCAGCATCTCGGCGACGATGGCGATAATGATGCTGCGCACTATCCCTATACGCAGGCCGCTGACGATGGAAGGCAGGGCGGCCGGCAGCTGCAGTTTGACCATGATGGCCAGACGACTGGCGCCGAAGCTGCGCATCAGATTAACGATCTGCGGGTCGGCCTGTTTCAGGCCGTGCAGGCTATTGATCAGGATGACAAAGCTGACGCCAAACACCACCAGCACGATTTTGGACAGCATTCCTATGCCGAACCACAGCAGCGCCAGCGGAATATACGCCACGGTCGGCACTGAATTGATCGCCACCGCCAGCGGCATCAGAATGGTTTCCAGCGGACGGCAGACCGTCATCAGTATCGCCAGCGACAGTCCCGCCAGCAGACCGCAGGCAAAGCCGATCAGCGCTTCCGCCAGAGTCCAGCCCATCGCCAGCCACAGCGTGCCGCCGTTGTCGATAATGGCGGCGGCAATGGCGTGCAGCGAAGGCAGCACGAAAGGCGGAATGTCGAATAACCAAATGCTGCCCTGCCACAGTAACCCCAGGCTTAAGACGCCCAGCAGCGGCGGCAGCAGTTTGCCCGTCAGGGATGTTTTCCCCACCATGCGAATTTCCTCTCCAGCAGTTCGATCAGACCGTACAGCGTGGCGCCCAGTGCGCCGCAGATCACAATCAGCGACCACATGCGCACCACGTCCTCGTTGTACATCGCCTGAATTAGCAGCACGCCCAACCCTTCGGTATCGCCAAACCACTCGCCGACGATGGCGCCGACCAGACCGAGAGAGATGCCGAGTTTCATCGCGACGAAAATCGACGGGGCGGCGGCGGGAAAATGCAGCGACAGAAAGCGGCGAAAACCGGATGCGCCGAAGCTGCGCAGCAAATTGATGTGCAGGGCGTCGACGCTCTGCAGACCGCGTTTACTGTTTAGCGTGACCGGCAGGAACGTGAGGTAAAAGGCGATCATCACCTTTGAAAGCATGGTGTTGCCGAACCAAATCACCACCAGCGCGCCAAAAGCGACGACCGGCACGGTCTGGGAGACGATAAACAGCGGAAACCATGCTCGATCCAGCCAGGCGACGTAGAAAAACAGGATGCCGCAGCCGAGCCCAAACAGGGTGCCCAGGCTAAAGCCCAGCACGGTTTCCAGTCCGGTGCGCCAGACGCTGCTTAACAGGAGCGACGCGTTTTGTTGAATATCCTGCGCGACCGCGGCGATCGGCGGCAGATAGCGCGGGTTGACGGTAAACAGCGTGACGCTGCCCTGCCAGACGAGCCACACCAGCAGCAGCGAAATCAGTATCGGATGCGTCAGCAGGCGTTTCGCGCTCATGTCCGTCCCCCGGCCTGGGTAAAACTAAACGACTTCATGCTCTCTTCTTCAATCGCATCGAGCAGCCGTTTTTTGATGGCGATAAATTCCGGCGAGGTGACGATCTCCGGCGGACGGGGGCGCGGCAGGTTAATGATTTCTTCGCATTTAATGGTGCCGGGACGGGCGCTCATCACCATAACTTTGCTGCCGAGAAAGATGGCTTCGTCGATATCATGGGTAATGAACAGGATGGTGCGCCGGTGTTGTTCCCATAAGTCCAGCAGCCAGCGCTGCATCAGCGTGCGCGTCAGCGCGTCCAGCGCGCCAAACGGTTCATCCAGCAGCATCAGATCGCGCTGAAACAGAAAGGTGCGCATCAGCGCCACGCGCTGACGCATTCCGCCCGAAAGCTGATGCGGATAGTGTTGTTCAAAACCGCTGAGGCCGAAGCCGGGGAACAGCGCCTGCGCCCGCCGGCGCGCCTCCTTACGCCCGATGCCCTCGCACTCCAGCGCCAGAATGGCGTTATCCATAATGGTTCGCCACGGCAGCAGCAGATCGCGCTGCGGCATAAACGACACTTTTCCGAGCAGTTCGCCGTCCAGCTGCGATTTGCCTTTAAACAGAATGGCGCCGTCGCTGTCGGGATCGAGCAGGCCGGCAATCATGTTGAACAGCGTGGATTTTCCGCAGCCTGAAGGGCCGACCAGGGTGACGAACTCTCCCTCGTTCACGGTCAGGTTGACGCCGGAAACGGCGACCACCGGTTTACGGGCATCGCCAAAGCGTTTCCATAAATTGTCCAGCTGCAGCAGCGGCTGTCGGGATTTTGGCGCTACGGTCATCATGCTCCTCCGCTTACCGCAATTAATTTAGAGTCTTGTATCCGGCCGGCACGTTCTGCCAGAAAGAGAGATCGAAGGTTTGATTGATATCGACCGGTTGTTTGAGCGCGCCGTATTTCACCAGCAGGTTCATCATCTTTTCGGCCTGTTCCAGGTTAACGCTGCCGAGGCCCGGCGAACCTTCGGGGTACATCAGCTGCGCCACAGAGTCGAGCATCGCCTGCTGATGCGGGCGGTTCAGCCCGGGATTGGCTTTCATCAATATATCGAGGGTTTCCGCGCGGTGGGTTAAGGCATACTGCCAGCCTTCCAGCGTGGCGTTAACGAAGCGCTGCACCAGCGCCGGGTCTTTTTCGATGACCGCTTTTGAGGTGATCAGCGCATCCTGCTGGGTGGTGACGCCGACATCATCCGGCGAGATCAGCCGGAGATTGGTCACGCCTTTCTCTTTCAGCGTGTTGTATTCGTTATAAAGCGTGACGGTTGCGACATCGACCTGCTTATCTATAAACGGATTTAACGAAACGGATTGCGGGATCAGGGTAATATCGTTTTTGCTCAGGCCGACCTGGCCGAGTGACGCGAGCAGCGGATACTGTACGCCGGTAAACCAGACGGAGACCTTTTTGCCTTTAAAATCCTTGAAACTGTGAATGCCCGAGTCGTCGTAGGTGACAAATACGAACGGCGTACGCTGCTGCGACATCGCCAGAGCGACCACAGGCAGCCCTTTTTCGCGCGCGGTCAGGACACTTTCCATTCCGCCCGCCAGACCGAAGGTATCGGCCCCGGAAGCGACCAGCGTTTCCACATTAATATTCGGGCCGCCGGGGTTGATGGTGACCTCCAGCTGGTTGTTCCGATAAAAACCTTTCTCTTGCGCCACGTAAAAGCCGGCGAACTGCGCCTGAGCCAGCCACTTGAGACGCACAGATACCTTATCCCGTTCCGCCGTCTGGGCGCTGATTGGTAACGCGCCGGCTAACAGCATGGCGCACAACAGGCTGGTCAGATAGCGGCGGGCGGTGGTGGACAGCAGCGTTTTTATCGTTTGCATCTTGGCATCCTCTGGTGGCGAAGGGAGAACCCGGTATCAATTTATTTTTTCGACAACTTTATGTATACATATAAGCGGTCGGTTTTGAGTATTACCCTTGCAGGATGTATGCCAGAATAGTTTCCCTGCGATTAACGCCGCGTATGACTGCCCGGCGCGAAAGCTTTGGATGGAATTATGTATACCTATTTATGTTTTTGGTATGCAACATGATTCATAACAGTGCAAATTAATGGACGACAGGCACCATGGTAGAGCAAAAAAACGTCAACCGCGCCGCCGGCATGTCATTGGCCGACGGATTAAAGAAAGCGCTGGAAAAAGAGATCGCCAGCGGTACGCTGGAACCCGGTAAACGACTGGATGAAAAAGAAATCGCCGCCCGTTTTGATGTTTCGCGCACCCCGGTGCGCGAGGCGTTTCGCCTGCTGGCGGCCGACGGGCTGGTCGATCTTAACGGTCGGCAGGGCGTAATGGTGCGCGCGCTATCGGTCAACACGTTGCTGGAGATGTTTCAGGTTATGGCGGAGCTGGAGGGGCTGTGCGCGCGGCTGGCGGCGCGTCGTATTTCTCCGGAAAAACTGCAGCAGCTGCAGCAGATCCATCAGCAGATGGTGGATCAGGGGCCGGCCCTTTCCCCGGCGGCGTTTTACGACATGAACCTCACCTTTCATGAAGCGATCTACAGCATTGCGCGTAATGAATTCCTCGCCGAGGAGACGCGCGCGCTGCGTAACCGCGTCGGCGTGTATCGCCGCCGGGTCACTTTCCATCCCGGTCGCGTCATGAAAACCCTTGAAGAACATAGCGAAATTATCCAGTCCATCGCGCATAACGATGGCGACGCCGCTCATGCGGCGATGCGTAAACACCTGACGCTGTTGGGCGACGATCTGGTCGATTTTATCGCCGGGTTTTCATAACGCATCATTTTCGTCTCTTTGGTATGCAAATTGCTAGTTCATGTATACATACGCAAGGAGACCAACGATGAAACTCAACCTGACGGGAAAAATCGCACTGATTACCGGTGCATCTAAAGGGATTGGCGAGGCAACGGCGCGCGTGCTGGCGGAAGAAGGGTGCCGGCTGCATCTCGCCGCCAGAAACGGTGAGGCGATGCGCGAACTGCAGCGCGAGCTGATCGCCGAATATGCGGTGCCGGTGACGGTGCATGAAAAGGATCTCTCTTCAACTTCCGCCATGGAGTCGCTGGCCGACGAAGTCGGCCCGGTTGATATCCTGATCAATAACGCCGGCGACATTCCCGCCGGCGCCCTCGACATTCTGGACGACAGCGCCTGGCGCGCGGGATTCGATCTCAAAGTATTTGGCTACATCACGCTTTGCCGCCTCTACTACCCGCAAATGAAGCTGAACGGCGGCGTGATTATTAACGTTATCGGCAACTCCGGTGAAAACTGGGACGCCAGCTACATTGCCGGCAGCACCGGCAACGCGGCGCTGATGTCCTTCACTAAAGCGCTGGGAGGACGCAGTCTCGACGATGGGATTCGCGTGATCGGCATCAACCCGGGGCCGGTGGCCACCGACCGGATGCTGAAAATTATGAAGCGCAAGGCGATCGACATGCTGGGCGATGAAGCGCGCTGGCAGGAGCTGTTTGCCTGCTATCCGGCGGGCCGTCCGGCGAGCGCGGAAGAGGTGGCGGATCTGGTGGCGTTTATGTCCTCCGACAAAGCGGGCTATATCAGCGGCACCAATATCACCATCGACGGCGGCATTGCGGCGCGCGGCTCGGTAATTTGATCCTGACAATTTGAGGTCGCGTTATGTCCGATATTTTTATCCGCAACGCGTGGTTCGACACGCTGTTTGCCACCGACGGGCTGTATTGGATGGGGCAAAACACCAATCACCTGCCGCCTCATCCCGAGGTGCTGGCCGCGTTGAACCGTTCCGTCGCGCGAGCGGAATTCAACGCTTATGCGCCGCCGCTGGGTTTTGAGTCGTTGCGTAAGGCAATCGTCGCGGACGCGGGGCTGGACGGCGTGGAAGCGATGGTCACCGACGGCGGGGTCAACGCCTTATCGATGATTTGCCGCGCCCGCTGCCGGCCGGGCACCTCGTTTGTGACCACTGACCCCAGCTGGAAATGGCCTTGCCAGTTCGCCGAACAGATGGGGTCAATGGTGATTCAGATCCCTATCTGGCGCGCGGAGACGCGCTACCGTCTGACGCCGGACGCGCTGGCTGCGGCGGTGGATGACCGTACCGCGATTATCTACCTTGTCGACCCCAACAATCCCCTCGGCGTGAGCTACAGCGAGCAGGAACTGGCGGCGTTTATTGCTATTGCGCGTCGCCATAATGCGCTGCTGGTGCATGACTGCACTTACCGCGATTTCGCTGCCGAACACGCGGCGGCGCTGGGGCTGGACCAGCAGCACGTCGTGATGTCGGTGAGTTTTTCCAAATGGCTGGGGCTGGCCGGGCTGAGGGTCGGCGCGCTGATCGCCTCTCGGGAACTGTTGGCCGAACTGGCGCCGTTCAACTCGGGCGTACTGGGCGCCAGCGTGGTCGCCCAGCGCGCCGCCGAGGCCGGATTAAAGGTTAAAGCGAGCTGGATGGCGACGTTGCGCGCCATTGACGCCCGCAACAAAGATCGCATAGCCGCCGCGGTGGCGGCGATCCCCGGTCTGGCCCTGCCGGTGTTCCCGTCCGGCGGCAACTTTCTGGTGATTGAGGTGAGTGAGGCCGGCGTTCGCCCCGAAGCGCTGGTCGAATGTTACCTGCGGCGGGGGATTCAGATCCGTCAGGGGGCTTACCACACCGCAACCTTTGGCGATCGCTTTGTTAAAGTGAGCACTTCGGTGCCGGAGCCGTGGGCGGAAACATTCAGCGCCCTGCTGCCTGAAATGGTTGAGCAGGCGCGCAAGCTGACCGATTTTCGCCAGCCTTTTTAGGAGATGCCGATGTTTATTACCACCGATGATGATGCCCAACTGTATGTGGAGAGCTACGGCGCAGGCACGCCGCTGCTGTTCATTCACGAGTTCGGCGGCAACTATGACAGCTGGCAGCCGCAGATTCACTACTTTAGCCGCCGCTATCGCTGTATCACGTATGCGGCGCGCGGCTATCCGCCCTCTGAGGTTCCGCCGCGGCAGGAGGCGTACTCCCAGCAGCGCGCGGTGCAGGATGCGCTGGCGGTGCTGGATGGTCTGGGCATTGAAAAAGCGCACGTTATCGGCCTGTCGATGGGCGGATTCGCGACGCTGCACTTCGGTATTATGGCGCCGCAGCGCGCGCTTTCGCTGACCGTTGCCGGCGCCGGTTACGGCTGCGAGCCGGAAAGCGAAGACTATTTTCGCCAGGTGTCGCTGCAGGTGGCGGACAACTTCGCCTCACAGGGGGCAAAACGCTTCGCCGGCGTCTATGCGCTGGGCGCCAGCCGGGTGCAGTTTCAGAGCAAAGATCCGCTCGGCTGGCAGCGTTTTGCGCACCGGCTTAGCGAACACGACTCGCTGGGCGCGGCGATGACCATGCGCGGCGTACAGGCGCGCCGCCCGGCGTTTTACCAACTGGAGGACGAGATTCGCCAGATCACATTGCCGACGCTGATTATGGTGGGCGATGAGGACGATCATTGCCTGCAGCCGGGGCTGTATCTGAAAAAACATTTGCCGGCGGCCGGGTTGGCCATCTTACCGAAAACCGGTCACACGCTGAATCTGGAAGAACCGGCCCTGTTCAATCTTTTACTGGGCGAGTTTCTGGCGCAGGTGGAGCAGGGGCGCTGGACGGTACGCGATCCGCGCGCCAATCCCGCGCAAATCATGCGTACCGAATGAGGAGCCGGTATGAATATTGATGCATCGCGCCTGTGGCGGCGGCTGATGGCGATTGCGGACGATGGCGCGATCGCGGACGGCGGAGTGAATCGTCAGGCGCTGAGCGCCGCGGAATTCGCCGCCTGGCGCCGTATGCTGGCCTGGGCGCAGGAAGCCTCGCTGGAGCCCTGTCGCGATGCGGCAGGCAATCTGTTTATCATCTTGCCGGGACGCGATCGGCAGGCTTCGCCGGTGTTGCTGGGCAGTCACCTTGACAGCCAGCCGACCGGCGGCCGTTTTGACGGCGTTTACGGCGTGCTGGCGGCGCTGGAAGTTCTGGTTTGCCTGCGTGAGCGGGCTATTCAGCCGCCGTGCGACCTGATCGCGGTTGCATGGATGAATGAGGAGGGTTCGCGTTTCGCGCCGGGCATGATGGGATCCGCCTGGTTTAGCGGCCAGCGTACGCTGGCGGATATTCAGGCTTGCCGCGACGGCGACGGCGTGAGCGTCGGGCAAGCCTTACAGCAGCAGCGCCGGACGTTTCCCCGCCTGGCGCTTTATCCGCACCGGCATCCGCCGGCAGCCTACCTCGAGGCGCATATCGAGCAGGGCGCGTTGCTGGAACAGGGGGACTGCCCGATTGGCGTGGTCAGCGGTATTCAGGGGAAATATACCTGGCAGGTGGAGATTCTCGGCGTCAGCGGCCATGCCGGTACGGTGCCGATGGCCGCGCGGCGCGATGCGCTCCGGGCCTTCAGCGCGATCGCCGCCGCGCTGTACCGGCAGGTCGGGCAGTATGATGAGCGGGTGATGTTGACCATCGGCTGGCTGACGCTGGCGCCCAATGCGCCGTCGGTCATCCCGGATAAGCTGTGTTTTCGTATCGATCTTCGGCACCCCGCTGGCGATGACCTGACGCGGCTGGCCAGCCTGAGCGAAACGCTGATTCGGCAACAGGCCGCGCCCTGCGAGGTGCGTCTGACGCAGCTCAGCCAGGCCGCGCCGAATGTATTTGACCCGCATCTCAAAGCGTTGATCGCGCAGGAAGCACAGGCGCGCGGCTACGCCAGCCAGACGATTCTCTCTGCCGCCGGACATGATGCGCGCTACCTTGCCGCGATTTGCCCCAGCGCAATGATCTTTATTCCCTGTCGGGCCGGCGTCAGCCATGCGGTGACCGAATGGGCGGAACCGGAGCATGTGGCGGCCGGCGCGGCGGTGCTGCTGGGCACGGTATGCCGACTGCTGAAGCTGTGCTGAACTGGCGAGTCGCGGCTTTACCTTGCGCGTGCTGGCCAGATTATGGTGTCGGTTCGGCAGGCCGGTTCGTCCAGATATCTCGATGATTCGGCGCTGGCAGGGCGCCGCCGGCCGCTATGTGCCGTCTGTAACAGATAGCTGACAAATAAGAATCAATATTGATAATATTCTATGCAATTCGGGGCGCTCCGGCAGGTGACGGTTGGGAGCGTGTTTCGCGTTGCGTCCTTATATCGCGCTGAATTTATTTTGTAAATCATAATGATTTGCCGATTCAGCCGGATGCTATAGAGTGTGTCGAATCCGGCGTACAGCTGCGTTGTACGCCGTGTGCGGCGGCCCTGCCCGGCCAGATGACGGGATGGCCGGGCAGCAAAGCCAACGCTCTCGCAACCACGAGGGGGCATGCATCAACTGAAGGAGGCTCAGGGATATGAAGCAGGATCTCTCCGGTCCGGCTGCCGGCTATTTGCGCTTTACGCCGGGGCGCCCCCTTTCTCTCTGGCATCGCGGCATCGCGCGTTTGCTGGTGCATTTCTACTATTCTTCCTTACGCTTTGTTAGCCCGCAGGGGCAACCCGTGGCGCCTTTCGATGGCGAAGTGCCGACGCTGTTGTTAGCCAGCCATCGCAATGGCGCCACGGATGGCTGGATATTCAACCAACTGCTGCCCAAAGGGCAATTTCTCACGTCGGTTCAACTGATTCGCTCGCGTTTCTTACGCCTGATGTTCGCCGGTATCCCGGTGGTGCGCGATAAAGACCGCGAGCGTTATGGCTATAGCCGCGCTCAGGCGGGAAACCCCATTTTGCATGCCATAGCCCACCTGAAACGGGGCGGCAGCATTGTGGTGTTTCCGGAAGGCACCAGCGAATGGGGACCGGCGCCGCAGCCTTATCACGCGGGCGCGGCCAAAATTATCCGCCGGCTGATGCAGGATCAATGCCGTTTTCAGGTCATCGCTGTCGGCAGTTTCTATCAGGCGCCGGATTGCTTTGGCTCAGCGGTGGAGCTACTGGTGAGCGACCCGTTGACGTTGCCGGAGCAGGGCGACGTCAGCGTGGCGGAATGGGAACAGAAGATTATGCGTAGCCTGGGCCGTTCGCTGGACCGCGTTTCCGTTAACTGCGTTGACGAACGGATGCTGGCGCAGGTGGCGCGCCTGGCTCGCTATTGTAGCCGCGAGAGCGGTTCTTACGCGCTGGCGTTCAAGCAGGCGGAACACCAGGCGTTGAGCGGGCGGGCGCCAGAACCGGCGCCGGCGGAGACTTCGCCCGCGGCCATGACTATTCTGGAGCGTGCTGCCTGGAAAATATTTATTGTTACACTGTTGCCGGTCTGGCTCTGCGGCGGGTGGGCCGGGCGCCGGGCGGACGGCCGCAATACCACGACGTTTTTTCGTCTGGCCGCCGGGTTCGCGATGGCGCTGATCTGGCTGCCTTGCCTGGTTGTGGCGGCGGCGATCTCCCCCTTGCTGCTGCCGCTGTTCGGCGTCGCCGTATGGGGCTGGCATCAGCGCGGCAAATTCGCAGCAAACAATAACGAGTAAATCTATGACTGCAGGAAATGACGTCATGATGATCCGGCATGCGGGGATAGGCAGTCGCGTCTATCTCGGCCTCATCATGTTGATTTGGCTCTGGGGCGCCGGCAGCGCGTTAAGCCTGCGGGACGGGCAGTTTATTGCGCCGGCCGCGCTGAGTCTGCTGGCGCTGCTTTTGCTGGCCAAAGCCACCTTTGCCCGGGCCGGATCATGGCGCGGCTGGTTGGGCGTGTTGCAGTTTGCCTGCAGCTGGCTGGTGTTTTACCTATTCAGGGCTATTCATCTCGCGACAATGCGTTCGTTCGATGCGCAATTGCTGGCGTGGGATCGCGCGCTGTTTGGCGGCATCGGCGCGACGGAAAGGGTTGCCGTACTGCACGGCTTCTGGTTGTCGGAGGTCATGAGCCTGTGCTACCTCTCTTTTTACTTCATCATTCTGCTGCCCGTGATCGTTTACGCTTGCCGGCGAACCTCGCAGGCCAGCCGTGGATTCTTCCATGGATTAATGCTGATGTATCTGTTTGGTTTTATCGGCTATCTGCTGGTTCCGGCCGCCGGCCCCTATGTGCAATTTCCTGAACAGTTTCCCTATCCGCCGCCGGGCGGCGCGATTACCGCCTTTCTGGCGCGTCTTGTGGCTCAGGGGGGAACCGGTATGGATGTCTTCCCCAGCCTGCACTGCGGCATCAGTCTGTATATTTTCGGCTATCTTGCTTTGCAGCGACATGCGGCGATAGCGCTGATACTGCTTCCCGTGGTCGCCGGCCTTATTCTGGCGACGCTTTATTTACGCTACCACTATGGCATTGATCTGATTGCCGGCGCATTACTGGCCTGCGCGGTGCTGGGGTGGTTACATCGATTCGGCTATTTTCACCGCCACGCCGGGTTAAGGATATAACTTATGCATGCAGTGACCGATTTTACGCTTTTGTTTTCTGATGCCGGCGCCGCAGAGCTGTCGTGGAGCGGCGGCAAAGGCGCCAGCCTGGCGCGGCTTACCGCCGGCGGACTGCCGGTTCCTCCGGGCTTTATCGTGACCAGCGCGGCCTACCGGGCGTATCTGGCGCCGCTGGCGCCGCGGATTGATGCAATCCTGCAGCAAGGGGACGACGTGGCGGCGCAGAGCCGGCGCATTCAGGATATGCTGCGTCAGCATCCTATCGACGACAATCTGGCGCGGTCGGTGAACGAGCGGCTGCAGACGTTGCAGGCGGAGCGGTGGGCGGTCGCGGTTCGCTCCTCCTCGACGTTTGAGGACTTGCCCGGCGCGGCGTTTGCCGGGCAGCACGATACCTTTCTGAACCAGCGCGGTCTGGCGGAGATTCTGGCTGCGCTGCGCGACTGCTATATCTCGTTATGGAATGAACATGCGATGCGTTATCGCGCCCGCCTTAATCTTGCCCACCTGAGCGCGTCGATGGCGGTGGTGGTTCAGCAGATGGTGGAAATGACGGCGGAAGACAGCGCGGGCGTCGCTTTCTCCATCGATCCCGTACAGGGCGATCTGAACCGGGTGCTGATTAACGCCTGTTTTGGCCTGGGCGAGTCGGTGGTCGGCGGCGAGGCGGCGATTGATGAGTTCCGCGTGGCGTTGCCGGCGTTTACGGTGGTTGAGCGCAATATCGCGCATAAGGGCGACATCATACTGAAAAGCGCGCAGGGGGTTAGGCATGTCCCGCTGCCCGCGGAACAGGCGGATCGGCCATCGTTGAGCGATGTGCAATGCCAGACGGTGGCGAAGCTGGCGCGTCAGGCGCAGGCCTTCTTTGACTTCCCGCAGGATATTGAATGGGCGTTTTCCTCCGGCGTCTGTTATTTGTTGCAGTCGCGTCCGGTCACCTTCGTGCCGGAGCGCTGGACGCGGGACGAGGCCGCCGAGCGTTTTCCCAACGCGGTGACGCCGCTTACATGGGATCTGGTGGAGGAGGGGTTTCATGAGTCGCTAAATTTCTCCTTTGATCTGATGGGGCTGCCGCATTTTGGCGGTAAGTGGTTCGCCATCAAAGACTTCTATATCTACGGCAACCAGAATGCGGTCGAGCTGTATGCGGGCAGAATGCCGGGCGGTATTCATTCTATCGATGAGCTACAGGCCAGACTGCCCGAGCTGGCGAAGCGCTATGCGTGGGTACAGGATCTTCCCATCCGCTGGATGCGCGATCTGGACACCTATCTGTTAGAGATTGGCGCGCTGTTGCGTGAGGATTTGTCGGCCCGTTCGCTGGAAGAGTGCTGGCGCTATGTGTTGAACGTACGCGATGCCGGCAAGCGTTATTTTCTGCCCAATATCGCCATCTCCCTGACGCAGCGTACGCTGTATGCCGTGCTCTACCAGATTCTGAGCATGTCGATGCCGGCGACGGAAGCGAAAGCGACATTCGATCTTCTGCTATCGGTTTCCGATACCAAAACCGGTCAGGTGAACGCCGAACTGTGGGCGCTTTCTCGTCAGATTCGTCAGGATGCCGCGTTGACGCTGGCGTTTAAACAGCACTCATCCAGAGCGCTGGTCGAGCGGCTGTCGCACTATCCGGCGTTTGAACAACAGCTGACGCAGTTTCTGCAGCGTCACGGCCACCGCGAGCTGGACTTCGACGCGTACTACCCGACCTGGCTGGAGGCTCCCCATGCGGTGCTTGACCAGTTGAATATGCTGGCCGAGTTGGCCGATGAGGAGGTATCCGATCAGGCCCTGACGGCGAAGCTGGCCGCGTCTGCGGCGCAGCATCGGTATTTGAACCAGGTGCCGGAAGGACTGCGTTATTTTGTTGAGGAAGTGATCCGTTTGGCGCGGGTGTATACCTATCTGGATGACCTGGAACATTATCAGACGACGCGCCTGACCCTGCCGTTTCGCAAAGGGATTAAAGAAATTGGCGCGCGGCTGGTGGCGCGCGAGGTACTGCGTGAGGCCGACGATATCTATTTCGCTCCGTTCCGCGCCATTGATGACGCCATTCGCCAGGCCGATTTTGAGGCCCTGACGCAGGTGATATACGACAACAAAGCGGGATGGCGGCAGGCTAAACAGCGGAGTCCGGTATGGAATCATGGCGAGCAGCGTTGTCCTGAAGATGCGCCGACGGGCAATGAACTGAACGGTCTGGCGGGGAGCCCCGGCACCGTCGAGGGCGAGGTGTTTTTAATCCATAGCCCGGATGACTTCCCGCTGTTCCCCAAAGGGGCGATCCTGGTGGCGAGAACCACCAATCCCGCCTGGACATCCTTGTTTTATCGCGCCAGCGGGGTGATTACCGAAAGCGGCGGACCGCTCTCGCACGGCGCGGTGACGGCGCGGGAACTGCAGTTGCCGGCGGTGATGAGCGTCCGGGGCGCGATGAGCCGTCTGGCGAACGGCATGCGTGTCCGACTGGATGGTAAAAACGGTATGGTTACCGTTCTCTAGGCCGTGTCCCGTAACTGTTTTTTGTACCGATCAGCATTGTTATAACTGTGCAAAAAACGCTTTTAAGCGATAAAAATAGCCCTGAAAATGCTCAATATTCAACCCGAAATCACGTTCCGGAAATGATTACTACATCACTTTTGGGTATGCAGGGAGGTTAAGGGACACACCCCAGGCCGTGTCCCGCAATTCATGTTCGCTGACTGACGGGAATAGTGAGGGAAACGCCTTGATTTTGTTATGTTTTTAACATGCCTGGTGAGTTTTTGCCGCTATTTCCTGTCAGCATGGTGCGATGTTCATCGGCAAGACAATAGCGGAACGCCGCCTGGTCATGTGATCCCTCGACGTTCCTGGCAGGCGTCTGGCGGGGATATCCATCGTGATTCGACTTGCCGACGCGCTAGCTTTTTTATAGTTTAACTCTTCTTCCGGCTAATGCTTTTGGCGCCGCCGCTGAGGGCATACGCCGCTTACCTTGCTCCTGATAAGCCGCGCGGATATTGGGCGCCGTCTGGCGTAACCTGAAGGCTAATCGCGATAAAACCATAAGATGACAGACCGGGGATATGATATGACGGACGTTCTTTTACTGGATCCGCATGCGGATGAGGTGTGCGAACTGCTGCGGCAGGCGGCGCCGGAATTAAGCATTATCTGTAACGCCGAAGAGGCGGACCGCTGCCCGATATGGCTGGGAGAGCCCGATGTGGCCGCCGCGCTGCTGGCGCAGGGCGCAAAGCCGCGCTGGCTGCAGTCGACCTGGGCGGGATTTAAGCCGCTGCTGGCCGCCGGGTTACCGCGCGATTATCGTCTGAGCCGGGCGGTCGGCGTGTTTGGCCAGCCGATCGCCGAGTATATTCTCGCCTATATGCTGCGCCACAGGCAGCAACTGGATGAGCGGTCCGCCAGTCAGGCGCGCGGAGAGTGGAATCATCGTCAGCCGCACCTGCTGGCCGGCCAGCGGGTGCTGATTGTCGGCGCCGGCGATATCGGCAGCGAAGTCGCCGGTTTTTTACAGCCGTTTGGCGTGGAGCTGATCGGTATTGCCAGAACGCCGCGCGCCATCGCGCATTTCAGCCAGGTGGTGGGCATGGAGCAACTGCCCGGGATGGTTGGTTCGGCGGATTACCTCATTAATATTCTGCCGGATACGCCAGCAACCAGCGACGTTTACGACGCCGGTTTGTTCGCCGCAATGCGCCCTTCCGCGCTGTTCATCAACGTTGGGCGCGGCAGCGCCGTGGTGGATGCCGATCTGGTCTCCGCCCTGCAGCAGGGGCTACTGGCGGGCGCGGTGCTGGATGTATTTCGTGCAGAACCGCTGCCCGCCGGCCACCCATTCTGGCGCACGCCGAATCTGACTATCACCGGGCATATCGCCGGCCCGGCCGTGCCTTCTTTGCTGGTGCGCCTGTTTGTCGATAATCTGGCCCGTTTGCAGCGCGGCGAGACGTTGCGCGGCGAAGTCAGCTTTGAGCAGGACTATTAGGTCTGACGCGAAGGCCGCTGTGGCGATGTTTTAGGCTGTTGGCTGCTTATATGCGCAATCGTCGCGTCGCCGCCTGAATTTATGCCGAAAAGGGCTTGTCAGCGATAAATGATTGGTACATAATGCTGGCCACCGGTGAGGTTGTTATTAAATGTTTATATAATTCATTGTGTTACAATGATTGTCACCGGCAGGCCGCGAAAATATTTCAGCGGCGTAAAGCTTCTCTGCGGGAATAGCTCAGTTGGTAGAGCACGACCTTGCCAAGGTCGGGGTCGCGAGTTCGAGTCTCGTTTCCCGCTCCAATTTCTTTTCTATAGATGTCCACTGATGTCTGTAGGTCTATGAAAAAAGAGCGAAAAGCTCTTTTTTTGTTTCCAAAGCAATCCATTGAAAACCACCTACGG
>NZ_VYKJ01000025.1 GCF_008710095.1 Affinibrenneria salicis
GCCTCATGCCTCATGCCTCATGCCTCATGCCTCATGCCTCATGCCTCATGCCTCATGCCTCATGCCTCATGCCTCATGCCTCATGCCTCATGCCTCATGCCTCATGCCTCATGCCTCATGCCTCATGAAAATGTAATCGGTTACACACAAAAGTCAAAAACAGAAATGAGATCCTGTTCGCAAAACTCAATAAATCAGCGGGTTTTTTATCTCGCTCAGACATAGAATCTTTATAAACAATAATGCAGAACAATATATGTGTAATCGATTACAAAGCACCTGCATTAAACCTGGCAATCACAGAACGCATAAGGACTTATCATGACGGATTTTAATCCTGGCGATCACCCCCACCGCCGTTATAACCCGCTGACCGGGCAATGGATTCTGGTATCGCCGCACCGGGCGAAACGCCCGTGGCAGGGTCAGCAGGAAACGCTGTCCCGCGAGGTTCGTCCTCCGCACGATCCGAACTGCTATTTGTGCGCTGGCAACACGCGCGCCAGCGGCGATAAAAATCCGCATTATGACGGCACCTTCGTCTTTACCAACGATTTCGCCGCGCTGATGCCGGATACGCCGGATGCGCCAGCGACGGATAATCCGCTGATTCGCTGCCAGAGCGCGCGCGGCACCAGCCGGGTGATTTGCTTTTCGCCCGATCACAGCAAAACGTTGCCGGAACTGTCGCTCAGCGCGCTTGACCAGGTGATTCGGACCTGGCAACAGCAGACCGCCGAACTGGGGCGCGACTATCCGTGGATTCAGGTATTTGAAAATAAAGGCGCCGCCATGGGCTGTTCCAACCCGCATCCGCACGGGCAGGTATGGGCCAACAGCTTTATGCCGAACGAAGCCGAACGGGAAGATCGGTTACAGCTCGAGTATTACCAGCAGCATCATTCGCCGATGTTGCTGGACTACCAGCGGTACGAACAGCGCGAAAGCACGCGCACGGTAGTGGAAACGGAGCACTGGCTGGCGGTTGTGCCTTACTGGGCGGCCTGGCCTTTCGAAACCCTGCTGTTGCCGAAAGCGCACCTGTTGCGCATCACCGATGTGACTCCGCAACAGCGCCAGGATCTGGCGCTGGCGCTGAAAAAGCTGACCAGCCGTTACGACAACCTGTTCCATTGCTCGTTCCCTTATTCCATGGGCTGGCACGGCGCGCCGTTTAACGACAAGGACAACGGCCACTGGCAGCTGCATGCGCATTTTTATCCGCCTCTGCTGCGCTCCGCGACGGTGCGCAAATTTATGGTGGGTTACGAGATGCTGGCGGAATCCCAGCGCGATTTAACGGCTGAACAGGCCGCAGAACGTCTGCGCGCGGTCAGCGATGTTCACTATAACGAGGCGGATGTGCAATCATGAAATTATCACACCACACGCAGTCCCTGTTTGAACAAAAATTTGGCTATGCGCCGGCGCTGACCGTCCGCGCTCCCGGACGGGTCAATCTGATTGGCGAGCACACCGACTATAACGACGGTTTCGTGCTGCCCTGCGCCATCAATTACCAGACCGTGATCAGCTGCAGCAAGCGCGATGACGACCAGGTGCGCGCGATCGCCGCCGACTATGACAATCAGCAGGATCAATTTTCGCTCAGCGCGCCGATTGAACGCCATCCGGCATATCGCTGGGCCGATTATGTGCGCGGCGTCATCAAACATTTACAGCTGCGCCACGGTCACTTCGGCGGTTTCGATATGACCATCAGCGGCGATGTGCCGCAGGGAGCCGGGCTTAGCTCTTCGGCCTCGCTGGAAGTGGCGGTCGGCCAGGCGATTCAGGCGCTGTATCAGTTGCCGCTGGACGGCGTGGCGCTGGCGCTCAACGGCCAGGCGGCGGAAAACCAGTTTGTCGGCTGCAACTGCGGCATTATGGATCAGCTGATCTCGGCGCTCGGTCAGCAGGGCCATGCGTTGCTGATCGACTGCCGCTCGCTCACGACCCGTTCGGTGCCGCTGCCGGCCAATATTTCGGTGGTGATCATCAATTCCAACGTCAAACGCGGGCTGGTCGACAGCGAATACAATACCCGTCGCCAGCAGTGCGAAGAGGCCGCCCGCTTCTTCAACGCGCAGGCCCTGCGCGATGTCAGTCTGGAGCAGCTGTCCGCCCGGCAGAACGAGCTGGACCCGCTGGTGGCGCGTCGCGCGCGCCATGTGATTACAGAAAACGCCCGCACGCTTGCCGCCGCGCAGGCGCTGGCCGACGGCGATATTCGCCAGATGGGGGAACTGATGGCTGCCTCGCACCACTCAATGCGCGACGATTTCGCCATTACCGTGCCGCCGATTGACAGCCTGGTTGAGATCGTCAAAGAGACCATCGGCGATCAGGGCGGCGTGCGGATGACCGGCGGCGGGTTCGGCGGCTGCGTGGTAGCGCTGGTGCCGGATGCACTGGTCGATCGGGTTCGCGCCGCCGTCGAACATGAATATCCGTTACGCACTAACGGCCTGAACGCCACATTCTACGTCTGCCAGGCCTCGTCCGGCGCAGGCGTGCTGTAATGCGACGGCGCCGTCGGCCGGCAGTCGAAGACGGCAACGCGTTAAGGCAATCCTGAGCGGGGTTTTCGACCGCTATGCCCGGCGGCGGCCGTTCAGCGTGCTTCCGCCTGCCGGGTATAGCGGCGGAACGCTTCCAGCGTCTCCGCGCTGACGTGGTGTTCGATCCCTTCCGCGTCGCAACGCGCCGTTTCTTCGCTGACGCCAAGGGCAATCAAAAAGGATTCGACGACCTGGTGACGGATGCGGTTTTCCGTCGCCAGTTTTTCGCCGTCCGCCGTCAAAAATACGCCGCGGTACGGCAGCTGTTCCACCAGCCCGGCACTCGCCAGCCGCTTCAGCGTTTTCGCCACCGTCGGCTGGGAAACGCCCAGACGCGCGGCAAGATCGACCTGACGGGCCTCGCCGCATTCGCGAATCAAATCGGAAATTAACTCCACATAGTCATCCATCAGTTCACGCCGGTGCGCCTCGCGCACCTGAGTAAATCCCTGTACGCGATCCTGAATATCCACGACCTGATTCGTCTGGCTGGATTGCTCGCGTTCGTTATTGCCTGCGGTCATGCACGCCCCTTGTTGATTACGGCCAGCACCGATTCGCCAGAATTAATGCGCATAGTGTAAAGGAAGTGTTCGGCAGAGCAAATTTTCCTTTTCATCCCTTTGCTATAAAGTATAGCCTATGCTATATCTGTATATGAAGCAGTCAATTTACCGCGCTGCAGGCCAGCGGTCTGCAAAAGCCAGCGGGTAAGACGCGACGGACGTGCGGCGAGCCGGCAAGGCCCCCGCGCAGTCGGTCATCGCCATGAACCTGCGTGCGGACGCGGCAGAGAACGCTTAACGCAATCCGACACAGTTTTACTGATTAATAGAGAAAGTTACACCCAACAGATTTGCACGCCGCTCGCGGCGGCACCGCAGGAGAGCGTCAACCAGCGTCCCTGCAGGTGAAAAGATGACGGGGATATTGCATTTTACCTGGAGGTTATTATGACTTCATCGCGTGAGACTTTTCGGTTGCTGTTCCGTTCTCCGTTTACCCTGCGTCTGATGCTGCTCGGTATGCTGTTGTCGCTGATTACCTCGCCGGGTCGCGCGGAAGAAAAATTTAAGGTCATCACAACCTTTACCGTGATTCAGGATATCGCGCGCAACGTCGCCGGCGATGCGGCGGTAGTGGAGTCGATCACCAAACCCGGGGCGGAAATTCATGATTATCAGCCCACGCCGGGCGATATCGTCAAAACCCAGTCGGCGCAGTTGGTGCTGTGGAACGGGCTGAATCTCGAGCGCTGGTTCAGCCGCTTCTTCGACAATATTCGCGCGACGCCTTCGGTCATCGTCAGCGAAGGCGTAGAGCCGCTGCCGATTCGCGAAGGGCCGTATAACGGCAATCCCAATCCGCACGCGTGGATGTCTCCGGCTAATGCGCTGATCTATACTGAAAACATACGCAAGGCGCTGGTCAAATACGATCCGAAAAACGCCGAAACCTATAACCGCAACGCCCAGGCCTATGCGCAGAAGATTAAGGCGCTGGATGCGCCGCTGCGCGCGCGGCTGGCTAACATCCCGCCGGCCCAGCGCTGGCTGGTGACCAGCGAAGGCGCCTTCAGCTATCTGGCGCGCGACTATGATTTAAAAGAAGTTTATCTGTGGCCGATTAACGCGGAAGAACAGGGCACGCCGCAGCAGGTGCGTCATGTCATCGATAGCGTGAGAAAAAACAACATCCCGGTGGTGTTCAGCGAAAGCACGGTTTCGGACAAGTCTGCTAAGCAGATCAGCAAAGAAACCGGCGCGAAATACGGCGGCGTGCTGTATGTCGATTCGCTGTCGCGCCCCGACGGCCCGGTTCCAACCTATATCGACCTGCTGAATGTTACCGTCGGCACCATTGCCAGCGGTTTTGGTCAATAATCCCTAAAGATCGCCGCCGAGCGCCTTCCCGTCCGGGCGGCGCAAACGGATGTCTCCAGCGAATGAAGCAACGATGACCTTCTTTGAATATGGCGATACCGAACTGGCCTGGCTGAGCCGGCGCGATAAAAAAATGGCCCGGGCGATTGAGCAATTTGGCCGCCTTCTGCGCCCGCGCACGCCCGATCTGTTCAGCGCGCTGGTGCGCAATATCGTCGATCAGCAGATTTCGGTCAAAGCCGCGCTGACCGTCAACCAGCGGCTGGGGCAGTTGACCGGCGGCGTTATCACGCCCCACGCCCTGTTGCTGCTGGACGAGCGCCAGATTCAACAATGCGGCATGACCATGAAAAAAGCCGGCTACATCCGTCAGGCGGCCGAAGCGGTGTTCTCCGGCCGGCTCGATCTGAATGCGCTCGGCGCGATGGATGACGCGTCCGCGATCCGGGCGTTGAGCTCGCTGAGCGGCGTCGGCGTCTGGACCGCGGAAATGCTGCTGCTGTCGTCGCTCAACCGGCCCGATATTCTGAGCTGGGGCGACCTGGCCATCCGCCGCGGCATCATGCGGCTCTACCGGCACAGCACGCTGCCGCGCGAACGGTTCGAACGCTACCGGCGTCGCTACTCTCCCTATGGCAGTACGGCCTCGCTCTATCTGTGGGAGATGTCTAAACTGCCCGTCTCCGGGTCCGATAGTTTGTAAATGTGATCGCCATCATTTCCCCTGCGGACAAACCGCACATTGTGTACGCGCCGGCTCAGGCAACGTCTATACTTTAACCACAGATGACGATCGCATAATCGTCGCTGCCTGTCCGGAAAAACAGTGGCGTACATGCTTTATACCCTAAATAATTCGAGTTGCAGGACTAACCGTTATCGTTTGAACAACGCCGGGCGGCGGCCCTTTATGGGCGAGGCAGACGCATGAATCTTGTAACGCGGCAAGAGCGCGGCAAATCAGTCGATGCGCATCTGAACGCCGGCGGCATCGGCCCCGCAGGGGAGAGGTTCAGGAACGGGCCGAATCATTGATCGCCGCCAGCGCACCTGCAACCTGAAGTATGGCGAGTATAAAATAACGGTTATATCGGTATTAACCGCAGTCCGTTATAACCCTCCTGCAAATGTTGACTCACACATTAAGGCAAAGGGGTGAATTATGGAAAACCAACTGTTACAGGTCGAACAGCTGATTCCCGACATGGAGAGTCTGGGCCAGCCGGAGACTAACCATAGCACCTATTTAACCCTGAGCCGGCATCCCGCCTGTACCGGCTTAACGGAACTGGACGCGCTATTTCCCGGCCACAGTAAAAAAGTGCTGCGTGTTGATAACCGGCTAAATATCGACTATCCGCACATGGAAATTGTGCTGGTCGACAGCGAGCAAGAAAAAATACTCAACTACACCACCTGTATCATTAATGACGCCATCAGGATTAACGACAAGCCGACGCTGCATACGGCCGTCTGGCGTCCGCTGTTCGACGTGAATGAAGAGGCGATACACCGGTTGTCCAAGAGTACGTTCTCCGGCTATTTGCTCGGTGAGTACAACATTATGGCTACGCTAGGCAATCTGCAGACACACGGTTTTACCTTCTGGCTGAGTCGCGTCTGCGCTTCCCGCGCCGAACATATTCGCGTATTCGGTTATAAGGTCAGCACCGGCGAACTGCGGCCGATCACCCGCTCCGACCAGCGCAGCACAGAGAAAATTTGGCTGTGGAACGTGGACAATACGCAGTACCGGCTGCTGATTACCGCACGCTGAACGGCGCAATGGCCTGAAACGACGATCAATATCGTGCGATGCCGTCTTTGTTCGCCAGCCCCCCAAAAACAAAAGGTCCCTGCCGAAGCAGGGACCATGGGTAAACCGGGCGGGAACTACCGGCAAGAATCCGGAGATGACGGCGCATTGGGCGCGCCGGACGCACCGCGCCGTCAGGATATCGCGGGCTTAACGCGGGCCTGGCTGGCCGATGCTCTCGCCCTGGAAACCGCCATGAGGACCACCGCCACCGCCGCCACCGCCGTGCCCGCCGCCATGACCACCGCCCGGGCCGCCGAATGGCGGGAACAGGCAACCGCTTAGCATGGTGATTAACGCCGCTACGCTGACAAATTTTATAATACGCTTCATAGTTAACCTCAAAGTGACCCTTAGTACAGGCAGCACGATAATAAGAGGCAAAAAATAAACGTACAATGCAGATAATTCCTGAACCCCCGCGGGGCAATGGATTGTTACATTAGCCGGGCATTTCCTGACGATAAAAAGACACAATCCGCCCTCCGCCGCCCGAAACGATGCCGACGCCGCCCCGCAAGATGAGATACATAAAATGCTTTAATGTGAATTAACATAACGCAGGCTAACTATTCGCGAGATTACATTATGTCATCTGCCCGGACGATTCCCTTATAATGGATTAAATTAATGGATAATCGGGGGAGATCATGGGACTAATGTCATCGTTGTTAACCGGGGCCGGCGTTAAAGGCATCCATAAGGGAGGAAAACCGGTCAGCGGCACCTACAGCTGTAAATCGCTGCCGGTTTCGATGCGCTCGCTGGGGCTGGCCGATAAGCCAGGACTGTTGCTCAGCTTTGTTCCCCCGCAGGCCAATTTCGCGCGCAGCTGCAGCGCCTGGCAACAGCTTGCCGGTCCCGGACGGACGGTGCTGACGCTCTCGTCGACCGGCGCGTTGTGTAATCAGCCCGGTCAGTCGCTCTATTGCGAGATGGAAGGCCCGGTCGGCAGCTGGCTATGGCTGCCGGATAATCTGATCGCCCGCCACGAAGTGCACCTGATTGATCTGCACGTCAACAACAAGAAGGCCAGCGCGGCGACGCGTATCGCCGCCATCCGCCAGGAGCTGGAACGCCTGCGGATAAACCTGCCGCTTTCCGCCGATCGCACCTTCGCCCTGCTGTATTGCGACGGCCTATCGGCCAGCGAAGGGTTTCTGATGCAGGCCTGGTACGACTGCGGACGCTTCCCCTGCCTGGTGACCGGCGGCTCCGCCGGCGGTAAGCTCGATTTCAGCGGCACCTATCTCAGCGCCGACGGTCAGCCGATGCAGGGCAAAGCGGTCATCGTGTTCTGCCAGATGGCGCCGGGCAAATCGTTCGCCCCGTTCAAGAGCCAGAACTTCGAACCCACCGGACAGAGCTGGCTGGTCGCCGAGGCCGATCCGGTGGCGCGCACGGTCACCTCGGTGTTCGACGACCATGGGCGTCCTCAGCCAATCCAGCAGGCGCTGGCCGACCATTTCAGCTGTACGCCGGCGCAACTACAGCAGCAGCTGGCGGGGAAAACCTTCGCGGTGCGGGCCAACGGCGAGTACTTTATCCGCTCAATCTCCGCCATTCATGACGATAAGATTGCTTTCTTCTGCGATCTGGAGTTCGGCGATCGGCTTTACCTGCTGCAGGCCACCGATTTCCTCGCCACAACCGACCAGGACTGGCAGCGTTTTGTCGCGCATTACGGCAAACCCGCGGCGATTCTGCTTAACGACTGCGTTCTGCGCCGGGCCGGCAACCCAGATACCCTGCCGGCAGCCCATTTCTTTGATAACGTAACGGCCGCCGGCCTTTCCTGCTTTGGTGAAATTCTCGGCGTGCCGATTAACCAGACGCTGTCCGCGCTGGCTTTTTTCGATCGCAACGTCGACGCCATGTCGCATTTTCCGATCGAGTACGCCGCCTATGCACGGCATTACTCCCAGCGCCGGCTACAGCGCTGGGAAGCGCTGCACGCCATTCAGTCCACCGTGGTCAAACAGGTGGTTGACTACCAGCAGGCGCTGGCGCCGCTGCTGACCGCCATGCCGCAGTTGGAGCAATCTACGCGACGCCAGAGCGAAACGCTGGAAATGGCGCAGACCAGTATCCATTCGATCAGCGATTCAGCCACCCAGACGCGCGCCGCCCAGGAACGGCTGGCGACCGGCCTGAACGATCTGGAGCGCATTTCTCAGGGGATCAGCCAGATCACCAGCGGCATCAACGCCATTGCGGACCATACCGGGCTGCTGGCGCTGAACGCCGCGGTGGAAGCCGCGCGCGCCGGAGAGGCGGGGCGCGGTTTTGCCGTGGTGGCGGCCGAAGTCCGTAAGCTGGCCGGCGCCTCGAAGGAACAGGTCGGCGCCACCACCCAAAACATCAATCAGGCGGTCGACACCATTCTGCGCATTCGCGCCATTGCGGAGCAGACGGTAAACGCGACGCAACTGATGGCCGATAAAAGCATTTCCGCCGCGCAGCAGATTGCCGAAATGAGCGCGGTCACCGATAAGGATCGCAACGATCTGACCGCCAACCTAAGTAACCTGAAAGAGCTGGCCAGAGGGCTGGACGCGATGCAGGATGCGGTTGAACAGTTGACCACGCTGCAGCGCCTGGCCGCCTCATAACGCGCGGTTTCTCCCCCGCCCGGATTAATTCATCGGGCGGGCAGAATAGCGCGGCCACATCGCCGCGCACCGTCAGGTGAACTCAGCGGGCGGGCAGCACCGTCACAATCGCCCGCCGGTATGAAGTCAACGCCGGCGTACCGCTGTCTTTTGCTTCAAGGATGATATGAAACGGCGTGGGCGCGTCAACCGACGGCGCGATGAACGCCGTTTGCAGCCCGTCGCCGTGCGTAAGCTCAAGCGCCGGGGCGAAATGCACGCCGATCGCCGTCGCCGTCGGCTCCTTATACTGCCACCAGCGATAAGTCACCGTATCGCCATCGCGATCGCCGGAACCCTGCGCGGAGAGGCGAACCGTCTCGCCCGCCCTCGCCTGCCAGGCGACAATCCCGCTGCCGGCCTGATCGTTCAGCACCAAAACCGGATTGTGGTTAGCCTTGCTCAGCTCGCCGCTCTGGGTCCAGTCCATGCGGGCGGCAAAATCATTCTGGAACGCATCGCGCCAGCGCCAGATGGTGGCCGGCGCGGTGCGGTACGACTTGCCGTCCGTCCCCACGACGGTATCGGACGCGCTGACCCGCAATCCCTCATCGCTATCCGGCGCGATCGCGGCGTAGCGCCCGCCCCAGCCGCCGTATTCCGGATGATCCGAATCGCCGAGTCCGTTACGCAGCAGATAGAGAAACGATGGCGTATCCCCTTCCATCGTGTACTCTATGGCCGGATAGAGCGCGCCCAATGGCCCTTTCCGGCGGATATTTTGCTGCAGCCAGTCATTGTTGACTTCGCTCATATCGCTGCCGAGCGCGAACGACGACGAGACGCCAATCCAGCTCGACAGGAAATAATCGTTCCACGCGTGAATGCTGGTGATCCAGCGTAGCTGCGGGAAATTGCGTCTGATCCAGACGCCGGTATTGTCCTGATCGGAAATCGCATAGACGCGTATCCTGCCGACGAAATCCGCCACCGCCTGCGGACTGCGGCTGGCTTTGACATCGTACAGCGCCTGCGCCAGATCGACGCCGCCGCCCCAAACGGTAATCCACAGCGGGCGGCTGTCCTGCTTGTCGACCGCCTGAACGATCAGCGCCGAAGCCTCCGTCGAGCGATGCTCTCCGACCCAGTCCATGCCGTAGCCAGGCTGTCCGCTGCGTACCACCGCCCGCAGCGCCTGGGCGGCAGGGTATCCGGCGGCGTGTTTCCGCAAATTGGGCAGAACCTTTTGATACGCATCGATACGCTCATGGATCATCTGCGGATTGACCTTATCGCGCAGCCAGGTGGAGGTCGTCGCCACAATGCCCTCGACGTCGAATTCATTGCTATACAGCAAAAAGCGCACCAGCGACTGGGAATCATCCGGTTCGTTGCCGATATCGGTCAGGATCAGGATGCGGGTTTTATCGACGGCCGGGCCCGCGCTCTCCGCCGCGGCATGCGCTACCGATGCCAGAGACGCCATCGCCGCCGCGCTCATATATAAGCCCAGCGCCAGCGGCCGAAACCAGGTTGCTGCTGAAAACATATCTTCTCCTGTATTGAGGTTAACGAAGTGACCCGGTCAGAGCATCTGCGCCGTGCGTCCGGCTATTCGCGCGTTTTTTGCAAACGATAAATATGGATAGTCAGAAACATAATTTCATCCGTGGTGAGCGGGCACTGATAGCTTTGCGCCACATAGTCGCGCACCTTGATCGCACAGTTCCAGGCCGACGGCATAGACTCTTTGATTCCCTGATAGATACTGTCGTCAGCATGATTGACGGTATTTCTGTTTAGCAGACGCAGGGCAAAAAATTTCAGGTGGGTAATCAGACGCTGATAGTTAACCGAGGCTTCGTCGTAGGTGATTTTCAGATCATATTTCACGATCGCCAGAATATCTTTAATAATCGTGGCGCTTTGCATCGTGCTTTGCATATCGCTGTTATTGCGCGCGTTAGCCAGATGCAGGGCGATGAACCCCGCCTCGTCCTCCGGCAGACGCACGCCCAGCCGGTGTTCGATCAGCGCCAGCGCCTGCAGACCAATGGCGAACTCTCTGGCATAGAACTGTTTAATGTCCCACAGCAGAAAGTTCTTCAGCCCCAGGCCCTTTTCATGGCGCTGAATGGCGAAATTCAGATGGTCGCTCAGCGCCAGAACCAGCGGGTCTTGCAGCTTAATCGCCAGCTGTTGCTGCGCCAGGCTGATGATTTGCTGCGTTACCGCGAAATAAACCGGCGGAATCTGCGCCACCATTTGGTCAAAGACATCGGTCAGTCCATCGCGCTTGCGCACAAACTGGCTCTCGATCTTACCCGCGTCGATCCTGTCGCCCGGACGCTTGCCGAAACCGATACCCCGGCCGACGGCCACTATCTCTTCGTGGTGTTCATTGAGTAGCAGGACTGCGTTATGACTTAATATTTTTTCAACTTTCATCACAGTCATCTCATCAGAACGACACAGACTGCGCCAGGATAGCGCGGCCCCCGCGACGGCGACAATAAGCAAAACCGCCGGGCGCTGATGCGCGCCCGCATCGGCCGGCGATACGGGCCGGCCGGATAGAACGGCGCGGGTCAGCGCGTCGTCAGACCATTATCGCGGATCACCTGCGCGTACCAGTAAAAACTCTGTTTGCGGATGCGGCGCAAATCCTTCAGATCGAACTCGTCCCGGTTAACATAAATAAAACCGTAACGCTTCGAACAGCCCTGATGGGTGGAAACCAGGTCGATCGCCGACCACGGCGTATAGCCGAATACCTCAACGCCGTCGGTAAGCGCCAGCTGAATCTGCTCAATATGCCGCTGCAGGTAATCAATGCGGTAGGGATCGTTGATTTCGCCGTTGTCTTCCAGCTTATCAAACGCGCCCAGACCATTTTCGGTAACGATCAGCGGCAAATTGTAGCGGTCGTACAGCGCGCGCAGCGTATTGCGGAAGCCGATCGGATCAATCTCCCAGCCAAAGGCATTCTTCTGCAGGAACGGGTTAGCCGCGCCGCGATGAACGCCCTCTTCGCCGGAGCGCAGATGCTGATCGCCTTCGCGCGCCGTCTCATCGGAACCGTCTCCCTTACTGGCTTCGACCGTTTGCGAGGTGTAATAGTTAAACGCGATAAAGTCCGGTTTCGCCTCGGCCAGCACGTCCATATCGCCCGGCAGAATGTCCGGCGTGTAGCCTTTCTCTTCCATATAGCGCCAGGCGGTGCTGTTGTAGCGGCCGAACACCGCCATATCCAGATACAGCCAGTTGCGGATCGCGTTGAAATTAAACGCAGCCATCACGTCTTCCGGCTTCGCGCTGGCCGGGTAGATCAGGGAAATATTCGGCGCCGGACCGATTTTCGCGTCCGGGAAGCTGGCGTGCAGCGCATTCATCGCGCGCGCCTGCGCCACCAGCATGTTGTGGTTCTGCTGATACAGATTGCGTTTCGGATTATCCAGCGTCGGGTCCAGCGTGCCTATCGCCGAACCGTGCAGGATCATCATGTTCTGTTCATTGATGGTCAGCCAGTATTTCACCTTGCCGCCATACTCCTTAAACAGCACGCGGGCGTAGCGCTCGAACGCATCCACCGTATTGCGGTTGTACCAGCCGCCCCGCGCCTGCAGCGCCTGCGGCAAATCGAAGTGATACATGGTGACGATCGGCACAATACCGTAGTGCAGCAGTTCATCGATCAGGCGATGATAAAACGCCACGCCGGCCGGATTCACTTCGCCGTCGCCATCAGGAATAATGCGGCTCCAGGCGATGGAAAAGCGGTAGGTTTTTAACCCCAGCTCGGCAAACAGCGCCACATCTTCCTTATAGCGGTGATAATGATCGCTGGCGACCTTATAATCCGTGGTGCCCTCCGGGTAGGCGGTACGCGCATCAATCACCGATGGCCCCTTACCGTCCTCGTTCCACGCCCCTTCTACCTGATAGGCCGATGTGGCCGCGCCCCATAAAAAATCAGCCGGAAATTCACTCAGTTTTTGATATTGCATACTTTTCTCCTTTAGCAATCAACACAGCGCGATCAGAACATCGCCGGGCGCCGTGCTAACTTTGTGTGAGGCCGCCAGCGCGGGATAATCATCGGCATTGGTCACCAGCACCGGCGTGATGACGTCAAATCCGGCGTTTTCCAGCGCCTGCAGGTCGAATTCGATTAACAGGTCGCCGCATTTCACCACCTGTCCTTCTTTAACATGGCTTTGGAAGTGGCGGCCCTGCAGCCGTACCGTATCCAGCCCGATATGAATCAGTATTTCCGCGCCGTCGTCGGACAGAATGCCCAGCGCGTGCGCGCTGGCGAAAGTGCTGGAGATCACGCCGTCCACCGGCGAGTAAACCTTGCCTTCCTCCGGCCGGATCGCCACGCCGCGCCCCACCACGCCAGAGGAAAAAACCTTGTCATTGACCTGCTCCAGCGCCACCACCTTGCCCCTGATCGGCGCGATGATGACCCCGCCCGCCGGCGCCCCGGCGCGGGTCAACGCCGTGGCGGTCGCCGCCTCAGTCAACGGCGCCTTAGGTTGCGCGACGGCGGCGTCGTCATCAATCGGATCGTCAAAACCGACGATATAGGTCAGCAGCGCGGCCAGCACAAAGGCGATAGCCGTTCCCACCAGAAAACCGACGAAGCCTTCGCCGTAGAAAATTGGAATGGTCAACAGGCTGGTCATGCCCATCGACAGAGCCGAACTATTGGCGTACCCCACCACCGCCCCGCCCGCGGCCGCGGCGATCACCGCGCAGATAAACGGCTTCTTCAGTTTGAGCGTAATGCCGTAGACGGCGGGTTCGGTAATGCCGAACATAGCCGCGATAAAAGCGCTGCCGGACAGGGCTTTAAGTTTCTTGTTTTTGCTGCGCAGCATGACGCCCAGCACCGCGCCGGCCTGGGAAAAGACCGCCGGGCCGGTCGCCGCTTTAAGATGGCTGCGCCCCAGCACCGAAATATCGTTGATAAACAGAGTGACGAATCCCCAGTGGATGCCAAAGATCACCATGATCTGCCAGGCGGCGGCGAACAGCGCGCTGGCGATAATCGGATTAAAGCCGTAAATTTTGACGAAGCTCCAGGCGGCGGCTTCGCTGGCATAGATGCCGAACGGGCCGATGGTCATCAGCGTCAGCGGCACCATGACGATAAGCAGCAGAAACGGCGTGAGAATGTTGCGCACGCTTTCGTGAATGCGCCGGTTCAGAAAACGCTCGAAGTAACTCATCAGGAACACCGCCAGGATAATCGGCATCACCGACGAAGTATATTTCATCATCACCACCGGCAGTCCCAGAAAGGTGATATCCGGCTGGTTGAACAGCTGTTGAATGCTGGGGTAGATCAGCGCGCCGGCGATGGAAACCGCCACAAACACATTGGTGTTGAATTTGCGCGCCGAGGTAATGGCCAGCAGAATCGGCAGAAAATAAAACAGGCTGTCCGAGGCGGCGTGCAAAATAATGTAGGTACTTTGCGTCGGCGCCATCCATCCCAGAGCGAGGAAAATCGTCAGCAGCCCCTTCAGCACGCCGGAGGCGGCCATCGCGCCCAGCAACGGCGTA
Source organism: Affinibrenneria salicis (assembly GCF_008710095.1). Next base: position 14,423 of record NZ_VYKJ01000025.1, read on the forward strand.
AAAATACCGGCCACGATATCCACCAGCCGCCCCAGCACGCTGGCGCTCGCGGCGGCGCTTTCGGACTGCGCGCTCCGGTTATCTTCCAGCAACGAGGATATCGCGCCGAATTCGCGATACACCTCGGCCACCCGGTTGCCGATCACCACCTGGAACTGCCCGGCGCTGTTGACGGTGGTAATCACCCCGTCCAGTTTTTCAATCGCGGCGGAATTGGCCTTGCTCAGGTCGCGCAGGGAAAAGCGCAGGCGCGTGGCGCAATGCACCAGCGACGCCACATTAGCTTCGCCCCCCACCAGCCGTAAGGTACTTGCGGCAAGCTCTTTAGCATTCATGTTATCCGTCCTGATTGTCGTTACGGTCATTGCTGCGCTTTCCCGCTGGCCAGGCGGAAAAAAAAACCAAAAAAAAACCTGATTCAGCACATGTATCAATAACATGCTCTGAACCAGGTTTCGCTCAGGGTTGCCCCCGATGACGTCCTATAGCTAATTGTTATAGCGGTTAATATCGGCCGCCTCAAGCGGCAGGTCAGTAATCTGTGATACCCATCACCCTCCCCGCGCGCGTAACCGTCCGGGGTTGGCTCCTGCTCACTTTGTGTGGTTATTATGATTAAAACAAGGGCAAAAATAATTCAATAAACACATCGTCGAGATATGGTTTCAGATTAGTGAAAAATTATTGATATGCCGTATTTATCAAGACACCGTAATTGTGTATGTTTTTCATCAAAGTGGAATCCCGCCCTGTTCTGAGCATGAGCCGAACTTAAGATTCGATTTATTCGACCACCTCAATGACGCCCTTACTGCTTACCTCTTTTTATATAAAATCCCGTTGTATTATTTCGATGAAAATATTATTCAGACAATCATAATAAATAGACTCGCATAATAGCGCTACACATGCAGGACATGACATCCCACCAGTACTGGTCTCGCACGATGAGATGTGAAGCATCAATGTGCGAAGTTATTTATACTCCAGATAATTCGAACTACAGGACAACAATGCCAAAAGCGTTGTTGAACAGCGTATGCGCAGCCGCCGAATGGATGAGGCCATAAGGCCGAATAAGCCGGCAAGAGAGTAAATCCCGATGAACTGACTCAGGTAAGTGATTCGGGTAAGCGGTAAATCTGCCGGAAGCGGATTTAGACGCAGCTGGCGGCGGCTCCGCGGGGTGAAATCCAGAGACGGGCCGAATCACGCGGCGACGCAGAGACCAATCCGTCGGCAACGGATTGGTCCAGCCAACGGCTGATCTTCGGTGAGAGACAGGATGTCTCTCATTCATCTCCAGCAGCTTACCGTAGTAAGTGACCGGGAGGAGCGATAAATCCGCCGGAAGCGGATTTGAACGCCGCTGGAGGCGGCCCTGCAAGCGCGGGCGCCATGGATGGAACGAAGCGCATCTGAAGTATTAAGTAGCTGGAAAGCGCTTACCGGCAACTGTCCAGCAGAGATGAAATATTTATTCGTGGGGATCCCTCTGCATGCGGGCGACTATGACGCAGATGAATCCCCGCCTGCACGGTGAAGAACCGTGCAGGCATGGCGCAAATTACGCTTAGTCCAGCCACTCGGTGTGGAATACGCCGTCTTTATCGGTACGCTTATAGGTATGCGCGCCAAAGTAGTCGCGCTGCGCCTGAATCAGGTTGGCGGGCAGAACGGCGGAACGGTAGCTGTCATAATAGGCGATGGCCGCGGAGAAAGTCGGCGTCGGGATACCGTGCTGCACCGCATAAGCGACCACGTCGCGCAACGCCTGCTGATACTGATCGGCCGCCTGTTTGAAGTACGGCGCCAGCAGCAGGTTGGCGATGGCCGGATTCTGCTGATAGGCATCGGTAATTTTCTGCAGGAACTGCGCGCGGATGATACAGCCGGCGCGGAAAATTTTGGCGATTTCGCCGTAGTTCAGATCCCAGTCGTTTTCATCGGAGGCGGCCTTCAGCTGCGAGAAGCCCTGGGCATAAGAAACGATCTTACCAAGGTACAGCGCGCGCCGCACTTTCTCGATAAATTCCGCCTTATCGCCGGTGAAGGCCTGCTCAGCCGGGCCGGTCAGCACTTTCGACGCCGCCACGCGCTGAGTTTTCAGCGAAGACAGGTAGCGGGCGAATACGGATTCGGTGATCAGCGACAGCGGTTCGCCCAGATCGAGCGAGCTCTGGCTGGTCCATTTGCCGGTTCCCTTGTTGGCCGCTTCGTCCAGAATCACATCGACCAGGAATTTACCCTCCTGATCTTTTTTGGTGAAGATATCCGCGGTGATTTCGATCAGGTAGCTGCTCAACTCGCCCTTATTCCATTCGGAGAAAGTAGCGGCCAGTTCGTCATTGCTCAGCCCCAGCGCCTGTTTCAGTAACGCATAGGCTTCGGCTATCAGCTGCATATCGCCGTATTCGATGCCGTTGTGCACCATCTTCACGTAGTGGCCGGCGCCGTCGGCGCCGATATAGGTCACGCAGGCTTCGCCATCGGCGCGAGCGGCGATTTTTTCCAGAATCGGCGCGACCAGTTCATAAGCGGCTTTCTGACCGCCAGGCATGATGGACGGCCCTTTCAGCGCGCCCTCTTCGCCGCCGGAAACCCCGGTGCCGATAAAGTTGAAACCTTCAGCCGACAATTCGCGGTTACGACGAATGGTGTCTTTATAGAACGTATTGCCGCCGTCGATCAGAATATCGCCCTTCTCAAGATACGGTTTCAGCGATTCAATCGTTTTGTCCGTCGCTTCACCGGCTTTCACCATTAAGAGGATACGGCGCGGTTTTTCCAGGGAGGCAACAAACTCTTCAACGGTGTAGTAAGGCACCAGTTTTTTGCCTGGATTTTCGGCGATAACTTCATCAGTCTTGTCGGAAGAACGGTTGAAAATAGAAACGGTGTAACCACGACTTTCGATGTTAAGCGCCAGGTTACGCCCCATCACCGCCATACCGACAACGCCAATCTGTTGTTTGGACATTAAAGCCACTCCTGTCTGAAGGATAATCCACCTGCCGCAGCTGACAGACGAACAGGTGATTCGAATGCGGTCCACATGGTAACTCAGGTTTGAGTGAGTGGGTAGTGATTGGTTTGCCAGAGGAGACGCGGCGCCAGGCAATGAAAAACCGCGCTGTCTATGCTGTTTTGGCGCAATGCCCCGGGAATGGGCGCGCCGCGCTTAATCTGAATAATAGCCGATCGCCACGCCGTCGCTCACGCCGCCTTACCGATACGCCGGCGGGACAGCGGTGAAACATCGGCATACGACGGCGCCCGTTTTTGCCCGGCACTTTTAATGGTCGCCAGCGCAACGCCGGCAAAGACCATCAGCGTGGCGATAACATGGTAGAACTGCAGACGTTCATCCAGCAGCAGCGCGCCGAGCAGAAAAGCGAACACCGGCACCAGGTACATCGAGGTACTGGCGCGAGCCGCGCCGAAGGCCGCGACGATACGCGCATAAACCAGGTAGGCGGCGATGCCGGCGACCAGCGCGACGAAAAACATGCCGCCGACGATGCGCAGAGAAAAATGCGGCACCGCGCCGGACAGCCACCATTCGACCGGCGTAAACGGCAGCAGCGCCAGCGCGCCGCCGCCGGCCACAATCCACAGCAGCACCAACGGCGGCAAATTCACCGGTCTGCGCCGCAGCAGCGCGGTATAGCCGGCCCAGGCAAGCGCGGCGATAAACGCGATCACATCGCCACGGTTCAGCGCAAGCCGGCTAAGATGCGCCAGACTGCCTTCAAAAACGGCGACGCCGATACCGGCAAAGGCGATACCGGCGCCGACAATCATCGCCGGCGAGAGCGCGACCTTCCAGATTAACCGTTCGATCAGCGCCACCAGCACCGGCGACAAGGCGAAGATCAGCGCGATGTGGCCGGCATGGGTATAGTGCGCCGCAGCATACTGCGGCGCCACGCTCAACGCCCCGCCAAGGAGAGCCAGCAGCGCCAAATCGCCGGCGCGCCGACGCATCAACGGCGCGCACTGCCGCAGCGCGGGCAGGACAAAAGGCAACAACAGCAGCGCGGCGAGCAGCCAGCGGCCAAAGGCCAGAGAAACCGGGGGAAACTCGGCATTGATCCAGCGGGCGGCCACCATATTACTGGCAAAGAGCAACGGCGCCAGCAGGAACAACCCTTTGACCCATAGCGATGTACGATTCATACAGTTACCCCCATTACCCAGAAATAAGCGCAGGCCGGCGCCCGACGCCGCATCGGCCAGCTTCCCGCTTAGTCATTGTAATCTGAAGGAAAAGCAATATTTTGCTTATTTATCCTGTATGATTAATTAGATATGGAATTATTTTCGGGGTAATCATGACTTCAAAGAACAAACATTCTGAAGGTCCTCTTTATAAAACCGGCGCCGCGCCGCGCGAGCTGGATATGACCGATCGCAGAATTCTGTCCGCGCTGCGTCAGAATGGGCGCCTGACCATCGCGGAGCTGGCGGAAGAAGTTGGGCTATCGACATCGCCCTGCTGGAGCCGGCTGAAACGGCTGGAGGCCAGCGGCGCGATCGAAAACTATGTTGCGGTGATTAACGCCAAAACAATCGGCGTAACGGACGTGTTTTTTGTTGAGATCACGCTCGATCACCATGACGATCAAATACTCGAACGCTTCGGCCAGGCGCTGGCCGATATGCCGGAAGTACTGGAAGCGCACCTGGTGACCGGCGACTATGACTACCTGGTGAAGATCGCCGTGACCGACGCCGCGCACTACGAGCGCTTCCTGCGCCAGACGCTGTACCGCACCAGCGGCATCCGGCATACCCGTTCGACCTTTGCGCTGCGCACGCTGAAACGGGAAATCTCCGTCGATCCGTTGCTTATACCGCATAAATCCTGAGACGCAGCAAGGCGCCGGCCGGGCTTACCCGGCGGCCTGACGCCGGATTCCAGCCAGATCGGGAATGGGCCGTTTTTCTTGCGGCCACAGCAAGTTAGCGCCGCCTTCCGAAAACAAAGGAGATGTATAGAGACAGACCGACGGAAAGGAACGGAAACAGGCGGGAGAGAGAGCGAAAAGAGACGCGAGCAGGCAGGCGACGCGTCTCCGTATAGCGTTATTTGCTGAGCAACGCCTTCACTTTTTCCTTAAAGGCCTTACCCTGTTCCGGGTGGCGCAGACCGTAAGAAACAAAAGCCTGCATATAACCCAGCTTACGACCGCAGTTAAAGCTACGGCCAGCCATCTGCACCGCATCCACCTGCTGCCGGCTGTTAATCAACCCGGCGATGGCGTCGGTTAGCTGAATACGCCCCCACGCGCCCGGCAGCATTTTTTCCAGCAACGGCCAGGCTTCTTTCGTAAGTACGTAGCGCCCCACCGCCGACAGATCGGAACCGGTCACCGGCGGCGCCACCGGTTTTTCCACCATTGAGGTAATCGCGGCGGCATCGCCGGCTTTGGTTAACGGCGTGGCGCACTCCACCACGGAGTATTCCGGCAGCACTTCGTAAGGACGGTGTTTTACCAGCACCTGACTGCGGCCGGTTTCGTTGAAGCGGGAAATCAGCAACGCCAGATTCTCTTTTGACTGATCGGCGCTCGATTCGTCCATCACCACATCCGGCAGCACCACAACAAAGGGCGAATCGCCGATAATCGGCCGGGCGCAGGAAACGGCGTGGCCTAACCCCAGCGTCTTACCCTGGCGCACATTCATAATCGTGACGCCCTTCGGCACTATCGCCTGCACTTCTTCCAGCTGCTGACGTTTTAAGCGCTCTTCGAGCAGAGCTTCCAGTTCAAAGGAAGTATCGAAATGGTTTTCGATGGCATTTTTAGACGCGTGCGTCACCAGCACGATTTCGGTAATGCCGGCCCGGACACACTCATTAACAATCTTCTCTATTACCGGCCGGTCAACCAAAGGCAGCATCTCTTTCGGAATCGCTTTAGTAACCGGTAACAAATTCATCCCCAGCCCTGCGACAGGGATAATGGCTTTCAATGATGTCATAGATTGTTCTCTTAATCTGCAAGTCAGCCTGTGGCGACGCTAAACACGCGTCACGTCTGCCTTAACTTTACACCTAATATACAGAAGAGAGATCGCGGAAACGGATTTTTTCTGCAACATAGGACTATTCTGGTGCAGCCCGCGCCGTTATTTCAGCCCCACATACCGAAGCGTTAGCCAGCCAGGCCGGGCATGATGACTGTCCCTTATCGTCCCGGCGCCGGAAGGATGCCACAGGGTCTGTCTGGCGGAGCGCCGGCTGCCGCTAATCTTTGCGGTGAGACTCCCCTCCGGCCGGCATGCCCGAAATCGGCGTCAGGACCGCAGCCAGACGCCGCTGACTGGGCTGGCGGCGTGCCTCTCTCTGCCCCGCTCACCTGGCGGTTTATGCCGGACTTGCGCCTGTATCGCGGCGTTGCGCCACCTGTTTGCCATAGTGCGTAACGGTACGTGTTATAACCCCGCCCACACCATAAACAGGCCCGACGACTTAGAGCCTGTCCCGTCAGGTCTATTTCACTTGCCCTCCTGAGCGAGAGCAATGCACGACATCCTCACGTACCATGAGTACGCTCCGTTTGCTCCGCGCTGTCCGTATCCAAACTGGTTACGCCGATAACGCCGGCCGGGACAGGCTCTTAACGCCCCCGAAAACCGCGCCGACAAAATAAATAACGCGGCGCGGCGCTACGGATTACGCCGTAAAATATATTCGACCTGATAGTCTCTGGCATTGCGATGCATCACTGAATAATTGACAAACTCGCCGCTGTCGCTATAGACCAGCGAGGTAATGCGCAATATTGGCGTTTCCGGCTCGATATTCAGCATCTTCGCCATATTCTCATCCGCCAGCACCGGCGTCAGACACTCATGATTGCCGGCGATATTGATATGGCACTCATCTTCAATATAGGAAAATTTCGACCCTTCCAGATGCGCCAGCGATAAATTACGGAATAAACGCGCCGGCATATAGCTATCCTCCACCACCATGGGTTTCCCCTGTACCGAACGAATGCGCCGCGAATAATAAATCCGCTCATTAACTTTTATCCGCAACTGGCTTGCGATGGCGGGCGGCGCCGGCATAAGATTAAACGCCAGCACCTCAGTAAATACCTCTTTCCCCTGATTGTGCATCGCTTCCAGAAATCCCATAAACTGACTGATTTCATGGTGTACGTCTTTTCTGACAATATAGGTGCCGCTGCCGTGTCGACGGGTAACCAGCCCCCATTCGATCAGCAAATCCGTCGCTTTGCGGATGGTCATGCGCGATACGCCATACTCGGCGGCCAGACGCTTTTCGCCCGGTAATGGACTGCCCACCGCATAATCCTCAGAGTCGATGCGCATCCGCAGCCGTTCCGCGATTGATTTATAGATCACTAGTAGATCTCTCCATATCTTTCCGAGCCATGTCAGGCACATCCAATAATCACATAACAACTTGATAAATAAAATCTTAAAACTGATTTCAGATGAAATTATTTCCTTACTCATCATCATGTCTACAAATTCAGTAAAAATCAGACATCTTATGGTAAATAAAAATCATGAGAACGATCACGAATCGGTTCAGTACCCGACGTTTTCTCATCACCGCCCCTCTATGCTCCTTTCCAGAGGCCCACGTTAAAAAAAGAAGGTCGCGATACCCGAAATAATTCGGGTTGCAGGACAAAAACAGCAACAGCGTTTTGAACAGCGCCTGCGCTGAAAGGCGGGACCGCAAAGCCGGCTCATACGGCATTGCGGCGGCAGATTCACCGATAACGAATTTATCCAGCCGATGGATGATCTGCGGTGAGAGACAGGATGTCGCCATTAATCCCCGGAAACTTACTCAGGTAAGCAGCCGGGGTGAAAATAAGGGTACGCATCTGCAACCCGAAATATGGCGAGGATAACCCTACAGCTGTTTACGAGGATTTAATTATGCTCAGTCAAATACAACGTTTTGGCGGAGCAATGTTTACTCCAGTACTGCTATTTCCTTTTGCCGGTATTGTGGTGGGCATTGCAATTATGTTGCGTAATCCAATGTTTGTTGGAGAAGCGCTCTCCGCGCCAGATAATTTATTCGCTCAGATTGTTTATATTATTGAAGAAGGCGGCTGGACGGTTTTTCGTAATATGCCGCTTATTTTCGCCGTTGGTCTGCCTATCGGGCTGGCCAGACAGGCCCAGGGGCGAGCCTGCCTGGCCGTACTGGTTAGTTTTTTAACCTGGAACTATTTTATTAACGCCATGGGCATGACCTGGGGCGATTTCTTCGGCGTTAATCTTAATGCGGAGGTAACGCCGGATAGCGGCTTAACCACCATCGCCGGAATTAAAACGCTGGATACCAGTATAATTGGCGCCATTGTTATTTCCGGTCTGGTTACCGCGATACACAACCGCTACTTTGATAAACAACTGCCGGTATTCTTAGGCATATTTCAGGGTTCCTCTTTTGTTGTCATCGTCTCCTTCCTGGTGATGATTCCCTGCGCCTGGTTAACCCTGCTGGGCTGGCCGAAAGTACAGGCCGGCATTGAGTCCCTGCAGGCGTTTTTACGCGTTTCCGGCGCGCTGGGCGTCTGGGTCTATACCTTCCTGGAACGCATCCTGATCCCGACCGGCCTGCACCACTTTGTCTATGGGCCGTTCATCTTCGGACCGGCGGCGGTCGAAGGCGGCATCCAGGTGTACTGGGCGCAACACATGCTCGAATTCAGCCAAAGCGCAGAACCGCTGAAAGCGCTGTTCCCTGAAGGCGGTTTCGCGCTGCACGGCAACGCCAAAGTCTTCGGCGCGCCCGGCATCGCGCTGGCGCTCTACTACACCACTTCGCCGGAAAACCGGCTGAAAGTCGCCGGGTTATTAATTCCGGCCACCCTCACCGCCATGCTGGTGGGGATTACCGAACCACTGGAATTCACCTTCCTGTTTATCTCGCCGCTGCTGTTCGCCGTGCACGCGCTTCTTTCCGCCACCATGGCCACCATCATGTATATGGCCGGCGTGGTGGGTAATATGGGCGGCGGCCTGCTGGACGGCTTCCTGCCGCAAAACTGGATCCCGATGTTCCATAACCACGCCGGCATGGTGTTTACCCAAATCGCTATCGGCGTCGCCTTCACCGGCATCTATTTCGTGGTATTCCGCGCGTTGATCCTGCGCTTCAACCTGAAAACGCCGGGCCGCGAAGACAGCGAAGTCAAACTCTACAGCAAGGCCGACTACAAGGCCGCGCGCCAGCAGACCACCGCCAGCACCGACTCCCGTCATGACGTACGTCAAGGCCAGGCGGCTCGCTTCCTGCAGGCGCTGGGCGGCGGCAGCAACATTATCGAACTCAACAACTGCGCCACCCGGCTGCGCATTACGCTGGCCAACCTGGCGCTGATGCAAAGCGACCAAACGTTTAAAGACATCGGCGCGCACGGCGTGGTACGCCACGGCAATGCGATTCAGGTGATCGTCGGCCTGGATGTGCCGCTGGTTCGCGAACAAATTGAAAATCTGATGAAAGAGACTGCATCGGCAAACCAATCATCCATAACGGAGGCTGTATCATGAAAAAATTCTCAGTAGCTGTAGCCGGCGGTGGCAGCACCTTTACTCCAGGTATCGTACTGATGTTACTGGCAAACCAGCACCGCTTCCCGCTGCGCGCGATTAAGTTTTACGACAATGACGGCGCGCGTCAGGAAACCATCGCCGAAGCCTGTAAAATCATCCTGCGCGAACAGGCGCCGGAAATTGATTTCAGCTACACGACCGATCCGCAGACCGCCTTTACGGATGTCGACTTTGTGATGGCGCATATCCGCGTGGGTAAATACCCAATGCGTGAAAAAGACGAAAAAATCCCGCTGCGCCACGGCGTTGTGGGTCAGGAAACCTGCGGCCCCGGCGGCATCGCCTACGGCATGCGCTCCATCGGCGGCGTACTGGAAATTGTCGATTATATGGAAAAATATTCGCCAGGCGCATGGATGCTGAACTACTCCAATCCGGCGGCCATCGTTGCGGAAGCGACGCGCCGCCTGCGTCCCAGCGCGAAAATTCTCAACATTTGCGATATGCCGATCGGGATCGAAGGCCGCATGGCGCAGATCGTCGGCCTGAAAGATCGCAAACAAATGCGCGTACGCTACTACGGGCTAAATCACTTTGGCTGGTGGACCAGCATTGAGGATCTGGACGGCAACGACCTGATGCCGCAACTGCGCGAATATGTGGCTAAACACGGCTATGTGCCGCCGAGCGAAGACCCCAATACCGAAGCCAGCTGGAACGATACCTTCGCCAAGGCGAAAGACGTCTGGGCGCTGGACCCGGACACCTTCCCCAACACCTACCTGAAATACTATCTGTTCCCGGATTACGTGGTGCAACACTCCAACCCGGAATACACCCGGGCCAACGAAGTGATGGCGCATCGCGAAAAACACGTATTCGGCTCGTGTCGGGCGATTATCGAGGCGGGTAAATCCTCTGCCGGACAGCTGGAAATTGACGAACATGCATCCTACATCGTCGATTTGGCGACCGCCATCGCCTTTAATACTCAGGAACGCATGTTGCTCATCGTGCCGAACAACGGCGCAATCAACAATTTTGATCCGGAAGCGATGGTGGAAATTCCCTGCCTGGTCGGCAAAAAAGGGCCGGAACCGCTGGTGATGGGCGACATACCGCAATTCCAGAAAGGATTGATGGGCCAGCAAGTGGCGGTGGAAAAACTGGTGGTGGACGCCTGGGAACAGCGCTCTTATCAGAAGCTGTGGCAGGCTATTACGCTATCGAAAACCGTGCCCAGCGCCTCAGTGGCGAAGGCAATTCTCGACGATCTGGTGGAAGCCAATAGAGAGTACTGGCCGGAATTGAAATAACGGGACGTTATTGGTATCTATGCTCCTTGCTCGCGCAGATTACTCTACTTGCGCGGGCAAGGGGTATTGGGTTAGAGAGGACTACCCGCCTTGGCGGCCATTCAATTATCTATTGGATAGACAAACAATACACCGAGCTACAACAATACTAAAAACTCCTTAAAATAAAATGAATTATCTACTTTCTTGCAGCAAGCAAGAGTATTGCGCCTAGGAGGAATAAATACCCTTTATCATTATCAGCAAGAACCGCTTTTCCCCGACGTTTAAGATAGCCACTTTTACGGTTTACCTCGATACCATCCAGAAGCCGAATGCGTACTGACTTTCATGGTTTATCCGCCTCTCAGCAGAATATTTAGCGGGAAGTCTTGTCCATCTGTTGCCAGATGGATTTTGGTGCAATAACCGTCTCGTGAGCGATCCGGCACATGAGCGGCATCGGCGCAATGATCGGCGCGGATGTTACTGCCATCGAGTGATATCGCTGACCAGTGAGGTCAGTCATTTCCATCAAAAGTTGAAAGCAACCTGTTGAAAATAATTTTGATGATCCCTGATTTTGATCAGCGGTTTAAACAGTTGTAAACCGTTTTCCACGCGCCATAACGCTCAGGCAAATCACGCCATGGTACCCCGGATCAAAGTGCCCAAAACATGCCCTTGATAATCTTTCAGTGTTCAACGTAAGGATGACTGACCTTTTGAGAACGTTCAGGGGGAAGCGGAGGTGAAATCAGTTCCCATGCAATGTCGGGAAGTTCGTAACAAGCCATGGAGATATCCACATGAAAAATCAGAGAGTTATTCTATCAAAATCTATTACGGGACACAGCCTAATACGGTGATTGACATTGGTCTAAATAGCTATATGGACACCTCCCCGATACAAGTACGGGCAGATCTTTTTCTGACAAAGTAGCCACACACATATATCCGGCTTCGTGAGCCCTGATGAACATCCGCACTCTCTGCCCTCATTAGTGCCATGGCTT
>NZ_VYKJ01000026.1 GCF_008710095.1 Affinibrenneria salicis
CCGGGTTCAATTAAACCGCACACGCAGTTTGAATCTGAAGTGTATATCCTGAGCAAAGATGAAGGCGGCCGTCATACTCCGTTCTTCAAAGGCTACCGTCCGCAGTTCTACTTCCGTACTACGGACGTAACCGGTACGATCGAACTGCCGGAAGGCGTGGAAATGGTGATGCCGGGCGACAACATCAAGATGGTCGTCAACCTGATTGCGCCGATCGCAATGGACGACGGTCTGCGTTTCGCCATCCGTGAAGGCGGCCGTACTGTAGGTGCTGGCGTTGTTGCTAAAGTTATCGCTTAATCACACGATAACTAAAGAGCTATAGAAAGGGCGCTTAGGCGCCCTTTTTTATGGGTCTTATCGCAAATGTGAATTGAAATGCCAACTATTCTTATTTACAATAAGGCGCAGTGATGAGAAAAGAGTCGTTTCCGAATGTATGTGTGCTTGTGTAATTCCATATCAGACAAAGTGATTCGTAAAGCGGTACACCAGTACCAGCCGCGGACAATGAAACAGCTGCGTCAGATTGTTCCTGTCGGTACTGAATGCGGCAAGTGCATCAAGCAGGCGCGGATCATTCTGGAGGAAGAACAGACAAAAATCGCGAATATAGATAAAGTGGCATAGAAATAGTGGTTATTTTTTGACACTCTGCTAACCGGTTCTACACTGTTAAGAACAGGAGCGGAGGGTTGATCTATGAAAGGCGATAAAAAAGTCATTACACACCTGAATAAATTACTGGGTAACGAGTTGGTCGCAATCAATCAGTATTTTCTGCATGCACGCATGTTCAAAAACTGGGGATTACAACGTCTTAACGAGCATGAGTATCATGAGTCGATTGACGAAATGAAGCATGCCGATCGCTATATTGAGCGCATTCTCTTTCTGGAAGGCATTCCCAATCTGCAGGATCTTGGCAAACTTAACATCGGCGAGGATGTTGAGGAAATGTTGCGTTCCGATTTAAATCTGGAACTGCAAGGCGCGCAGGACTTGCGCGACGGTATCGCCTATGCTGACTCCGTACGTGATTACGTCAGTCGCGATTTGCTGATTGAAATTCTGGCCGACGAGGAAGAGCATATCGACTGGCTTGAAACCGAGCTGGATTTGATCGGTCGTCTGGGGATTCAGAATTACCTGCAGACGCAATTAAAAGCCGCTTCCTGATTTGTTACTCCAGCCGGGAACGCATCCCCGGCTTACTCATCCCGCGCCGCCTTTTTCCACTATTTTCCTGCCGTTTTCCGTTAATGGGTTGCTTCCTGAGCAAATTTACGTATAATGCGCGGGCTTGCCAGATTATGGTAAGCCTGTTTCGGTCTAATACGATTCAGCCGGCTAATCATTTTTAGCCAGACAATACTCCCGATATGGGGGTTATGTGCCAACGATTACACTCCCCCATCAATCGAAATGGGTGTGAGGAGTAATCATTTACGTTTATAAATAATTGGAGCTCTGGTCTCATGCAGAACCAAAGAATCCGTATCCGCCTGAAAGCGTTTGATCATCGTCTGATCGATCAATCAACTGCGGAAATCGTCGAGACTGCCAAGCGCACTGGTGCGCAGGTACGTGGTCCGATCCCGCTGCCGACCCGCAAAGAGCGCTTTACCGTTCTGATCTCTCCGCACGTCAATAAAGATGCGCGCGATCAGTACGAGATTCGCACTCACAAGCGTCTGGTTGACATCGTTGAGCCAACCGAGAAAACCGTTGATGCTCTGATGCGTCTGGATCTGGCTGCCGGTGTAGACGTGCAGATCAGCCTGGGTTAATCAGGTCATTGAGCGATTGAGAGGTTGAAACAATGATTGGTTTAGTCGGTAAAAAAGTGGGTATGACCCGCATCTTCACTGAAGAAGGCGTTTCTATCCCTGTAACAGTTATCGAAATTGAAGAAAACCGCGTTACCCAGGTTAAAGACTTGGCCAACGACGGTTACCGTGCAGTTCAGGTTACCACCGGTGCTAAAAAAGCAAACCGCGTCACTAAGCCTGAAGCCGGTCACTTTGCTAAAGCTGGTGTCGAAGCCGGCCGTATCCTGCGCGAATTCCGTCTGTCTGAAGGCGAAGAGTTCACCGTAGGTCAGAGCATTAATGTCGAAATTTTCGCTGACGTTAAAAAAGTTGACGTTACCGGTACATCTAAAGGTAAAGGTTTTGCCGGCACGGTTAAGCGCTGGAACTTCCGTACTCAGGATGCTACCCACGGTAACTCCTTGTCTCACCGCGTTCCGGGTTCTATCGGTCAGAACCAGACTCCGGGCAAAGTGTTTAAAGGCAAGAAAATGGCAGGCCAACTGGGTAATGAACGCGTAACCGTTCAGAGCCTGGACGTAGTACGTGTTGACGCTGAGCGCAACCTGCTGCTGGTCAAGGGTGCTGTTCCGGGTGCAACCGGTAGCAACCTGATCGTTAAACCGGCTGTCAAGGCGTGAGGAGATAGGAATGGAATTGGTATTGAAAGACGCGCAAAGCGCGCTGACTGTTTCCGAAACTACCTTCGGTCGTGATTTCAACGAAGCGCTGGTACACCAGGTTGTTGTTGCCTATGCAGCAGGTGCCCGCCAGGGGACTCGTGCTCAGAAGACCCGTGCTGAAGTAACTGGTTCCGGTAAAAAACCGTGGCGTCAGAAAGGCACCGGCCGTGCGCGTTCTGGTTCTATCAAGAGCCCGATCTGGCGTTCTGGTGGCGTGACCTTCGCTGCGAAACCACAGGACCACAGTCAGAAAGTTAACAAAAAGATGTACCGCGGCGCGCTGAAAAGCATTCTGTCCGAACTGGTACGTCAGGACCGTCTGATCGTTGTCGAGAAGTTCTCTGTAGAAGCGCCGAAAACTAAGCTGCTGGCACAGAAACTGAAAGATCTGGCGCTGGAAGATGTGCTGATTGTCACCGGTGAACTGGATGAAAATCTGTTCCTGGCTGCGCGTAACCTGTACAAGGTCGACGTGCGCGACGCGGCTGGTATCGACCCGGTTAGCCTGATTGCCTTCGACAAAGTGGTTATGACTGCTGATGCTGTGAAGCAAGTTGAGGAGATGCTGGCATGATCCGTGAAGAACGTCTGCTGAAAGTACTGCGCGCGCCGCACGTTTCTGAAAAAGCGTCTACAGCGATGGAAAAGAACAACACCATCGTACTCAAAGTTGCTAAAGACGCGACTAAAGCAGAAATCAAAGCCGCCGTGCAGAAACTGTTTGAAGTCGAAGTTAATGATGTTCGCACCCTGGTTGTTAAAGGAAAAGTGAAACGTCATGGACAGCGTATCGGTCGTCGTAGCGACTGGAAAAAAGCTTACGTCACCCTGAAAGAAGGCCAGAATCTGGACTTCATCGGCGGCGCAGAGTAAGTCGGAGGAGTAAAGAACAATGGCAATTGTTAAATGTAAACCGACATCTCCGGGTCGTCGCCACGTTGTTAAAGTGGTTCACCCTGAGCTGCACAAGGGCAAACCTTATGCCCCTCTGCTTGAAAAAAGCAGCAAAACCGGTGGCCGTAACAACAATGGCCGTATCACTACCCGTCACATCGGTGGTGGTCACAAACAGCAGTACCGTATTGTTGACTTCAAACGCAACAAAGACGGTATCCCGGCTGTAGTAGAACGCCTGGAATATGATCCGAACCGTTCCGCGAACATCGCGCTGGTTCTGTACAAAGACGGCGAACGCCGTTATATCCTGGCGCCGAAAGGCCTGAAAGCGGGCGACCAGATTCAGTCTGGCGTTGATGCTGCTATCAAACCCGGTAACACCCTGCCGATGCGTAACATCCCGGTTGGTTCGACGGTTCACAACGTAGAAATGAAACCAGGCAAAGGCGGTCAGATTGCTCGCTCCGCCGGCGCTTACGTTCAGATCGTTGCCCGCGAAGGCTCTTACGTGACTCTGCGTCTGCGCTCTGGCGAAATGCGTAAAATCGAAGCCGATTGCCGCGCAACGCTGGGTGAAGTAGGCAACGCTGAGCATATGCTGCGCGTTCTGGGTAAAGCAGGTGCTGCACGCTGGCGTGGTATTCGTCCGACCGTTCGCGGTACGGCGATGAACCCGGTAGACCACCCGCACGGTGGTGGTGAAGGTCGTAACTTTGGTAAGCACCCGGTATCCCCGTGGGGCATTCAGACCAAAGGTAAAAAGACCCGCAGCAACAAGCGTACTGATAAGTTCATCGTACGTCGCCGTACTAAATAATTTTAGAGGATAAACCATGCCACGTTCTCTCAAGAAAGGTCCATTTATTGACCTGCACTTGCTGAAGAAGGTAGAGAAAGCGGTGGAAAGCGGTGACAAGAAGCCCCTGCGCACCTGGTCCCGTCGTTCAACGATCTTTCCAAACATGATCGGTTTGACCATCGCTGTCCATAATGGTCGTCAGCACGTTCCGGTGTTTGTTTCCGATGAAATGGTCGGTCACAAACTGGGTGAATTCGCGCCGACCCGTACTTATCGCGGCCATGCGGCCGATAAAAAGGCCAAAAAGCGCTAAGGTAGGAGGAAGAGATGGAAACTATTGCTCAACATCGCCACGCTCGTTCTTCTGCTCAAAAGGTTCGCCTGGTGGCTGACCTGATTCGCGGTAAGAAAGTGTCGCAAGCTCTGGAAGTTTTAACTTATACCAACAAGAAAGCTGCTGGTCTGGTTAAAAAAGTACTGGAGTCTGCCATTGCTAACGCAGAACACAACGATGGCGCTGATATTGATGATCTGAAAGTTGCGAAGATCTTCGTAGACGAAGGCCCAAGCATGAAGCGCATTATGCCGCGTGCAAAAGGTCGTGCGGATCGTATCCTGAAGCGTACCAGCCACATCACTGTGGTTGTGTCCGATCGCTGAGACTCTGGAGACTAGCAATGGGTCAGAAAGTACATCCTAATGGTATTCGACTGGGTATTGTCAAATCCTGGAACTCTACCTGGTATGCGAATACCAAAGAATTCGCTGACAACCTGGACAGCGACTTTAAAGTTCGTAAATACCTGACGAAAGAACTGGAAAAAGCTTCCGTTTCTCGTATCGTTATCGAACGTCCGGCTAAAAGCATCCGTGTGACTATTCACACTGCTCGCCCGGGCATCGTTATCGGTAAAAAAGGTGAAGATGTTGAAAAACTGCGTAAGGTCGTAGCGGATATCGCCGGCGTGCCTGCACAGATCAACATCGCCGAAGTCCGTAAGCCTGAACTGGACGCTAAACTGGTCGCTGACAGCATCACTTCACAGCTGGAACGTCGCGTTATGTTCCGTCGTGCTATGAAGCGTGCCGTACAGAACGCCATGCGTCTGGGCGCTAAAGGTATCAAAGTTGAAGTCAGCGGCCGCCTGGGCGGTGCTGAAATCGCTCGTACCGAATGGTACCGTGAAGGTCGCGTACCGCTGCACACGCTGCGTGCGGATATCGACTATAACACGTCCGAAGCGCACACCACTTACGGTGTAATCGGTGTGAAAGTGTGGATCTTCAAAGGTGAGATCCTGGGTGGTATGGCTGCCGTTGAACAACCGGAAAAACCGTCTGCTCAACCTAAAAAGCAGCAGCGTAAAGGCCGCAAGTAAGGAGAGTCGCTGATGTTACAACCAAAGCGTACAAAATTCCGTAAGATGCACAAAGGCCGCAACCGTGGTCTGGCTGCAGGTACGGATGTTAGCTTCGGCACTTTCGGTCTGAAAGCTGTTGGCCGTGGTCGCCTGACCGCTCGTCAAATCGAAGCTGCCCGTCGTGCTATGACCCGCGCCGTTAAGCGTCAGGGTAAGATCTGGATCCGTGTATTCCCGGACAAACCGATCACAGAAAAACCGCTTGAAGTTCGTATGGGTAAAGGTAAAGGTAACGTTGAGTATTGGGTTGCCTTGATTCAGCCAGGTAAAGTCCTGTACGAAATGGACGGTGTGCCGGAAGAGTTAGCCCGCGAGGCATTCCAACTGGCAGCAGCGAAACTGCCGATTAAAACCACCTTTGTAACTAAGACGGTGATGTAATGAAAGCAAAAGAGCTGCGTGAAAAGAGCGTTGAAGAGCTGAACACCGAGCTGCTTGAATTGCTGCGTGAGCAATTCAACCTGCGTATGCAGGCGGCAAGTGGCCAGCTGCAACAAACTCACCTGTTAAAGCAAGTGCGTCATAATGTTGCACGCGTTAAGACTTTACTGACAGAGAAGGCGGGTGCGTAAATGACCGATAAAATTCGTACTCTGCAGGGTCGTGTTGTTAGCGACAAAATGCAAAAATCCATTGTTGTCACTATCGAACGTTTCGTGAAACACCCGCTGTACGGTAAATTCATTAAGCGTACGACTAAGCTGCACGTACATGACGAAAACAACGAATGCGGTATCGGCGACGTGGTTGAAATCCGCGAATGCCGCCCGCTGTCCAAGACCAAATCCTGGACGTTGGTTCGCGTTGTAGAGAAAGCTGTTCTGTAATAGAGTAGCGTTCTCGAATACGATAAACGGCTCAAGTTTTTTGGGCCGTTTATTTTTTCTACCCATAGCGTGGAAGCAGTGTTATAATGCTGCGCCCTTAATTATGGGGCATTTTATTGACCTCTTATGGGTCCTAAAGTAGTAGTTGACATTAGCGGAGCACTAAAATGATCCAAGAACAGACTATGCTGAATGTGGCGGATAACTCCGGTGCACGTCGCGTAATGTGTATCAAGGTTCTGGGTGGCTCGCACCGTCGCTACGCAGGCGTCGGCGACATCATCAAGATCACCATCAAGGAAGCAATTCCTCGTGGTAAGGTGAAGAAAGGCGATGTGCTGAAGGCGGTAGTGGTGCGCACCAGGAAGGGTGTTCGTCGCCCGGACGGTTCTGTCATTCG
This sequence comes from Affinibrenneria salicis, assembly GCF_008710095.1. The sequence continues at coordinate 6,839 of NZ_VYKJ01000026.1, forward strand.
CTTCGATGGTAATGCGTGCGTTATTTTAAATAATAACAGCGAACAGCCTATCGGTACGCGTATTTTTGGGCCGGTAACTCGTGAACTACGTAACGAAAAGTTCATGAAAATTATCTCTCTGGCACCAGAAGTACTCTAAGGAGCGAACCATGGCAGCGAAAATCCGTCGTGATGACGAAGTTATCGTGCTGACTGGCAAAGATAAAGGTAAGCGCGGTAAAGTTAAAAGTGTCCTGTCTTCCGGCAAAATCGTCGTTGAAGGGATTAACCTGGTTAAAAAACATCAGAAGCCGGTTCCGGCCCTGAATCAGCCGGGTGGCATCGTTGAAAAAGAAGCTGCGCTTCAGGTTTCCAACGTTGCGATCTTCAATGCGGCAACCGGTAAGGCTGACCGTGTAGGCTTTAGATTCGAAGACGGCAAAAAAGTCCGTTTCTTCAAGTCTAACAGTGAAACTATTAAGTAATTTGGAGTAGTACGATGGCGAAACTGCATGATTACTACAAAGACGAAGTAGTTAAAAAACTGGTTGAACAGTTTAGCTACAATTCTGTCATGCAAGTCCCTCGGGTCGAGAAGATCACCCTGAATATGGGTGTTGGTGAAGCGATCGCTGATAAGAAACTGCTGGATAACGCAGCAGCCGATCTGGCAGCAATCTCCGGTCAAAAACCGCTGATCACCAAAGCACGCAAATCTGTTGCAGGCTTCAAAATCCGTCAGGGCTATCCGATCGGCTGTAAAGTAACTCTGCGTGGCGAACGCATGTGGGAGTTCCTTGAGCGACTGATTTCTATTGCTGTACCGCGTATTCGTGACTTCCGTGGCCTGTCCGCCAAGTCATTCGATGGCCGTGGTAACTACAGCATGGGTGTGCGTGAGCAGATCATCTTCCCGGAAATCGACTATGACAAGGTCGATCGCGTTCGTGGTTTGGATATTACCATTACCACCACTGCGAAATCCGATGATGAAGGCCGTGCGCTGTTGGCCGCCTTTAACTTCCCATTCCGCAAGTAAGGTAGGGTTACTAATGGCTAAGCAATCCATGAAAGCACGCGAAGCTGTTCGCGTGAAACTGGCTGATAAATACCGCGCTAAACGCGAGGAATTGAAAGCTATTATCTCTGGTGTGAACTCTTCCGACGAAGAACGTTGGGATGCAGTTCTTAAGCTGCAGACTCTGCCGCGTGATTCCAGCCCGTCTCGTCAGCGTAACCGCTGCCGTCAAACTGGTCGTCCGCATGCTTTCCTGCGGAAGTTCGGGTTGAGCCGTATCAAGGTCCGTGAAGCCGCTATGCGCGGTGAAATTCCGGGTCTGAAAAAGGCTAGCTGGTAATTGTCACCAATTGAATCACGGGAGTAAAGACAGATGAGCATGCAAGATCCGATCGCGGATATGCTGACCCGTATCCGTAACGGTCAGGCCGCGAACAAAGTTGCGGTCACCATGCCTTCCTCCAGGCTAAAAGTGGCAATTGCCAACGTGCTGAAGGAAGAAGGCTACATTGAAGATTTCAAAATCGAAGGCGACACCAAGCCTGTTCTGGAACTGGTACTGAAGTACTTCCAGGGTAAAGCTGTAGTCGAAAGCATCCAGCGTGTAAGCCGCCCTGGTCTGCGCATCTATAAACGTAAAGATGAGCTGCCAAAAGTAATGGCTGGTTTAGGTATCGCGGTTGTTTCGACCTCTAAAGGTGTTATGACTGATCGTGCAGCTCGCCAGGCTGGTCTTGGTGGCGAGATTATCTGCTACGTGGCTTAATGGGAGGAAAGAATGTCTCGTGTTGCAAAAGCACCCGTCGTCATTCCTGCCGGCGTAGAGGTAAAACTCAACGGTCAGGAAATTTCGGTTAAGGGTAAAAACGGCGAGCTGAGTCGTAAAATCCACGACGCCGTTGAAGTTAAACAGGCTGATAATGCATTAACTTTCGCTCCGCGCGACGGTTTTGCAGACGGCTGGGCCCAGGCGGGCACCACTCGTGCGCTGTTGAACTCCATGGTTGTCGGTGTTACCGAAGGCTTCTCTAAGAAGCTGCAGCTGGTAGGCGTTGGTTATCGTGCCGCAATTAAAGGCAATGTCGTGAACTTATCTCTTGGGTTCTCACACCCGATTGATCACGAACTGCCGGCCGGCATTACTGCAGAATGTCCAAGTCAGACTGAAATCGTGCTGAAAGGCGCTGATAAGCAGGCTGTTGGCCAGGTTGCTGCGGAGATTCGCGACTACCGTCGTCCTGAGCCTTATAAAGGCAAGGGTGTCCGTTACGCCGACGAAGTCGTGCGTATCAAAGAGGCTAAGAAGAAGTAAGGTAACACTATGGATAAGAAAGCAGCTCGTATCCGTCGTGCGACCCGCGCACGCCGTAAGCTCCAGGAACTGGGTGCGACGCGTCTGGTGGTACATCGTACTCCTCGCCATATTTATGCGCAGGTCATCGCACCGAACGGTTCTGAAGTCCTGGTAGCCGCTTCTACTGTAGAAAAAGCTATCGCTGAGCAACTGAAGTACACCGGTAACAAAGACGCCGCCGCTGCTGTAGGTAAAACTATTGCAGAACGCGCGCTGGAAAAAGGTATCAAAGACGTATCTTTTGACCGTTCCGGGTTCCAATATCATGGTCGAGTCCAGGCACTGGCAGATGCTGCCCGTGAAGCTGGCCTTCAGTTCTAAGGTAGAGGTGTAAGATGGCTCACATCGAGAAACAAGCTGGCGAACTGCAGGAAAAGCTGATCGCGGTAAATCGCGTATCTAAAACTGTTAAAGGTGGTCGTATTTTCAGCTTCACCGCACTGACTGTAGTGGGTGACGGCAACGGCCGCGTAGGTTTTGGTTACGGTAAAGCTCGCGAAGTTCCGGCAGCGATCCAGAAAGCGATGGAAAAAGCCCGTCGCAATATGTTGAATGTCGCGCTGAACAACGGCACTCTGCAGCACCCGGTTAAAGGTGCGCATACGGGTTCCCGTGTGTTCATGCAGCCGGCTTCCGAAGGTACCGGTATTATCGCCGGTGGCGCAATGCGCGCCGTTCTGGAAGTCGCAGGGGTTCATAACGTACTGGCTAAGGCCTATGGTTCCACTAACCCGATTAACGTGGTTCGTGCAACGATTGACGGTCTGGCCAATATGAAATCCCCCGAAATGGTCGCTGCCAAGCGTGGTAAATCCGTTGAAGAAATTCTGGGGTAATTAACCATGGCAAAGACTATTAAAATTACTCAAACCCGTAGTGCTATCGGTCGTCTGCCGAAACATAAAGCAACGCTGCTTGGCCTGGGTCTGCGTCGTATCGGTCATACCGTTGAGCGTGAGGATACTCCCGCTGTGCGTGGTATGGTCAACGCGATTTCCTACATGGTTAAAGTGGAGGAGTAACAGATGCGTTTAAATACTCTGTCTCCGGCCGAAGGCGCTAAACAGGCGCCGAAGCGTTTGGGTCGCGGTATCGGTTCCGGTCTGGGTAAAACCGGCGGACGTGGCGTCAAGGGTCAGAACTCTCGTTCTGGCGGTGGCGTGCGTCGCGGTTTCGAAGGCGGCCAGATGCCGTTATATCGTCGTCTGCCGAAATTCGGCTTCACTTCCCGCAAAGCGATGATCACGGCAGAAGTTCGTCTGTCCGATCTGGCTAACGTGGAAGGCGATGTAGTCGACCTGAATACGCTGAAGGCCGCAAATATTATCGGTATCCAGATTGAATTCGCGAAAGTGATTCTGTCTGGCGAAGTCACTCGTCCGGTAACTATTCGTGGTCTGCGCGTAACCAAAGGCGCTCGTGCTGCTATTGAAGCTGCTGGCGGTAAAATTGAGGAATAAGTAGCAGATGGCAAAGCAACCAGGATTAGATTTTCAGAGTGCTAAAGGCGGAGCCGGCGAACTGAAGCGCAGACTATTGTTTGTTATCGGTGCGTTGATCGTTTTCCGTATTGGCTCTTTTATTCCTATCCCTGGTATTGATGCCACTGTGCTTGCCAAATTGCTTGAGCATCAGCGAGGCACCATCATTGAAATGTTTAACATGTTCTCTGGTGGTGCTCTCAGCCGTGCTTCTATCTTTGCCCTGGGTATTATGCCGTATATTTCGGCCTCTATTATTATCCAGCTGCTGACGGTGGTTCACCCAACGCTGGCGGAAATAAAGAAAGAAGGGGAGGCTGGCCGTCGCAAGATTAGTCAGTATACCCGTTACGGCACGTTGGTCCTGGGTATATTTCAGTCGATCGGTATTGCTACCGGTTTGCCGAATATGCCGGGAATGCAGGGTCTGGTTATTAACCCGGGCTTTGCATTTTACTTTACGGCTGTTGTCAGCCTGGTTACCGGGACAATGTTCCTGATGTGGCTGGGCGAGCAGATTACTGAACGGGGTATCGGCAACGGTATCTCTATCATAATCTTTGCTGGTATCGTTGCAGGACTGCCTCCCGCAATCGTACATACCATCGAGCAGGCCCGGCAAGGCGAATTGCACTTCCTCCTGTTGCTGTTGGTTGCAGTTTTGGTGTTTGCAGTAACCTTCTTCGTTGTTTTCATTGAGCGTGGTCAGCGTCGAATCGTCGTTAACTATGCCAAGCGTCAACAAGGTCGTCGTGTTTATGCAGCACAGAGTACGCACTTACCGCTGAAAGTGAATATGGCGGGGGTTATCCCGGCAATCTTCGCTTCCAGTATTATTCTGTTTCCGGCCACGATTGCATCCTGGTTCGGAGGCGGTACCGGTTGGAACTGGCTGACTACAATTTCGCTGTATTTGCAGCCTGGACAACCGCTTTATGTGTTACTCTATGCGTCTGCGATCATCTTCTTCTGTTTCTTCTACACGGCATTGGTTTTCAATCCGCGTGAAACGGCAGATAACCTGAAGAAGTCCGGTGCATTTGTACCAGGAATTCGTCCGGGAGAGCAAACGGCGAAGTATATCGATAAAGTAATGACGCGCCTGACGTTAGTCGGTGCGCTGTATATTACTTTCATCTGCCTAATCCCGGAGTTCATGCGTGATGCGATGAAAGTACCGTTCTATTTTGGCGGTACGTCATTATTGATCGTTGTCGTTGTCATCATGGACTTTATGGCTCAAGTGCAAACTCTGATGATGTCGAGTCAGTACGAGTCTGCATTGAAAAAAGCGAACCTGAAAGGCTACAACCGCTAATTAGGGTGAGTTTGAGAAGTTACGGAGAGTAAAAATGAAAGTTCGTGCTTCCGTCAAGAAATTATGTCGTAACTGCAAAGTAGTTAAGCGTAACGGTGTTGTTCGCATTATCTGCAGTGCCGAACCGAAGCATAAACAGCGTCAAGGCTGATTATCTCGCATATTTTTCTTGCAAAGTTGGGTTGAGCTGGCTAGATTAGCCAGCCAATCTTTTGTCTGTAGCTGCAATACTATTTGAGTATCCTGAAAACGGGCTTTTCAGAATGGTATTGCTGTATAAAATTGTAGGAGTGCATAGTGGCCCGTATAGCAGGCATTAACATTCCTGATCATAAACATACCGTTATCGCATTAACTTCGATCTATGGTATCGGCAAAACCCGCTCGCAGGCTATCTGCGCTGCGTCCGGTATTGCTGAAAATGTTAAGATCAGTGAGCTGTCTGAAGAGCAAATCGATAAGCTGCGTGACGAAGTCGCCAAGTTTGTTGTCGAAGGTGATCTGCGTCGTGAAGTTACCCTGAGCATCAAGCGTCTGATGGACCTTGGTACTTATCGTGGTTTGCGTCATCGTCGTGGTCTGCCGGTTCGCGGTCAGCGTACCAAGACTAACGCCCGTACCCGTAAGGGTCCGCGCAAACCGATCAAGAAATAATCGGGGTGATTGAATAATGGCAAAGGCACCTATTCGTGCACGTAAGCGTGTAAGAAAGCAAGTCTCTGACGGTGTGGCTCATGTCCATGCTTCTTTCAACAACACCATCGTTACTATTACCGATCGTCAGGGTAATGCGTTGGGTTGGGCAACAGCCGGTGGTTCCGGTTTCCGTGGTTCTCGTAAATCTACGCCTTTCGCCGCTCAGGTTGCAGCAGAACGCTGTGCAGAAGCAGTGAAAGAGTACGGTATCAAGAATCTGGAAGTTATGGTCAAGGGACCGGGTCCGGGCCGTGAGTCTACTATCCGCGCCCTGAACGCGGCTGGTTTTCGCATCACTAACATTACTGATGTGACTCCGATCCCTCATAACGGTTGTCGTCCGCCGAAAAAGCGTCGCGTATAACGCCGCTTTTAGGATTGCTGGAGAAAGAAAATGGCAAGATATTTGGGGCCTAAGCTCAAGCTGAGCCGTCGTGAAGGCACCGACCTGTTCCTTAAGTCTGGTGTTCGTGCGATCGATTCCAAGTGTAAGATTGAACAAGCTCCTGGTCAGCATGGTGCGCGTAAACCGCGTCTGTCTGACTATGGTGTACAGTTACGTGAAAAACAAAAAGTTCGCCGTATCTACGGTGTTCTGGAACGTCAGTTCCGTAACTACTATAAAGAAGCCGCTCGTCTGAAAGGCAACACGGGTGCAAACCTGCTGCAGTTGCTGGAAGGGCGTCTGGACAACGTTGTTTACCGTATGGGCTTCGGCGCCACGCGTGCAGAAGCGCGCCAGCTGGTTAGCCATAAAGCCGTTATGGTAAATGGTCGCGTTGTTAACATCGCTTCTTATCAGGTATCCCCGAATGACGTAGTCAGCATTCGTGAGAAAGCTAAAAAGCAGTCTCGCGTTAAAGCCGCTCTGGAGCTGGCTGAGCAGCGTGAAAAGCCTACATGGCTGGAAATTGATGCTGCCAAGATGGAAGGTGTGTTCAAGCGTAATCCTGAACGTACCGATCTGTCTTCGGACATTAATGAACACCTGATCGTCGAGCTTTACTCCAAGTAAGGCTTAGTACCAAAGAGAGGACACAATGCAGGGTTCTGTGACAGAGTTTCTAAAACCGCGCCTGGTTGATATCGAGCAAATTAGTTCGACGCACGCCAAGGTGACCCTTGAGCCGTTAGAGCGGGGCTTCGGCCATACTCTTGGCAACGCACTGCGCCGTATTCTGCTTTCATCCATGCCAGGTTGCGCGGTGACCGAGGTTGAGATTGATGGTGTACTGCATGAGTACAGCACCAAAGAAGGCGTACAGGAAGATATCCTGGAAATCCTGCTCAACCTGAAAGGGCTGGCGGTGAGAGTTCATGGCAAAGATGAAATTATTCTTACCCTGAATAAATCTGGCATTGGCCCTGTGACTGCAGCCGACATTACCCACGACGGTGATGTCGAAATCGTCAAGCCGCAGCATGTGATCTGCCATCTGACCGATGAAAACGCCGCTATTAGCATGCGTATCAAAGTGCAGCGTGGTCGTGGTTATGTGCCGGCTTCTGCCCGTATTCATACGGAAGAAGATGAGCGCCCGATTGGTCGTCTGCTGGTCGATGCCTGCTACAGCCCTGTAGAGCGTATTGCCTACAATGTTGAAGCAGCGCGTGTAGAACAGCGTACCGACCTGGACAAGCTGGTCATCGAGATGGAAACCAATGGCACGATCGATCCTGAAGAGGCGATCCGCCGTGCGGCCACCATTCTGGCTGAACAACTGGAAGCTTTCGTTGACTTACGTGATGTTCGTCAGCCGGAAGTTAAAGAAGAGAAACCAGAGTTCGATCCGATCCTGCTGCGCCCTGTTGACGATCTGGAATTGACTGTCCGCTCTGCTAACTGCCTTAAGGCAGAAGCTATCCACTACATCGGTGATCTGGTACAGCGTACCGAGGTTGAGTTACTTAAAACGCCTAACCTGGGTAAAAAATCTCTTACTGAGATCAAAGACGTGCTGGCTTCACGTGGTCTGTCTCTGGGCATGCGCCTGGAAAATTGGCCACCGGCAAGCATTGCTGATGAGTAACCGGATCACAGGTTAAGGTTTTACTGAGAAGGATAAGGTCATGCGCCATCGTAAGAGTGGTCGTCAACTGAACCGTAACAGCAGCCATCGTCAGGCTATGTTCCGTAACATGGCTGGTTCTTTGGTTCGTCATGAAATCATCAAGACGACCCTGCCAAAAGCGAAAGAGCTGCGTCGCGTTGTTGAACCGCTGATTACTCTTGCCAAGACCGACAGCGTTGCTAATCGTCGTCTGGCATTCGCCCGTACTCGTGATAACGAGATCGTGGCAAAACTGTTTAATGAACTGGGCCCGCGTTTCGCGAGCCGCGCCGGTGGTTACACTCGTATTCTGAAGTGTGGTTTCCGTGCAGGCGATAATGCGCCGATGGCATACATCGAGCTCGTTGATCGTGCAGAGTCTGTAACAGAAGAAGTAGCTACCGCAGAGTAATCTGCCTTAGCGTGAAAAAACCGGGGAAACCCGGTTTTTTTATGTCCGTAATAAATGTATGGTAAACATTTCCTCTCTGTCTGAGACGCATATGTGGCTGATTGATGAGTGGGCGGAACGCCATATTATTACCGCACAGCAAAACGGCGAACTAAATGAGTTGCCCGGAATGGGGCAGCCGCTGCAGCTGGATGATGACCGGGGCGTACCGGCTGAGCTGCGCGCCGCGTACCGCTTACTGAAAAATGCCGGCTGTTTGCCGCCGGAGCTGGAAAACCGCAAAGAAGCGCTGCAGTTGTCCGATCTGCTGGCGAATATTTCGCAACAGCATCCTGATTACCCGGAGATTGAGCGTCGGCTGCGCGTGCTGGAATTACGCCTGATACAGGCCGGAATGAGCACTGACTTTCTGCACGGCGAGTATTCAACGCGTCTTAATCAGCGTTTTAGTCAGCCGGACGAAGATTAATCGCCCATCTTTCCCCGCCCTATTTTCTGTCCTATAATACGCCGGCTGTTAAATATATTATTTCGAGGTTAACCATGGCAGGCTATCGTCATACTAAAGGCAAAATTTGCGACAATGCGCTGGAAGCGCTATTACATGACCCTCTTTTTCGCCAGCGGGTTGAAGTGAATCAGAAAGGTAAAGGAAGTTATCGGCGTAAAAATAAACATGCTAAAGGGCGTTACCAGGAGGCCAGTGATAAGAAAGAATACGGCTTTTTATCACTGGCCTTCTGCTTTTTAGCCGCTTAACCGGCGATATAAAAAAACCACCCTGCGGTGGTTTTTTTATATCGGATTCATTCCGAATCAGACTTTAGGTTGCTGCTGTTTGAGCAGATCGCGAATTTCCGTCAGCAGAGTTTCTTCTGCGCTGGGCTTCGGCGGCGCGGCAGGTTGTTCTTCTGTTTTACGGCGCATCTTATTCATCAGTTTGATGGCGATAAAAATAGCGAATGCCACGATGATGAAATCAAAAATATTTTGAATGAATACCCCATAGTTCATTACTACCGCAGGGATATCCCCCTGAGCTTCCCGGAGTATCAGGTGGAATTGTTTAAAATCAACGCCACCAATCAGCAAGCCGAGCGGAGGCATAATGATATCGGAAACCAGCGACGATACAATTTTACCGAAAGCGGCACCGATGATAACCCCGACGGCCAGATCCACGACGTTACCGCGCATGGCGAATTCGCGGAACTCTTTGATAAAGCTCATAGACAAACTCCTTAAGAAACAGAACAGTTAAATTCTAACAAATGATCCTGTAATTGCCAGGCAGGGCTTCATTTTCACTACCAAATTCTTTCTTTTGCGCTTTATCCGCGTATTTTCCGTTTGCCGCTTACAAAAAGAATGGGCTGGGCTGAAAGAGTCGTTCGACGTCGGGTACAAATTTCTTGTCGGTCAGGAACATGATGACGTGGTCACCCTGTTCAATATGCATATTGCCGTTTGCAATGATGACGTCATCGCCGCGCACGATAGCGCCGATGGTGGCGCCAGGCGGCAGTTTAATGTCTTCAATCATGCGGCCAACCACTTTAGATGTTCCCTCATCGCCATGCGCAATGGCTTCAATCGCTTCCGCCGCGCCCCTGCGCAGGGAAGAAACGCTGACGATATCGGCTTTACGTACGTGGCCCAGCAGCGCGGAGATAGTGGCCTGCTGCGGTGAAATAGCGACATCGATAACGCTGCCCTGCACCAGATCGACGTAAGCACGCCGCTGAATAAGCACCATCACTTTTTTGGCGCCCATACGTTTGGCCAGCATCGCCGACATGATGTTGGCTTCATCATCGTTGGTGATTGCGATGAAAACATCAATTTGCTCCACATGCTCTTCCGCTAGCAGTTCCTGATCGGAGGCGTCGCCGTGAAACACAATAGTGTCCTGCAGCAGTTCGGCCAGCTCCACGGCGCGCTGCTGATTACGTTCAATCAATTTAATGCTGTAATCTTTTTCCAGCCGCTGGGCGAGGCCGGCGCCGACGTTGCCGCCGCCGACGATCATAATGCGCTTGTAAGGTTTTTCGAGCCGCTGCAGTTCGCTCATCACCGCGCGAATGTGCTGCGAGGCGGCGACAAAGAATACTTCATCGCCGGCCTCGATCACGGTGGAGCCCTGCGGGCGAATCGGTCGATCCTGACGGAAAATCGCCGCTACCCGGGTATCAATGTGCGGGATGTGTTCTCGCATAGAGGAAAGCGCGTTGCCGACCAGCGGACCGCCGTAATAGGCTTTTACCGCGGCGATGCTGACTTTCCCGGCAGCGAAATTTACTACCTGCAGCGCGCCGGGATACTCAATCAGCTTGTAAATATTGTCGATGACCAACTGCTCTGGTGCGATTAGATGGTCGACGGGCACCGCCTCCGGCAGAAACAGCCGTTCGCTTTCGCGAATATAGTCATGAGCGCGGATACGGGCGATGCGATTCGGCGTTTTGAACAAAGAATAGGCGATCTGGCAGGCGATCATGTTCGTTTCGTCGGAACTGGTGACTGCGATCAGCATATCTGCATCTTCCGCTCCCGCATCCTGTAAAACTCGGGGATGCGAGGCATATCCTGTTACGGCGCGTAAGTCGAATTTATCCTGCAGCTGACGAAGCCGGTTCACATCGGTATCGACAACGGTTATATCGTTATTTTCACCCGCCAGGTTTTCTGCCAGCGTACCGCCAACCTGACCGGCGCCAAGAATAATAATCTTCATTGTTCTTTTCGCTCTTTGCCTGTGCTGACCCGAGGTCAGGCATTATTCTGGCTGGTTTTCACCAGTTTCGCATAAAAGAAGCCGTCACCGCCTTGCGGGTCGGGCAGTTTTTGCACGCCGGGCTGCTGCTGATCGCCGGTATCCATTAATTGCGCGTCGTCATGGCGGGACAGGAAATCGCGTATCTGTTCGCTGTTCTCCTCCGGCAGGATGGAACAGGTGGCGTAGACCAGCGTTCCGCCGGCCTTTAAGCGCGGCCAGACGGCCTCCAGAATCTCTTTCTGCAGCCGCGCCAGTTCAGCGATATCCTCATTACGGCGCAGCCATTTAATATCCGGGTGGCGGCGAATCACGCCGGTGGCTGAACAGGGCGCATCCAGTAAGATACGATCGAACTGCTGGTCGCCGCACCATTCTTCCGGTCGCCGTCCGTCACCTTGTTTGATCGTGGCGTGCAGACGCAAACGCTGTAAATTCTCTTTTACCCGCGCCAGACGTTGCTCATCAATATCGACGGCCAGCACCCGGGCTGCCGGCGCCTTTTCCAGTATATGGGTAGTTTTGCCGCCCGGCGCCGCGCACAGATCGAGAATATCTTCATTGTCTTGCGGGTTGAGCCAGTGTACGCAGCCCTGAGCAGAGACGTCCTGGACGGTGACCCACCCCTGAGAAAAACCGGGCAGCAGCGAGACGACGCAGGGTTCATTCAGGCGCAGCGCCTCTTCAATCTGCGAGTGCCGTTCGGCATTTTTGCCGGTGGCCTGCAGTAGAGCAAGCCAGGCGTCGGTCGTGTGACGCTGAAGGTTGACGCGCAACCACATTGGCGGACGCGCGTTGTTGGCCGCCACAATCTGTTCCCATTGTTCGGGCCAGGCGCGCTGGATGCGGTTGAGCAGCCAGTCCGGATGAAAATATCGGCTGCTGTGGTTAGCCGCGCGCTGCATGAGCTCGGGCTGCTGACGTTGAAACTGGCGCAGTACGCCGTTTACCAGACCTTTTAGCTGCGGGCGTTTTAGCACCACTGCGCCCTGTACGGTTTCGGACAGCGCGGCGTGGATCGGGATACGGGTATAGAGCAACTGATAGAGCCCTACCATAATCAAATAGTGCAGGGTTCTCTGTTTGCCGACCATGGGCCGCGCCATCAACTGCTGGATGCACCATTCCAGCTGAGGGAGGACGCGCAATATGCCAAAACACAGCTCCTGAAGTAATGCCCGATCTTTTTCTGATAAGCCTCGTTGCTGGTCGGGTAGTAGGGCGCTGAGGGATTGCCCGTTATCCAGGACCTGTCCGACGACTTTTGCGGCAATACTGCGAAGATTATATGTGTTTTTCATGGATGTCTGGTGAGTAAGGGAAGATGTGATACCGACCCGGGCCGGTATCATAAGAGTTTAGGCCAACAGCGCTCCCGGCATGAACCATTCGCGCCGCGAGTTTAGCAAGTCTTGCGCCTGCATCGTTTTTTTGCCGGCGGGCTGCAGTTCCAAAATATTCAGCACGCCTTTCGCCGCGGCAATATGGATGCCGTGTTTATCCGCCTGCAGGATAGTGCCGGGCTGCGCCTGGTGGTCGATATCCAACGCTTCGGCGCGCCAGACTTTAACCGACTGTTCCTCTACCACGAAATAGCTTACCGGCCACGGATTGAATGCCCGCACGCACAGGGCCAATTGACGGGCCGGAAGCCGCCAGTCGAGCCGGGCTTCTTCTTTACTCAGTTTGGCGGCATAGGTCGCCAGCGCTTCATCCTGCGCTTCGGCCTGCGCCTGACTGTTGGACAGTTGTTCCAGCGTAGTCAACAGGCCCTGCGGCCCCAATTGAGCCAGCTTTTCGTACAGGCTGGCGCTGGTGTCCTGCCGATCGATTGGACAGGCGATTTTATGCAGCATGGCCCCGGTATCCAGACCGGCATCCATCTGCATGATTGTCACACCGGTACTCTCATCGCCGGCCCACAGCGCGCGCTGAATCGGCGCCGCGCCGCGCCAGCGAGGCAGCAGGGAACCATGGACATTGACGCATCCGAGACGCGGCATCGCCAGCACCTCTGTGGGTAAAATCAGTCCGTAGGCGACCACGACCATGATATCGGCGTTTAACCCGGCAACCAGTTGCTGACTTTCCGCCGGACGCAAGGATTTCGGCTGAAAAACCTCGATACCCTGCTGCAGCGCCAGCATTTTTACCGGACTGGCGGTGAGTTTATTGCCCCGGCCAGCCGGCCGATCGGGCTGGGTGAATACGCCGACCACCTGGTGGCGCGAGGCTAACAGCGCCTCGAGATGACGGGCGGCGAAATCAGGGGTACCGGCGAAAATAATGCGTAAAGAATCGGACACGTGCTTTCCTGTCTGATGAAAAGTCATTAGGCGCGGGCATTCAGCCGGGCCAGCTTTTCCAGTTTCTGGCGGATACGCTGACGTTTCAGCGTGGAGAGATAGTCTATAAACAGCTTCCCGACCAGATGATCCATCTCATGCTGAATACAGATGGCCAGCAATCCGTCCGTTTCCAGCTCAAAAGGGTTGCCGTCGCGATCCAGCGCGCGCACCTTTACCCGTTCGGCGCGCGGTACCAGCGCCCGAGTTTCAGGGATTGACAGGCACCCTTCCTCTATACCTGTGTCGCCGCTCTTTTCCAGCAATTCCGGGTTGATCAGGACCAGCCGCTGATCGCGTTCTTCAGATACGTCGATCACAATAATCCGCTGGTGAATATCAACCTGCGTGGCGGCCAGGCCAATACCTTCTTCCTCGTACATGGTGTCGAACATATCGTCCACGATACGCTGAATCTCAGCATTGACTTCTTTAACTGGCTGCGCTTTGGTGCGGAGCCGCTCATCAGGGAAATGTAATACCTGCAAAACTGACATATATGTTTAGATCTGTATCCGAGTAATAAGAGAGTTTCATGCCCTATTCTAGACATTTCCCGCACTGATTGACAGCATCGACGCAGAATTGCGTATTAGGGGCGGGCGGCGGCTAAAAGGAGAAAGACGATGGAACCGGCGGAAATCTGGCTGCGTTTGATGTCGGTGCGTCATCTCCGACGCGAGCAGGCGGCGCAGGCGGCGAAAAAGTTGATTGAGTCGGGCGGTTGTCGGCGTGAGGCATTGTTTGCCTGCGGGTTGGATGATGAGAAAATCAGGCAGTTCTTTCATCAGGATAGCGGAGCGATTGTGGAGACGTTACGCTGGCTGGAGGCGCCGGATAACCACATGCTGACCTGGCATGATGCCGCCTGGCCCGCGCTGCTCGCCAATATCGCCGCTCCGCCTCTGGTACTGTTTGTCTGCGGCTCGGTCTCCGCGTTATCTCTTCCGCAGTTGGCGATTGTCGGCAGCCGAAATAACAGTTTGTATGGCGAACAGTGGGGCCGGTTCTTCGCCCAGGAGCTGGCGCTGAGTGAACTGGCGATTACCAGCGGCCTGGCGCTGGGTATTGACGCCGTCGCGCATCGGGCCGCGCTGCAGGCCGGCGGTAAGACGCTGGCCGTATTGGGCAACGGGCTGGCGACGGTTTATCCGCGTCGGCACCGGGCGCTGGCGGCACAGATTATTGCGCAGGGCGGCGCGATCGTTTCAGAGTTTCCGCTGGCAATGGCGCCCCTGCCGGCCAATTTTCCGCGCCGTAACCGTATTATCAGCGGGTTGAGTCTGGGCGTTCTGATTGTCGAAGCCTCGCTGCGCAGCGGGTCGCTGGTCACGGCGCGTTATGCGCTGGAGCAAAACAGGGAGGTTTTCGCCCTGCCCGGGCCATTGGGCAACGCCATGACGCAAGGCACACACTGGCTGATTCAGCAGGGCGCGTACCTCGTTACTCAGCCGAAAGATATCCTTGAACAGCTTGGAAACGGGCTGGAATGGTTGAAATCAGCGCCAGCGGACACTATTTACGCCTCAATAGATGAAGTTGAATTGCCATTTGCCGACGTGTTGGCTAACGTAGGAGATGAGGTTACACCTGTTGACGTTGTCGCTGAACGTGCCGGCCAGCCTGTGCCAGACGTAGTCCGCAAACTATTGGATCTGGAGTTAGCAGGGTGGATCGCAGCTGTACCCGGCGGCTATGTCCGATTAAGGAGGGCAGGCCATGTTCGACGTACTCATGTACTTGTTTGAAACTTATATCCACAATGAAACGGAAATGCGTGTAGACCAGGATACGTTAACCGATGACCTCACCCGCGTTGGATTTCACCGTAGTGATATCTATAGCGCGTTGAGCTGGCTGGAAAAGCTGGCGGATTTGCAGGAAGGGCACGATAAATCGTTCCCGCTGATTAGCGATCCGGAAGCGTTAAGGATATATACCCAGGAAGAGGAGCAGCGGTTGGATGTGGATTGCCGCGGCTTTCTGCTGTTTCTTGAGCAGATCGAGGTGCTGAACCCCGATACCAGAGAGATGGTTATCGATCGCGTAATGGCGCTGGATACGCCGGAGTTTGATCTTGACGATCTTAAATGGGTAATTCTGATGGTGCTGTTTAATGTGCCGGGTTGTGAAAATGCTTACCAGCAGATGGAAGAGTTGTTATTTGAAGGCAGTGAGGGATATTTGCATTAAATCCCGGTCGGGGGGGGAACAGTGATGTCGAAAGTCTCTACGCCTCCCGCCGGTACAGGCGAGCTTTGCCCGGAATGCGGCGCCCCATTGGTGATTCGCTCCGGGCCGCATGGGCCTTTCATGGGCTGCTCGCGTTATCCGGCATGTCAATTTATCCGCTCGTTAAAGCTCCAGGCCGACGGGCATGTGGTAAAAGTGCTGGAGGGACAGCTGTGCCCGCAGTGTCAGTCAACGCTGGTGTTGCGTCAGGGGCGCTATGGCATGTTTATTGGCTGCAGAAATTACCCGGTCTGTACGCACACTGAGGTGATCGATCGTCCCGACGACACTCAGATCAACTGCCCCCAATGCCAGACGGGGCGGCTGTTACAGCGCAAATCACGCTATGGAAAAGTCTTTTATTCCTGTGAACGTTACCCGGATTGCCAGTTTACGTTAAATCATAAACCGGTCGCCGGAGAGTGCCCGCATTGTCATTATCCCCTGTTGTTCGAGAAGAAAACGGCGCGCGGCATCAGACGTTTTTGCGCCAGTAAATCATGTGGAAAGCCGGTAACGGCGGAAGAAATTGATACAAATGAGTGATCCTTCAGAGTTCCAGCTGCTGTCTTTACGCCAGGTTTTGCAGAATGATGGCGTGATCGCTTATCCAACCGAGGCGGTATTCGGTTTAGGCTGCGATCCTGATAGTCACGGCGCGGTGAGTAAATTGCTGGCGCTGAAACAGCGCCCGTGGCAGAAAGGACTAATCCTCATCGCCGCCGATTATCAACAGTTGGCGCCCTATGTGGATGATAGCGCATTGACGGATACGCAGCGTGCGGCGGTTTTTTCCCGCTGGCCGGGGCCCGTTACCTGGGTGCTGCCCGCCAGGCCCGCCACGCCGCGCTGGCTCACCGGCCAGTTCAGTTCCCTGGCGGTACGGGTTAGCGACCATCCGCTGGTTCAGCGGCTTTGCCTGTTTTATGGCAAGCCGCTGGTGTCGACCAGCGCCAACCTGACCGGCCAGCCGCCCTGCCGTTGCGCCGAAGACGTGCGGCGGCAATTCGGCGCATCGTTTCCGGTGCTTGACGGCGCTGTCGGCGGGCGGCTCAATCCTTCTGAAATACGCGACGCGCTGACGGGCGAATTATTCCGCCAGGGCTAGCGCCGTCAGGTACGTTCAATACAGAGAAAATAAAGGCTGAACAGATGACCGTTGATGAGCAACCGTGCGCTTTCGCTGTTTTTGGCAATCCTGTCGCGCACAGTAAGTCCCCCCGTATTCACGCACTGTTTGCCGAGCAGACGGCGATCGAACATCGCTATGGCCGCGTGCTGGCGCCGGAGGATCAGTTTGAGCACTGTCTGTCAGCGTTTTTCGGCGCGGGCGGCAAGGGGGTAAATGTTACCCTGCCGTTTAAAGAGCGGGCATGGGCGGCGGCGGATGAACTAACGGAGCGGGCCAGGCTGGCCGGCGCGGTGAATACGCTGAAAAAACTCGCCGATGGACGCCTGCAGGGAGAAAACACCGATGGTATTGGCCTGCTCAGCGATCTACAACGCCTGGATTTGATCGGGCGTGGCGATCGGATCCTGTTGATCGGCGCCGGCGGCGCGGCGCGTGGCGTAATCCAGCCCCTGGCGTCATTTGGCTGTTCGATCGCTATCGTCAACCGGACCTTTTCCCGCGCCGTAAATCTGGCTGAAATATTCCGGCACTGCGGCGCAATCCAGGCTTTGCCGCACTCCGCATTGAGCGGGCGGCATTTCGATCTGGTTATTAATGCGACCTCTTCCGGCATCCACGGCGCGGTGCCTGACCTGCCCGCCGGGTTAATCGACGATAAGGTGCGCTGCTATGACATGTTTTATCAGGCCGGGCTGACGCCTTTTCTCGCCTGGTGTCAGCAGCAGGGCGCGCAACATTATGCCGATGGGTTGGGCATGCTGGTGGGGCAGGCGGCCCACTCTTTTATGCTTTGGCACGGCGTCATGCCGGAGATCGCGCCGGTGATCGCCCAGATGAAACAGGATCTGACTGCGTGAATCAGGCCATTCAGTTTCCCGATCGCGAATACTGGGATGAACAAATCCGCGCGGTGTGTTTCCCGGCTTTAGTCAACGGATTCCAGATTAACTGCCGCATCAGCGCCGACGTTCTGGCGCGGCGATACGGCGGCGACAGCGTGCAACAGTGGCTGTCCCTGTTTCGTGAGCATCGCTGGGATTTGGAAGACGAATATGAGCGTATGGCGCAAAAGCAGCAGTATGACGATCAGGGCTGGCTTTCGTTGTCCTGAGCCAGGTAGTCATCTTTCCAGCGTACATAATTATTTGAGGAATAGCGCAGTCCCTCTATTTCGTCGGGGGTCAACGGGCGTATCTGTTTCGCCGGGCTGCCGAGATACAGGTAGCCGCTTGCCAGCCGTTTCCCTGGAGGGACCAGGCTGCCGGCGCCGATCATGACATCGTCTTCTATATGAGCGCCGTCGAGGATAATCGATCCCATCCCCACTAAAACGCGGTTGCCGATCGTGCAGCCATGCAGCATAGCCTTGTGGCCAATGGTTACTTCGTCGCCGATGATTAGCGGATAACCATCGGGGTTGCGCGCCGATTTATGGGTAACGTGCAGCACGCTGCCGTCCTGAACGTTAGTGCGTGAGCCGATCCTGACGCAGTGTACGTCGCCGCGAATAACGGCCAGTGGCCAGATACTGACGTCATCGCCGAGTTCGACATCGCCAATGACGACGCTGGAACTATCGATCATGACTCGTTTGTTCAACACGGGCATTAACCCTTTATAACTACGTAATGGAGCAGACATGATCCGGAACCTCGATACCTGTATTGATTGACGGCGACTGATGGGGCTAAATCCGCAATGTGCAGCTGAAAATAGCGCCGATCGCATAAGATCTCAACGAAAGGGTGGAAAAATGGGCGAACGGCAAAAAAGATCCAAAAAAGGGTTGTGTAAACGAACGGGATCCCTATAATGCGCCTCCATCGACACGGCGCCACGGGTTAACGCTCAGGGCGACGAAGAGAAAAAGAGAAAACTTTCTGCAGGTCAGGGGTTGACTCGAAATGAGGAAAGCGTAATATACGCCACCTCGCGACAGACGCTAAGGCGCGGTCGCACTGCTCTTTAACAATTAATCAGACAATCTGTGTGGGCACTCACAGGACCGTATCGTAAAAGATACAAGAAAGTCCTGAAGAGTGACTGACAGTTAATTCATTACGAACTAACAGTACAATTCTTTGGGCAGCTATTAACTTAGCAAAATCAAACAAATCTTAAATTGAAGAGTTTGATCATGGCTCAGATTGAACGCTGGCGGCAGGCCTAACACATGCAAGTCGAACGGCAGCGGGGGAAAGCTTGCTTTCCTGCCGGCGAGTGGCGGACGGGTGAGTAATGTCTGGGGATCTGCCTGATGGGGGGGGATAACTACTGGAAACGGTAGCTAATACCGCATAACGTCGCAAGACCAAAGTGGGGGACCTTCGGGCCTCACGCCATCGGATGAACCCAGATGGGATTAGCCAGCAGGTGAGGTAACGGCTCACCTGGGCGACGATCCCTAGCTGGTCTGAGAGGATGACCAGCCACACTGGGACTGAGACA
>NZ_VYKJ01000027.1 GCF_008710095.1 Affinibrenneria salicis
TCAGATTATATTTCACCATGTTGGGAAAAGGCATAATACGCATCGCCGGGCGTGATAATAATATGGTCCAGAATGTTAATGTCGAAGAGGGAAAGGCACTGCACCATATTACGGGTGAGCACCCTGTCCGCCTGGCTGGGAAGTGCATTACCCGAAGGGTGATTATGCGCCAGAATCAGGCTTCTGGAATTATGAATGAGCGCCTTGCGGGCAATAATTCGCGGATGAACTTCCACAGACGCCAGACTGCCGCTGAAGACTTTCTCTGCGGCAATTAACCTGTTCTGAGAGTTAAGAAACAGCACCATAAAATGTTCCCGGTCATGGTCGCACAGTTGTAAACGCAGATAATCAACCGCCATCTGGTTGTCGGTAAAAACCGGCGTATTCTCAGATGCACCGATAAATTGTTTTTCGATTGCCTGGATAGCTCGGGCAATCAGCATTTTGTCCGTAGGCGAAAAAAGGCCATATTGGATTAATTCAGACATATTGGTTCTCCGATATCAGAATAATGTGAAGGGCATGCACCAGCGCGTAAGGCGTCGCTCGTTTTCAGGTGTATGAGCATTCGGGGGCGTGAACGGCGTTCACCGGGTGCTGCGACAGCAGCGACTTGCCGGGGGAATGGTGGATTACGGAGTGGCGTGGATATACGGAAAACTGGATATCTGAAATGATGTTTTTTAACGGGTTACTGTGATGGAGAAGGGGGCTCGGGTATTAGGACTCACTCGCGCCATCTGCAAAATGGCCTGGTCGCCGCTATTCATACTTCCCGGCAGATGGTTCTTCTCTGGTTTTATGTAAGCAAAAAGCCTGTTTTTTCGTTATAGGTGACGAAAAACAGGCTATGATTTTATTGAAATGAATGATGACCGGAAACGGCAATCTGGCGTTGACTACCCGTTAGTTGCATTCGCTTCAGCCAGTTCTTCTTTGATTTGCTTCTGGCAAGTGTTGTGTAGACATTCAATCCGTTCCTGCAAAATGAACAGCAGGATCTCACGAACACCCTCTCGTTCAATTCTCACAGCGGCATAAACCAGCGCCCGGCACTGATCGATCAGTTCGTCCAGTTCCAGTGGCGTATCATCGTACATAGTCCGCCTCCTGAGCCAACAGGCGAGCAGTAGCCTTTCGCAGAATGGGAAGAAGTTGTAAAAGGTACTGATATTTAAGACGAGCTTGGGTAGACTGGGCATCAGCCATAGCGTTACTCCTATAACGTTGTGGTCAGAGGCCCGGTTAGTGTTGGCGCACTGCCGGGCTTCGCTATTCACCATAAAGTATCTTGGTGTATATACACCATAGCGCTAGGTGCATATACACGTCAATATTTTTAAAAACTCTTTTCCTCTGTATAGTGTTCCTTCACCGACAAAGGAAAAACGGTATGCCTACAGGTTTTAAAAACAATCGTTCTACAACAAAGGGGGTTCGTTTCCCTCATGAACTTATCGACGAAATCAATACCAGCGTAGAGCAGGAAAAAACGGATAATCCTAACGCCAATTTCTCCGCCTGGGTACTGGATGCCTGCCACAGAAAACTGGATGCGATACGACGCAAGAACCAGCAAAAATGAACAAATATTGTGCGTTTTTTGTGCAAAGTGGTAAACTTTCATCATGCTGGCGGACACGGATAAGGGAATGAAATCATGAAAAACAGCCTCAAAAACTGGCTGCAAAGCGCACCGGATAACGAATGGACCAATGAAGATAAATGCCGGGAAGCCATGCAGCAAATGCAGCAGAGCCATGATCAATCGCCCGCGTCGGAGTCGCAGGATCAGGCTGTACCTGTCGGCGAATTGATTCTGGACTTTCTGGCGTTTGTGCCTGACACATTTGACGATGGAAAAAATCTGAATGGCTACCACGGTGATGGCCCCGAAGGGCCTGGTTATTATTGTAATGGTGTAAAATTGCCGGAATAGTTACTTTCGTATAGCGTTTTTTAGTACGCTCATGCTGGAACCACCGGCTTGCTGGCTATTATGTGTTCCCTGGCGTATTGCACCCTCTATGGCTCCTCCAAGCGCAATGCCCGCCCATCCCAGCGCCCCCATCCAGAAAGCCGGCAGTACCAGAAACATGGCACCCATCACGATATTGACGATGATGTCGTCGCTGCTGTTCTGGAATCCGTAATTCAGCGTATTCAGCGAAACGCTGCTATGGGTACTGCTGTCGTACATCGCAATCAGCAGCCAGCTATCGAGCCAGCGGGCGAGCTCCCACCAGAAGGTGACGAAGAACAGGGCGAACTGTACCGCCGTCAGTGTGATCACTGTTTTCAGCGCATAGGCGGAGAACAGAATGACCATGGGAAGGCAGATCACCAGCGCCATCTGTAGAATGGCCTGTACCATCGGTAGCGCCTGGCGCATGCTGTCGAATGCTGGAAACATCGCCAGACTGGACACGGCGGTACCCGTCAGACTGCTTAGTCTCGTTAGTGCTTGTGTGGTCGAGATCATTCCGGCATTGCCGCCATATCCGCCATAAACGGAGCCGCTTTGTGATGCCTGCATGTTTCGCTGACTGACCAGAGAACGCAGCACTGACGCTTCGTAAACGCTTTTCGGTTGCCCCAGCGCGTTGAGCTGCTGCCAGACGGTAGGCTGAATCAGCGCCAGCAGGCGATCTTTCAGGCCGATGCTACCGTCCTGCCACCACTGCTTGCAGGTGGGATAGCCGCCGGTGCCTGCATCAAATAATCCGGCGTCCCGGGTGCTGTCATACGGCCATTGGCTTCGCGGCGAACGTGCGTGATCGGTATCGTAGTAGCCGGACGTCGTCAGGAAGTGAGAAGAGCCGGGCCAGGCCACGTCATCGCTGATATCCAGCGCCAGACCGGCTTCTTGTCTTTTCAGGCGGGCTCGGGAAGGCGCATAACACTCCTCCACAAAATCCTGGAGCTCCTGCGCCAGCGTCGGGTCGCTGATGCGGCTATGCTGTACCTCGAAGCGGATCTGCCGCAGGTCGGGAGAGCAGGGGAGTGTGGAGACCGCGGCGTTAGTGACGCCCTTGGATACGGCATGAATAAAATACCACCATACCGGAACCGCCGCGGTTTGGCCGCCCAGTTCGTTGGTCAGCGAGGCGTAACCCGAATCAGAGGGTTGCACGACGGTGCGGCCACACTGCGAGATACGAGAGGCATCATAGCGGAGAGTGGACAGATGGACATCCAGCAGAGGGACGCAGGCAAACATGATGACCACCAGCGCGGTGTAGACCGTGTGCTCCATCCAGGCTAACGCCAGTCCTCCCTGATTTCCCTCGTCAGCCCCCTGACTGCGGGCTTTTAGCCAGATTTCAATGAGCTTCGCCAGCAGCGGGAAGGCGAACAGGCCGGTCGCGGTGATGACCGACCAGATGCCGTTATTGGCGAGCCACCCCAGCAGCGTGAGGAAGTATTCCAGATAGGTATTGGCCGTCATGCGTCATCTCCCCGGAGGTATACCAGATTGCTGTATTCTGCGGCAGCGACCAGCAGAAAAAACAGGAAGGCGGTACGCAGCGACAAGCGCTGGCAGGCGGGATAACGTTGTAGAAGCCTTCTGCGCAGCGACAGCCAGGAGGCGGCCAGACAGAGGTACAACGCCAGACGCCAGCAAAGCAGGCCGAAGCGTGCCTGATACAGCCAATGGCGCCAGTCAGATCCACTGCCGGTTAGCTGTATTCCCAGCCAGGTCGTCAGCGCGGCAACCAGTATCAGCGCCACAACATACAGCAGTATTTTACCGGTTCGGGAGAATGTCATCAGTGGCTCTCCTGTTCCGGGGTATTCAGTTTGTTGATGCGATTATCCATGTCATCATGCGTATCAATAGTCCGGCCCTGCGTCAGATTGCGATAGGACTGACGTTCCAGAATGACGCTGCTGGCGTTATCCGCCAGCGCACGGCGCATCTCCATTTCGAGGCGTAACTGGTTCAGTTCCTGCTCGAGTTGCAGGGCGGTCTGTCCCAGTTGTGACTGCGCTTCTTTTTCACTGGCGATATTGGGCTCGCGCATCCCGGCCAGCAGGGTGCGGCGGGCCATCAGCGCCTGTTCCATTACCCTGGCGAGCGCCATTTCTCCCGATAATCGCTGTACCAGCACCACGGCGTCGGGATCGTCTTTCAATGCCTCTATCACGCCGCGTGTGAGCAACAGCTTGCCGCCGCTGGCTTTGGACAGATTCTCGTGCGTGGGCCGAAGCGAACCGTTAACCAGTTCGGCCAGCACCTGCGCGATTTTCTCCTGCTCTTCTTCTATCAGCGGCGAAAGCCCCACGCCCGCCTGCGCGCCGGTTTTATTCTCGCTGTTGCCGGCGGCATCATTATCGGGAGCGACATTAATCGTCTGTTCACCGACAACGCGCGTTGTCCATGCGGCGACCTCTTCCGGTTTTTCCCAGACCTGACAAAGCTCGCCTTTGCACCAGGAGCCTGAGACACTGCTGGTATCCGTTACGTCACGCTGATTCAGGAGGTTGTAGCCCGCTTTGACGGTATCGCCGATAAGTTTGATGGGGCGTTGCCCAGCGCCGCCTCGTTTTTGCCCGCCCACCCAGGTTTTTCCTTTTTTAGCCGCTTCCCGACTGGCCTGCTGCTCCGCGCGTACCGCATCGGTTTCACTGGCGGCGACGGTCTGGTAATTTTCGGCCTTTGCACTTTGCGTCCATATCGAGCCGGAAGCAAAATCGGTCATTTTCTCCGCCATCCTGCGGCAACTGAGCATGGATTTATCAAAGTCGAGCCGCCCCTGTAGGATGCCGTTGGTAAGCAAATCATAAAGCTGAGGGTTCGCTCGCTGGATGATCATCGCAGGCAGACTGGCCACGGCCCCTGTGGCATTCTGGATAACCTGCCCCATCAGATCCTGAAACCCGCTTGTGACGCCGTTAAGCTGGTTTTTGACCGTAGTGCTGATATCAAAATTGCCGCACATCAGATCGGCATTCCAGCCCAGTTGCATATTCAGTAGCTGCGTGTTGCGGCGCGTCAGGGCGGGAGTGATCACTGACCCGCCGCCGATCTGGTAATAAAGGCTGTCCGCAATAGCGCCACGTTGTTCCAGACTATAGCTGTCGTCAGCTGCCAGCACGATGTCACCGAGGAAGCAGGACAATAGGGGGATCAGAGCGAACTTCAGTTTCATTGGATTCTCCTCCGGTACTGCCGAGAAATATCTGACCGCGACGTTTGCAGCAGGAATAAGGACGCCAGAGCGTCCAGGAGTAGTTGCCATCAATGGCAAGCCTGTCGGCGTAGGTGTCGTTGATGCTGCGGTCGGGAAAGGTGATGCACTGGTTGCTTGTTTGGGGAACGAGCATCTGCCAGCCGTGATTGTTGGAGCGGTTTTCCTGCACCGGGGACGGCGGCCAGTAACCGGGACGGGATGAGGCGGTCAGCGGCAGATAGACGTGCAACTGGCCGGTACGGGTGACGATATCCGCTGCGCGTTGCGCCATGACCGCCGCGGCTTTGTGATCGTGGGTTTGTCCCAACGCGCCGGCGCGGGGGTAGACGTTGCCCCATAAATCGCCGGTCTGTCCCACTTCACGCAGACCGGGAGTTAACGCTTCGGGATAAAGCATTTCCGGCACGGCGCCGCGCCAGGCCAGCGTATCGAGGGTACTGAGAAAGTAGGGCTGGAAGGGAACGACATCGCTGCTGCAACTGTAACCGAATGCGCCCAGAAAACGATTGAATACCTCGCCGCCGGGGTGGCCGATGGCGTCGGCGTTTTTGAAACGAATTTTGGTTTTGATGTTTTCCGGACGCGGGTTGGTGTCGCCGCCGCCTTCGGCACCAGTGACCGCAGTCCCCATAAAGGCCATCTCCCGCCACGGGTTATCGCCGGGTGTGGTGTACGTCGACACCACCAGCTCAGGCAGATTGTGTTTAACCTTGATAGAGACTTTTACGCTACAGCCCCAGGGCGTGCATAATAGCCAATAGCAAAGTCCCACTACCCGATATCGCAGGCAGTCCGGCGACAGTGAGGAAGCTACAATCTGCGGCGTGGTGATGGCGGCGGCGGGCAGCGTCACGGCCAGCAGGGCGTATGAGAGGGAACGGCGCAATTTCATGGTTGCCGCTCCCGCCAGGCTTCCAGCTTTTGCCGCGCAAGCCCGATATCCGTCGTGCCGTAGACAACGTATTTATCTTCAAACACCACTGCCGGAACTTTGGAGATGCCCAGAGACCATGCATCCATCAATGCCTGATAGGCGCGAGTTAACCGTGCCTCCTTCTCCTGCCAGTCTGGCTGTTGCATCCGCAGCAGCGCCTGCCGTTCAGCCTGTTCCGGGCTGGTGTACAGATTGGGGAACAGCGTCTGCTCCCGATTTTGTACATCTTCCAGTATTTGCACTACTGTGTCGGGTTGGGGGCTGATCACCGGCCACTTTCCCGTAGTGTAAATGATGGCCTGTGCGGCGGTAGATTGTGTAGCAAGCGTGATCAATAGCGTTAAAAAACAACGGAATGGCATTTTTGTTCCCCAGTCTGATGAATTAGATAGGAAAATTTAATCGGATTCAGATTGTGGGGCAGTAAACAACTAAATATAGAAATGAGAGAGATTTTTAGAGATATAACGTATCAATGATTTGTGTGGTGGATTATTTTACTGAATTGTAAGTAATTGTTGGGTTATATTTTAAGATAAAAAGTCCCTATCGGAGATATTAGCCTCGATATTTCTTCGAACAGGCTGCGCTGTTCTCCCTAAAAGGCTTCACTTTTTCGACCGAAGAGCCACTGACGGGCGTTTTTTAGTGCCTCTTCCAACTGCTGAATGTAGTCTGCCTGTTCCTGGTTTCGCTGCGTCTTTTGCTCAAGGCCTGCTAGTAATTTTAACGCCAGAGAGCGCAGTTCATCGGGGGGGGGGAAGCCAGCAATGTATCTATATCCATGCGGCGATTTTATCAAAATAGTGTATTCTGATTGTCAATCATTTAACTCTGCCATATAAAAGGATGGTAAACCTTTATATTTTTATAGGTGGGATTTATGAACGAAGGACAACCGCTGACGGTCATACAAACACTGGTCGATAATGTAAAAAAAGCAGGCGTTGACGCCGCTTTTGGCGTTTCAGGCGGATTTATCGTCCCTTTGTGGGAAGCACTATCGGACTCATCCATCAAGGTTATCCATTGCAGGCATGAAAGCGGAGCCGCTTTTTCCGCCTCTGAGTACAGTTTATATAACAATATTCCCTCTGTCGTATTTTCCACGGCCGGACCAGGTATTACCAATGCTTTGACAGGATTGCGCGCGGCGAAGTTGGATGGCGCTAAAGTGATATTCATTTCTGCAACCACCATTGAGGAGCACAATGGTCAATGGGGATTGCAGCAAACAACCCGCCAAGATATCAACGACCTTGCAGGCGATGGCATCAGTGGTTTCTTTGACAGCATTGTCTTTGTCGACAGACAAGAAAAATTAGTGGAAGCAATAGCCGCCATCAATAATGTTGCGACATCTTATGGTCATGTTCTGGGCATTTTCATTCCGACGAATATTCAAAAAGAAATTTTAAAAGAAAATAATAAAATAAATAGCAAGCGAATCCTTCACACTTTAATTTCTTACAAAAAGGACAATGGCGCTGAGAATCAACAGCAAAAAATAGCGGATGCGCTTACAACAGATGGAGCCATTATATGGAATGGATTCGGTTGCCTTCATTCCGCAGAAATATTAACCCGTCTTGCTGTTGTAACGAATACGCCAGTAATGTCGACCCCAAGAGGGAAGGGCATATTCCCCGAAAATCACGCGCTTTACATTGGCACCACCGGGTTAGGATCCAATGGCGAAAAACTTAGGGAAAAGCTAAGCGACTCATCATTGAAGACAGTTATTATATTGGGTTCGAAACTAGGGGAGCTCAGTTCCTCATATATTCAAAATCAGATGACCCATGCTAATATATATTATATTGGACTGAGAAATGAGGATGTTAATAAGAACCTTCCCGCCAGCGCCGTGATTATTGAGGCGGAAATTTCTCATTTCCTGCATGGGGTATACGATAAAGTAAAAAAAAATGCCGATTATTATCATCCCCAGATGTTCTGCAGAGGACAGGAACCTGAGCAATGCGCTCCGATATCGGTTAAGGTTGGAGTCGTTCATCCACAGCAGGTAATGGCGATTATTCAAAAGGTAGCGATTGAAGAATATGACTGCTTGATCGCTGCGGAAGCAGGAAATACGTTTGTATGGGCAAACCGATATTTACATTTTCAAAAACCGAACCGCTATCGAATTTGTACCGCGCTGGGTGCCATGGGCCACTATGCTTGCGGGATCGTTGGCCTGAGTGCGTCAGGAAAGACGACCCTCGGTATTATCGGTGATGGTTCCATGCTGATGAATAATGAAATCAGTACGGCTGTCCGTTATCAATTACCGGCTATTTGGCTGATAATGAACGACGGTGAATACAACATGTGTCGACAAGGATTGAGCTTGTTAGGCAACCCGCCGCTGGACTGTGTTATTCCTCAAGTTGATTTTTCGTTGTTCGCCACCGCATTGGGCGCAGATGGCGTCAGGGTTGCACAGGCGGACGAGTTGGAAACCGCGCTGCGTGCGGCGATCATGAAAGGTGTTCCCGCTGTGATTGATGTGTTGATCGATAAAGACGCGCAACCGCCGTTACTTGATCGGATCAATACAATTAAATCACTCTAAATAGCTTCGCATAATAGCGCTACACTTGCAGGACATAACATCCCGCCAGTACGGGCCTCGCACGATTAGAGGTGGAGCATCAATTGACCTCTCCCATATCCTGACCCAGGATCAATTAGAGGATCTGTCTTTTTTGGTGACTTCGGATAAATTCTGCCGGAGTCAGATCATTTAATGAAGAATGTGTCCTGTCATGGTTATATTCTTCCCGCCAGCGATCGAGCTTTTCCTGCACATCTTCCATCGACAGGAACCAGTGGATATTTAGGCATTCATCCCTCAGGCTGCCATTAAACGATTCGATAAACGGATTATCCGTCGGCGTGCCGGGGCGTGAGAAGTGCATGGTGACCTTATTTTCATACGCCCATCTATCCAGCGCTTTTGAGATAAATTCGCTGCCATTGTCTGCCTGGATCCTTATCGGCACACGATTATGCATCAATCTCAGGCACTCCATCACCGCCACCACATCCTCGCCCTTGAGCGACTGGCCGGCATGGATCGCCAGGCATTCCCGACTAAAATTATCGACCACAGTTAATGCCCGAAACCGGCGCCCGTTAAACAGATTATCAGCAACGAAATCCATGCTCCCGCATTGATCCGGATTTGACAGCAACGGCCGTTCAACCCGGTGTGCCGCACTCACATGGCGACGGGGGCGATTACGCCGTAGATTCAGTCCTTCCTGGCAATAAATACGATGCGTTTTTTTATGATTAATGACCCAGCCTTCGCGCCTCAGCTGGATATGTATGCGCTGGCAGCCATAACGGATACGGGTTTCCGCTATTTCTCGGATGCGCATCGTTACCGCGCGATCGTCACGACACGAATGATAGTTATAAACCGTGCGACTTAGCATCGCCAGACGACAGGACCGCCTACTCGATATGCGTCTTGTAAAAATACGACTATTTCGCGCTTTTGAGCAGGCCTTAAAACTTTTTTTTCAGCACCTCTTGCAGCATTTCCTTATCGAGACTGAGGTCGGCAACCAGCCGTTTTAGACGTTGATTTTCATCTTCAAGCTGACGCAGGCGACGCAGCTCCGTTACGCCCATTCCGCTAAATTTCTTTTTCCAATTATAAAAAGTGGCTTCAGAGATACCCATTTTTCGGCACACTTCACCCACACGAGTGCCCGTTTCAGCCTGCTTCAGGGCAAAAGCAATTTGCTCTTCAGTACAGCGGATCTTTTTCATGGCCGGATTGCCTCTTTTTTAAGGAAAAGAAGGGCAGAAAACTCCAGTTTAGCCTGGTCCTGTTTAATGGGAAGAGATCACAATGTGCGATAATGAAATGGACACCTCCCCACAATCGGCTTCAATGAGTCATGCTGTCAGTGTGTGCCAACAGCAAAATGGAAGAGGTGTCCAATGGAAAAAATTATCGGAATTGATCTGGCAAAGCGAGTTTTTCAATTACACATTGCCACTTTGCAAGGACAGATAAAAGCCAACAAAATGGTAACCCAGTGAAAAACTGATGGCTTTCATTGTTCAACAACCACCGTCAGGGATAGTCATGGAAGCCTGCGGTAGTGCAAATTACCGGGCTCGTCAGTTCAGAAAATACGGACATGATGTTAAACAAATCAGCCCCCGGTATGTTGTCTCGTTCAGAATGGGGAATAAAAACGATAAGAATGATGCCATTGCCATCGTTGAAGCTGATAGCCGTCCAGGGATGCGCTATGTACCGGGAAAAAGTCTGGAGCAGCAGGATATGTAATGCCTGCTCCGGGGTCGCCAGCGTCTGATGAAAAACAGAACTGCTCTCATCAATCAAATACGAGGGTCAGGGCTGGAATACGGTATCGCCATACCGGAAGAGCCACACAAAGTGGCATCATGCCTGCCCGATT
The DNA here is from genome assembly GCF_008710095.1 of Affinibrenneria salicis. Next base: position 10,581 of record NZ_VYKJ01000027.1, read on the forward strand.
ATCGGGAAGACGCAGAAAATGAACTGACGGCAATGAGCCGGCAGTTATTTCATGAGTTGTTGCAGGAGCTCAGGTAATATCAGCGGTGATTAAAAGAACTCGATAAACGCCCTGAGCATATCGGGTCACTGAATGAGGATACAACCCGCTTACAAAGTTTACCGGGCATTGGTGTCTTGAGCGCATTCGCACTGACGATTGCACCGGGGGACCGTTCCGATTTTTAAAACGGCCGGCATTTTGCCAGCTATTTGGGACTGGTCCCGAAGGAGTACAGCCGTGGTGGAAAAGTTAAATTGTTGGGCATAACAAAACAGGGTGATGCTTACCTGCGTGGTCTTCTTATCTATGGCGCTCGCTCAGTGGTGTACCGAATCGGTAACCTTCCCGATGAACGTTGTAACGGCCTGCAACACTGGCTCAGGGGGATAATAGCCCGAAGTTGCGTGAACAAAACCGTTGTCGCTCAGGCAAACAAGAATGCCCGAATGGCCTGGGCAGTGGTCAATCAGCAAACTATTTATGTACAGACGTGATATAAATTTTTAAGTAAAGTCAAAGAGCTGATGTGATGACAGGTAGAACCGACTCTCTGTGAACCTGACAAATAATCTGGTTATAACAGACCATTGCGATAATGAGGCCAGAGAATACGGATGTTCATCAGGGCTCGTTGACGCCGAATATAGGTTTGTGACTACATTGTCAGAGAAAAGGAACGCCCACGCTTGCATTGGGTCTGTGTCCATATGAGTTATTTAGGCGTTAAATATCATGCCGACATTTCCCGGATATTATCCACCGCAAGCGTATATCCAGAGAAACGAATTGATATCAAGCGTCATGGTGAAACCGCGACTGAGTCCAGCAATAACGTTTATCCGTTTGATGTGGTGTCCGCCGTTTTCCGTCAATCGACCAAGGCGACGACACGATCCCCTGCGCCCGGCTGACATTCTGCCGCAATAGGAGACCATCCGTGGCTCACGACGACTTGCTGGCCATCGAGGCAAACCTCCAGGCGTTCGCTGCCTGGAATTTTCTCCTGAATGAAGGTTTCGACAGTTTGCGGTAAACTGATTTTCAGGCGCATGGCCTCACGATCCTCCTTGGGGTGATCGTCCAGATGTACCAATGGCACAAAAGTCGATGCCAACATCATCCAACGCGAGGGGATCTCAATGGGGTCAGGCGTATAGGGTGCCTTACGAAGCCAATCTTGCGCTCGCCCGCGTAAGTCCGCACCATCGGCAAGGTTTCCCCACGCCACAGCAAGCAACTCCATGACCCATTGGTTACAATTCTGATAGTCTAGGCCAAAGGCATAGGCGTTGGCGCTGTAGTTCGCAGCCAGCAACCGTAAGGCCAGCCGCTTGTCGAGTGCCGCTGAACGCAACTTCCGTGCGGCTACCGGAGGGATCTTGATGATCGAGATATAACCGAGAGATGCATTTTCGGTTCCCATAACGAACCCAGCCAGCCCTTGATCATAGATTCGTGGGCGTCCTTCATCGCAGGCGTAATAGAGCTGGCGAGCGGTCCAGCGACCATCCTCGCCACGCAGCGCCACAGCAGCATGTGAATAGCGGATATTAAAGCGTGACAGGTCAAGACCGGAGCGACTAATCAATACCGTATCCCCGTCGGTTGCGGCGAGTTCTTCGTTCACGACCGCAGCGAATCGCAGCAAGCGATCCTGCTGAACCGCGGAAAACTGCTGTGTGCGATCACAAAAGTCTGACCCCACTGAAGTCTGGGGAGACGATGTGACAGGACGTTTCGCGCACCCGGTGGCGAGCATGAGCACGGTTAGAATCCAAGCTACCTGGCAGCGCTTCCTCATCACTGGGTAACGGCGCGCGCGGCGAGATCGTCATGCCAGTTGTCAGCAAGTACCAGGTAAAAAGCTTCCTGCGTATCGCCACGAGCGAATTCGAGACCATAGACCCTCTGCTGCGCAAGTACGATGTCGCCGGCCTCCAGGTCTTGCGTGTCGAGAACCGCCTGGGGCAGATCTAGCACGAGATGCCGCTGAGCATTATTGCCTTGCATGGTGACACGGCGAAATCCGGTGCGGTCAGGCGCGTCAGCGACATCAATGATGCGGTAGTTGCCGCCCGCCGTCTTTTCATCATCCTTTGAGCTGTCGCTCGATCCACTTAACGAATCCGATACGCTCCCACTGGATGCCGAGCCGGCACTTGAGGCGGAGGATGCGGATGAAGCGAAGATTTCAGCCTGCGCGTGGAATGAAGCAGCGGTGATTGCCATGATACAGACAAGACGAAAAATCGTTAGAGACGCCATAGTGGCTCCTTAAGTAAAGCAAACATTGACTACGTTGCTCTTGCTAAGAAAAAGTGGCGGTTCAATGCCGACACCTTTCTTTATGCTTTATGACAACCCCGCAGCAACGACTATTCCGGCTTAAGATTTGTGTCGTGCGCCATGGGTTTGTGGTCGATACGGTCAGCCCCAGAGTCTGATGCTCGAGGACGATATTGACTGTATAACGATAGATCACTAATGACCGATCGTTCATTATCAATCTAATCTACTACCGAATGATCGGACAGTAAATACCCGAAGCGACAATATCAACATATCTATTGGCGACAGACTCGGGGCCAGAGACAAAGAGATCGTATGGCCACTCCGAGTGCGAAAGGAGCAGGCAGCCCGCCCCTAGCGAGCTGCACAAACCGGGGAAGGAGACAACGCGGAGAGTAACTATTCGCCAGGGCGTAATAATAAAGTCAACAGTTTGCGATGCGTTTCTTTGATTGCTTGCAGTTCGCTCTGTGCCTTCTCCTTACCCATTACCATCTGAGCCACGGCCGAATAGACAACGGGGGCCATCACAAGGTTGAAATTCTCGGTCAATGGACTGGACTTTACGACTCCGGCCGCCACGAACCCATCAATAAGCGCTTGACGCTCCCTGCGCCCCTGCATATTCCCCGCATCCCATTTTGCGAGCAGGTGCGGCACTCGATGCCCTTCGGTGATGAGAAGTCGGGCAATCGCAATTGTGTCGTCGGTTAACCCGCCGTAGGCAAAATCGACAAGGCGCTCGACCAGCTCGTCAGCGTTCTCCACATCCCGCAACAAGCTCCAGTTGCTTTCCGAGCGGCTCATCAATTGCTCAAGGAGCGTCTCGAATATATCGTCCTTGTTGGCGAAATGAACATAGACGTTGGCTTTGGATATGCCAGCCCGGCGAGCGATCCTGGCAATGCTGGCGGCGGTAAAGCCCAATGCACTGAACTCAATCAGCGCCGCTTCGAGGATCTGCTGGCGCCGAACCTCAAGGGGCAAACGTGTTCTTTTCTTTTTGGGAGCAACCTCGGCCAAGGAGGCTGATGGATTTTTTTTCTTCATGCTGCCGTGTCATGTAAGCGCCGGATCGCAAGATCTGTGCGAAGCACCTAAACATATCCGACGAAATTAACGGGGCCAGGAGGAAAGCATTTCCCTCGCTTTGGCGTCGTTCAAGGCTGTCAACATTGAAACGAATGCAACGTCGCGCGCCATTTATCGCAGACCACTGCATCACTGACGGCGAGAAATGCGACTAAACGGGTATTGGCTAGCCGCCTCGTGGCCAACAAGCTATGGGCGCAGCCCTGGTTCGTCAGAGTGTAAAGCACGGGGGCGTCCAACGCTCTCTTTTATTGACCGCTCTCGCATACCGGGCGTTTTAAACCATCAATGAATAGCTCCCCAGCCCGGGGCAACCTATGTTTCCTCTCATCACAAAAAATCAGCAACTGAAGTTGATGAAACTTGCTGAAAAAGTTCTACTGACCGATCGTTCATTATGGTATAAGGTTTCTCACCCCCTACAGCACCGCCTGTTGCGGGAAGAACATGGCAAGCAGATGTGTTTTCCCGCTCCCTGCTGCATAGCCGGGCCACGTTGCTGAATGGGGGCGCGTCAGGCGGCCAGACTGCTTGATGATAATTCCGGCTTGACCAACGCCTTCTTCACAACAGGAAAGGAATACACTTATGAATGCATGCCGCTTCATCCTGCTTACCCTGGTTGTGCTGGTTACCAGCGCTTGCGCCGGCGATAACGTGCAGCAGAAAGCCGTCGCTTCAAGTTCCCCTACGCCGATTGTCGTTGGTCGGGCCGATGAGTCTTCAACCCCCGACTTGAAAGCCACCCGCGCAATGGGGATAGCGGGTTCCGCTAGAACTGAGACGGCTGCGGCACCAGCCGCATCTCGGTCTGCGGGAGATGCGCCAGTCGCCCGGACGATGCCCCCCCTTATGTCGGCTAACGACACTATTCCGCCCGGCCCGAAAGGCTCCACGCGGGATCCGTGGGAGGGATTCAACCGTCGGATGCACAGTGTCAACAATGGCATCGACAGATACGTGACCCGTCCCCTAGCGATCACCTATGAGAAGATCACGCCAGAGTCGGTGCAATCAAGTGTGACGCGGTTCTTCAAGAACCTGAGCGAACCGACAACGGCGGTCAATCACACCTTGCAAGGCAGGCCGGGCCAGGGCGCCCAATCATTGGGGCGCTTTGTTGTCAACTCGACCATCGGGATCGGCGGCCTGTTCGATCCGGCGTCCCACATCGGCTTATCCAGGCAATCCAGTGAGGACTTTGGGCAAACGCTTGCCACATGGGGCTGGCGCGATTCCCGTTATCTCGTGATGCCTTTACTCGGCCCTCGTACCGTCCGCGACACCGTGAGCATGGTCGGCGACCAACCTCTGTCTCCCATCGGCTACGTGGAAAACAGCGGAGTGGTATACACGCTGCAAGTCATGAAACTGGTGGATGGGCGCGCGCGCGCGTTCCCCATGGACGAAGCCCGCAAGCAGGCGGAGGACGAATATGTGCTGGTGCGTGATGCCTGGATACAGCGACGCGATAGTCAGATAGCTCAGGATCCGTGATGAACGCCAGAGGGAGGGGTAAAAACAGCCACGGCGATCGGCATCTTTCGCCAGATTAATTAGTTACGAACATAACTCGCACCACATTTAACTGTTAGGCCTTATTCCAAAATATTGAGAGGGAGCCTGGGGTTATGGCTCCCCCCGACTTTTCTCCTGTTGCGCGGATAGGATATGAGTTAGGCTGTATCCCTTAGCTCAACAGCCTCCTCAAAAATAACTGGATCGTCCCCAGTTTGAGCATGCTCAGATAGTTTCTTGCTGTTTTTTCTGAACGTATAGCGATCCGACGATTTTCTTTTAATGTTGCAAAGCAGCGTTCCACTACATTGCGTTTTTCGTACAACCGGATATTGAGTTTTCTGCGCCAGAACACAGAACCCAAAATATGCCATTCATAACATGTCTGTGTGCAAGGTAAGGTCGCCCACCTCTGGAAGAGCCTCTCTCAGGAGGCAGCATGGGGGAAATTAGAAACCATGCATCATCAGGAAAATCGTAACGAGCCAAATTAAAGGACTTTTTGTGGTTGAACCATGCTCCGTTTTGTACAAAAAATAGTTATGGGACACAGCCAAGTATGATTATCAGTGCAAAAATGCCAAGCTAAGTGGATAGTCAGATTAGCTGCACAGAAAATCCGCTTAAGTTTCCTTTAGCGGCCTTTTTGCTACAGTAGGCGATTTGGCAGGTTAAAGCGAAAAGTATCGCTCGATATCCTGAAGCAATTCCGGATGGGCTGGGTGCCAGTCTAGGCGTTTCCGGGTCAGCGCACTTGATGCCCGCATATCCATCTGTGCAAACATCGCCAGCCAGCCAAAATGGGCGTTAGCGGCTTCCGAGGAGAGGCTGGCCAGCGGGACATCCAGGCCCACGCTAATCGCTTCCGCGATATCACGAAGAGGAATGCCTTCTTCTGCTACCGCATGGTAACGCAGCCCGGATTGCGGTTGTTCCACCACAAGCCTGTAAAGCGTAGCCACATCAAGAAGATGAGCGGCGGCCCACTGATTGGTACCCTCACCCACATAAGCGGATACCCCTTTCTCTCTGGCAAGCGAGATAAGTGAAGTGACGAACCCTTGTTTACACTCATTATGGACCTGCGGGAGCCGGACAATCGAAACGTTGACTCCATTGTCTGCTACGCGGGCCCCGGCCAGTTCGGTTGACTTACGCGGATTCCGCGTCGCGGGATCATAAAAATCTTCGGTAGCCAGTTGACCCGGCGCGGCACAGCCCATGGCTGCAACAGAAGTAATGATCAAGGGGCGTGTAGAGCCCTGTAGCCCTCTTCCCAGCGCTTTGATGGCCTGGGTTTCTTTTTTCACCATCTCTTCCGGATGGCTAAAAGTGTTGTCATAAGCACAATGAATCACCGCATCGGCCTTTTGTGCCCCGTCAACCAGACTTTGAATATTTTCCAGCGCTCCCCGATGAGTTTCTGCTCCGACACGAGCAAGAAGTTGTTCGCCTTTATCCGAACGAGCCAGGCCCGTTACCCGATGGCCAGCCCGAATAAGTTCTGTGGTGATCGCGAGTCCAATAAAACCGGTGGCTCCCGTTAAAAATATATTCATAATTTCCCCCGGTAAGCAGTTCAGATTAACTATTTCACCCTTAAGTGTCAGTGTAAAAGAGGATGATCGGTACGGTCTCTGCTATAAATTCGTTATTCTATGCAGATCGTACGGTATTTTATGGATCCTCTTTCAGAAGTTCTGTCATTGCTCAAACTGGAGGCTTATATCTCCGGCGGTTTTCCCCTAACTGCGGGAACCGGGCTTGAATTCAGGCGACACCAGGGCATCAAATGCTACGTTGTTATCGACGGAAACTGCTGGGTCGCTGTCACCGGGAGCCAGGAGGCAATCTTTCTAAAATCGGGCGACTGTGTGTTTCTGCCTTCCGGCGCCCCCTTTTGTCTGGCGACCGCTCCCGACAGTCTACCGCAGCCTTTTATCCCGCCGGACAAGGAGACGGGCTCAGCGCTAACAATGCAAGCGCCCCGGGATGGGGCGTTTATTCTTGGTGGACGTTTTACCTTCAGCAGCGCCCATGCCGATATCCTGCTGCATTCCCTGCCCCCACTGATACCGGTCACCGAAGGTATCGGGCAAAAGGTTATGCGTAATGCCATGGAATGTCTGCGAGAAGAGATGCGCGTGCCCCAACCGGGTGGTGATTTGATCGCGCAGCAACTGGTACAAATCATGCTGGTTCAGGCGCTAAGGGTATTCCTTCAGCAGAAAGGGAATGAACACGTTGGCTGGATGTTTGCCCTTTCCGATCCGCAGCTCAAAGCCGCGATTACTTATATGCACCAAGAGCCAGCTTTCCCCTGGACTTTGCAGGAATTGGCAAAGCGGGTTGGTATGTCCCGGACCGTTTTTACCGAACATTTTAAGCGCAAGGTCGGCATCACGCCGATGAAATATCTCTCCCAATGGCGAATGTTGCTTGCAGGAGAGCGCCTCAGAAATTCCCGCGATTCAATCACTCAGATCTCGCAGTCCGCCGGGTACAATAGTGATAGCGCGTTTGGTCGGGCGTTTAAAAAAGAGTGGGGATGTTCTCCGCGTGAGCATCGCCAACAACTTCTTCGCGCCTTTACCAGCCACGAACAATGACAGACCGTCGGTATCCGTTCAGGGTCTAGATTTTGCCGGTGGTGCTGGCCTGCCGGACGACGGCATTGGTTAATGCCATGGAATATGCCTCCTTTAGGGGGAAAAGAGGTGTACAGCGTACAGGGAAGTAACTCAGCAAACTTCTAATCCCGCTCATTATATTGTCATCAGCCCCCGCTTTTCATCCAGTATTTGGGCCACCAGAATAGCGGCGTCCAGTTCGCTGATCCCTTGCTCCCGCATCAGTTGAGCCCGTTGCGCTTTTTCGTGTTTTTCCGTCATCCCCAATGCCAGAAACAGGCTGGGCGGGACCACCCGAAACAGCGCTTCCACTTTGCTGGCTAACACTACGCCTTCGGTGTATTTACCGGGGGCTTTCTGCGCGGACAACAGCAACAGGCGCTGTTCTTCGGTCAGGATTTTGAAGCGCTCAAGTTGTTCTACTTCCTCGGGCGGCATAACCAGCAGTTCCCACCATTCAATCATGTTCAGCAGCTTTTTCGCGTCATCCGGAAAGTCAGCCAGGTTTTGCGTCGCCAGCCACAGCCAGATACCGAGTTTACGCCACATTTTTGAGCCTTTGGTCAGAAAGCGCGCCAGCAGCGGGTTGACGGTGATGATATGGCTTTCATCGGTAATATTGACGATAGCGCGGGACAGGTGCTGATCGCGTTCACCGATATTGTTGATGTGATTAATCAATGAAATATAGGCGATGGCAAGCTGGGCCTCGTAGCCTTCGCGGGCGAACGTGGCCAGATCGACCAGAGTGATATCGGCATCGGGCCAGGGCTGTCCTTCCCGGTTAAACAACTCACCCTCGAAGCCGGAGCAGAACATGTTCATGGATTCCGCCATTTCATAGGCCCGGTTGCGGCGGGGTTCCGGCAGCGTGGCGTCGCGGGAGAGGTCGAACAGCGCATCGCGCACATCCTGCGTCAGCGTCTGACGCCCGACCCGGTGGCACGTCGTGGCGGCATTGATGATCGCCTGGCGGATCATGGCGCGGTCAGGGCGAGTGAGACGCGCGTCTTCCCGCGCTTCGCCACCGGTAATCATCAGTCTGGCGGTGATCTCCATCTCACCCAGGATATCGCGCTGGTCGTCATCGTCCTGTTTTTCCTCCTCGTCGCTATCCGGCAGGTCGGCGCTGATATCCTGCTCCGCCAGCCGCCATGCGTCGGCGAAGACCGGCAGGGTGAGCCCGCTGCCGGGTCTGAGGCTAATTTTGTTGACCGTCAGTCCGTGCCGTTTCGCATAGTCAGCGATCAACCCAAAACTGTTTCCCGCCTCGACGATAAACAGGCGGGGGCGGTGCAGCGCCATCAACTGGGCGATTTTGCCATTCAGGGTGGCCGATTTCCCCGCCCCGGTCGGCCCCAGCAGCAACAGATGGGCGTTTTTGGCTCGATCGGCCGGATTCAGGGGATCAAAGTCGAACGGCGCGCCGCCCCGGTTGAAATAGCTGATGCCGGGATGCCCGGTGCCGGTTTCGCGTCCGAAGACCGGCAGCAGATTGGCGATATGCTGCACGAAATTAAACCGGGTATGCAGATGACGCTTGTCGCGGCCCGGATCGAAACACATCGGCAGCCAGCGCAGGTAGCTGCTTAACGGCGCCACTTCATCACCGTCCTGTACCGGCACCAGTCCGGCGTTGAGCAATACGCTGTTCAGTTCCCGGCTTTGCCGGTTCAGTGCCGCAACGTCCGGGCCCGACAGATAGAATGCCAGCGTACTGCGATACATTTTATGGCCTGCTTTCAGCCATTGTCTGACGTCCCGGCAGTCTTTCTTTGTGTATTCCGAATCGACATTTTCACCGATGGCGCGGTCTGCCAGGCGGTTCAGGTGCGCTTCCAGCCGGTCCTGCGGATAAACCACCATCGTCAGCGCCATGATGGCGGATTCTGGCAACAGGTCGAACAGGGCATTGATGCCGTCGCCCTTGCGGTTTTCCCCGGTCAGATGGCCGATACGCGGTGGTTTGCGTAAACGATCAACCGTCACAATCTTGTGAGGCAGCCGGTCAAAGCACCAAATCCCTTGACGCGCGTCGGAAACAGGTTCGCTGAACAGCAGTGACTCGGCAAAATCAGTCATGACCGGCGGCGTTGCTTCGTCGAGGGGATCTTGTTCCGGGGCCATGCCGTAAAATGCCTGGCGGTCGTCGCACGGCGGGGCAGGATTAAACCAGCGCGTCAGCCAGCGCTGAACGTCGGCGCCGGTCTGACGTCGTGCGTGAAGTCCGGCGCCCGCCAGCGCGGATACCAGCCTGTCGCCAGCATTATTCAGCGCCAGCTCCGGCGACAGGTCGCTGGGCTGCGTTCTGGCCGGCGAATAGCGGTAAATCACCAGCCGGGTGCGGCGAATTTGCCCCCGCCACGGCGTGCGAGTCACCACATCGTCAAAAAACAGACCGCCGGTGCGAGTGATGCCGTTCAGGTGCTTTTCCATTTCGCTCAGCCAGGCTTCGCTGAATGCCGACCCTTGCGCTGCCGGCGTCACATAGTCGCGTAGCTGTTGCAGATAGCCGCTGAAATCGTCCTCGTTCTGACAGAAAAACTGCACTACCCACGGACAGCTATCCAGCTCCTCAAAGGTATCCTGAAGCGCGTCTTTGACGATATCCCGGATCTCGGATAAATGCTGCTGCGAGCGGCCTTCGGTGCCGACAGGGGTGATATCGTAAACAGCGCCCACCGAGCGGCCGTCGTCAAGCAGTAACGTCTGGCTGTCGTGCTGGTATTCTACCCACGGCAGCAAATCGACAAAGGAGGGGCCTTTCTGATACGCGGCGTTCGCCGCCTGTTGCGTGAGTTTCCCGGTACGAGGCTGTGCGGTCTGCATAATTACAGCGCCTCCGTGCGTTCGCCGGGCATGGCGTACTGCACCCGCGTGTAGAAAGGAAATACGGTGGAATAGCCCGGCACCGGCGTGGGTTCGCCGTCCGTCAGGTGTGGGTAGACATACATCAACATATCGGGGTTGGGCAGGCGTCGGAACTGCGCCCGGATTTCGTTTCCGGCGGTGCGGGTATAGGACTGCTGCTCTTGCGTCAGGGGCTGTTCCAGCGGGCGGCGCAGCAGGCTGCGCTGGTCATACAGCGTGCGGTTGTCGCCGGTTTGACGTCCCCACAGGCTCAGCATGGTGGTGTTTTCATCCACCGGCAGCAGGGTTTCCTGCGAGGTGCTGCATCCTGTAGCTGCCAGCGTCAGCAGCAGAAGAGAAAGAAAGTGGCGTTTCATCAGTCCAGTCCTCCTTTATTGCCGGTGGCCGGCGCGTATTTCACTTTGCGGCCCTGTTTTTCGTAATCAATGGCGAGTTGTTGCGTGATATGTAAGGCGACCGGGTGGCCGGGTTGGACGTAAACGGCATCGAACATCTGACCGTAGCGCTGTTTGAACCAGTCGGCGGATTCTTTCAGGCCGCCGCCCAGCGCCTGCCCCAGGACATACTGTCCGCTGTTGCCGGTGACGGCGGAGGTGATCGAACCGTCTTCCACGGTGGAGGTGGTCTGTCCGTTGGCGAACGCGCTGGCGGCTGCGGACGATCCCGACAGTAAAAATTGCGACGACAGATACTCTGCGGCGTTGGATTTACGCTCACCGGGAATACAGGGCAGGCCGTGTGGATCGGACAGCCAGCCGATCCCGCTGCCGCTGTTTTGTGAACTGTTGCCGCCACGGCCTGATTGACCGGCGGCCTGCGGAACGGTACGCACGGTGCCGTCGCGAAAGACGAAGGTGATGCTGTGAAGCGTACCGCGCACACAGGAGAGCGTCCAGTCGCCGGATGCCGTACCGGAAACGATAGCGCCTTCGACGTCGGGCAGTTCGATGCCGTTGGCGGTCAGGTTATCGCGGCCGATCAATACCTTGAAGGGATACGGATCGCTGACCGTGCCGTTAATCGGGATCCGCCCCAGCAGCGCGGTCATGGCGACCGAACCCGTCAGGGTGCTGTTTTCTGGCAGCGTGTAAATCGGCACAACCTCTTTAGCTGCACGTTTGCCTGACGTGTCCTCACCCTGAGCCTCCTTCTGCCGACCGTTCGCGCTATCTCCGGCTAAGCCGAACGGCATCGGGAACTGCACGCCGGAAACGGCGGGTTGACCGCGTTTGTCCACGGGCATGGCATCGGCAGGCTCTATCCAGCGCAGGGCGCCAGCGGGAACCCCCTGATTTTCCAGCCCCAGTCCGAGAGGAATATCGTCCGCGGCGGCGGGCTTCTGCGTCAGCTGGCTGAGTTTCTCCTGAACGCTGTCCAGCAGGGTACTCTGCTGCTTTTGTAGCGCTGAACTGAACGTCTCGCGCTCCCGGCTGATGGCGTTATTGATGCGGCTTTCCACATTCTGGTCGCGTTCACGTAGCCGCCGGTTCTCCTGAACCAGCGCGGCGCTGTTCTCACGCATTTCCGCCATTTCCTGACGGTACTGTTTCATCTGGCCGACCAGCGTGGCGACGGTATCCCGGGGCGTATCGCCGTCGATGCCCAGCGCGGTGAGCTCGTCGCCGCTTAAATCGGCCGCGGCATGTTCGTCCTGCTCGCTTTTTTCGCTGCCGGCGGGCTGGCAGGATTTCAGTCCGATAAATCCTGCGCCCAGCAGCAGGCAGGGGAGAAGCAGTTTCAACAGGTTGTTGGCCTGTAATTTCATCGTTTTGCCCCCTTGTTCCCTTTTTCGACAGCGGGCGGCTCCGGCAGTATGGCGCGATCCGCGCCGCCGTCTGTGACCAGGTACGCCACGGTGGTGTCTTGCGGCGTACCCTGTGCGCCGATCCAGTCGTGCTGAAACGTGGCGGCGACAAAGGCGCCCTGTAACGCGCGTGGATCGAGGTGAATACGGCCCGGACTGCGGTTTTGCAGCCTGATGGCCGTGACCGCGTAGCCGTCGAGTTGCCAGGCCGCCAGGGGCGTGGCGGTTACCGGCTCAGTCGGCAGCAACGTGGTGACGGTAGCGGGCAGACGCGCGGGAGCCTGGCGAATTCCCGCGACCGGCTCGACGGTGCGCAACGGCGCATAGAGCATTTGCGCCGCATAACGGGTGAGCGCGACCGGCACGGGGAAAGGCGTTTCCGCGACGCTATCGGCCGGGGCCTCGGTATCCGGCCTGTCGGGGATATCGTTACGGTAAACCGCTTCGTCGTAACGCAGTTCCAGCGGCTCCAGCGCATCGCCGTCAGCGGCGCGCACATCCAGTAAAATCAGCTCGCCGCTCTCCACGTCATGGAGCTGAAGACGGGTATCGGTAAACGGTTTACTGGCCCGCAGGTAGACCGTTCCGCCGCTGCTCTGGATCCGTAGTTTGTCGCCGAGCTCGGCGGGGTAGCCGACGCGGACGTTTTTGTTGATAAGCAGCACGCGTTCATGGCCGACATGCAGTTCAACCGGCAGAGGGATGCGTTGCCATTGCACCAGCTCTGTTGCGGTAGCGAAGAAAGGGCAGAACAAAAGCAGGAGAGGCAGGATGACCTTTTTCATTTTTCCTCCGTTGCGCTCGTCGCTTCCAGTTTTTGCGGGGGGCGGGCAAAACAGTCGAGTGCGAGTCCCCAGGGATTTTTTTCAGCGTCCACGTCATAGCGCACGACGCTTAACGGGTAGCGTGCCAGCGCACGCTTGACGGGCTCCGCGCGATAATATTCATCCACGGTAAGATCGAGCGTGACCGTCCAGCGATCGCGATCCAGCACCTCCACGCGTTTGTGGTTAAAGCCGCGTCCGGGGATTTCATAAACGCCGCGCACCCGGTCGCGCAATTCTCCGGCGTCCCGGCGCTGACGGTAGTCTTGCTCCAGTTGCGCCCGGCAGGCGGGCGTCAGATAGGCGCTCAGTGCGGAAAGATTGCGCGGATAATCCCGATCGCCATCAACGGGCCAGCGGTTAATTTGCTGAAAGATGTAAAATGCGAAGGCGTAGACATTGCCCGGCGGTACCTCCCACCACGGACGGGTGCTGCCGGCGCGCAGATCGGGCGGATTATGAATGGTCAGGTGTCGTGGCGCGCTTTGCCAGCCGTACCAGAGTGCGGCGATAATCACCAGCAGCAGGCCCAGCGCCAGACGCAGGGTGATAATATGCGCATCGCGGGCGGCCAGCGCGTGTTTGAACTGGCTCATGATTTCACGCTCCTGCGGGTAGACCAGACCGCATTGCTTTGCACCAGACGGGGATCGCCGAAACCCTGACGGGCCAGCCAGGCGTCCGCCGAGCGGTATAGCCAGGTATCCGGTCGCCCCCGTTTCAGGCGCGCCAGATAGCGTCCGCCGACCAGAATGGCGAGCGCGGCGCCTGCCAGTCCGCCGGTGGGGATCAGCGCCCAGACGCCGAGTAACAGCGCGGGTGGTATTCCGCCGGTTAGTCCCGACAGGAAGCCGGCAGCCAGCGAGATAAAAAGCTCGGAAGCCGTCATCCCGCGAAACACGACCGGTTCGCGATTGAGGCGGTCCGGCAGAAAATCGATCGTCAATGTCATCACAGCACCTCGCTGGCCTGCGTCAGCAGCCAGATGGTCACGACCAGCAGGATGGCGCCGACGCCCGCCATGGCGCCCAGATCCTTCCACTGTTTTTTACCGTTTTGGATCTCCGAATAGGTGGCGATGCAACTGTTGGCGACGACCAGAAAACCTACGGCGCAGACGCCCAGCGACAGCAGGATCACGATGTCGTAGCCGTAATTTTTAAGCGTATCCATGATGCCGCTGCCCTTGCCGCGAGAGGGATCTTCCATCGTGGGTAAATCGGCATAGGTGGAAAATGAACAGGCGGACAGCAAGACGGCGAAATAAAAACGACGGATCAGGTGTTTTGTAGACATGGCACTCTCCGGATGAACGGCATTAAAGAAGACGGGGTATTAGCTGAGAACCAGCCAGAAGCAGACCAGAAGCAATAGCGTGGTGCGGGCGGCGATCCCGCCGAACTGGCGTAGCGTCAGCGCGTTGCCGGAATAAGCCTGCCAAGAGCGCAGCAGCACCCAGGCGGCCCACACGAAGAGCGCGGCGCACAATAATCCCAGCACCACCACGTTGACCTCGGTGGGCTGTGCGGAACTTCCCGCCTGAAACGCGGTGATTTGTTCAGACGTCATTGCGCGGCATCCTCAAGCCGGTAACGGCCTGAAAGTGGGATGATGTGGCGAGGCTGCGCCCGGGCCGGCATCAGATAGTGCTCAATACCGGTACGGATAGTTCCGATATCCGCGTAGGCCTGCGTGTAATCGAAAAAGAAGCGTTCAGCCGGGGCCTGGGCGGCTTGTGTCTGCGCACATTGCAGGGTGGACTCGATATGATTGAGTTGCGTTAGCATCAGGGCAAGACTGGCCTGTTCCGTCGTCGGTGCGGCATAAACCGGACCGGCCAGCAGCATGGCGGATAAACACAGTCGCGAAAGAAAAGTCATTCTGGCCTCCAGAGACAATTGAGGGGAGGCTTGCAGCGTGCCAGAGCGGTTAAACGGTTTCCGCAATCAACTGATTAGCGGAAAAAAAGAAAATTCTTGGGGAAGGCGTTTGGAGCATCAGACGCTATTGTGCTGAACGAGTAGTTCAGAATCCTGTCTCTCCTGTAAGATAACGCTGATTGATAACCATCAGGATGACGATAAATGAGTGAAACTCTTAAGGTATTAAATAACATACGCTCCCTGCGCGCTTTGGCACGCGAAACCGATTTGGCAACGCTGGAAGAGATGC
>NZ_VYKJ01000028.1 GCF_008710095.1 Affinibrenneria salicis
GCATCTCTTCCAGCGTTGCCAAATCGGTTTCGCGTGCCAAAGCGCGCAGGGAGCGTATGTTATTTAATACCTTAAGAGTTTCACTCATTTATCGTCATCCTGATGGTTATCAATCAGCGCTATCTTACAGGAGAGACAGGATTCGGAACTACCTGTTCAGCACAATAGCGTCTGATGCTCCTAATGCCTTCCCCAATAAGACGGAGTTTTCTTTTTTCCCGATAAACGGTTGATTGCGGAAACCGTTTAACCGCTCTGGCACGCTGCAAGCCTCCCGTCAATTGTCTCTGGAGGCCAGAATGACTTTTCTTTCACGACTGTGTTTATCCGCCATGCTGCTGGCCGGTCCGGTTTATGCCGCGCCGACGACGGAGCAGGCCAGTCTTGCCCTGATGCTAACGCAACTCAATCATATCGAATCCACTCTGCAACGTGCGCAGGCGCAAGCCGCCCAGACCCCCGCTGAACGCTTCTTTTTCGATTACACGCAGGTCTATGCGGATATCGGAACTATCCGTACCGGCATCGAGCACTATCTGACGCCGGCCCGGTCGCAGCCTCGCCACATCATCCCGCTTTCAGGCCGCTACCGGCTTGAGGATGCCGCGCAATGACGCCTGAACAAATCACCGCGTTTCAGGCGGGAAGTTCCGCACAGCCCGCCGAGGTCAACGTGATGGTGCTGGGATTACTGTGCGCCGCGCTGTTCGTGTGGGCCGCCTGGGTGCTGCTGCGTTCTTGGCAGGCTTATTCCGGCAACGCGCTGACGCTACGCCAGTTCGGCGGGATCGCCGCCCGCACCACGCTATTGCTTCTGGTCTGCTTCTGGCTGGTTCTCAGCTAATACCCCGTCTTCTTTAATGCCGTTCATCCGGAGAGTGCCATGTCTACAAAATACCTGATCCGTCGTTTTTATTTCGCCGTCTTGCTGTCCGCCTGTTCATTTTCCACCTATGCCGATTTACCCACGATGGAAGATCCCTCTCGCGGCAAGGGCAGCGGCATCATGGATACGCTAAAAAATTACGGCTACGACATCGTGATCCTGCTGTCGCTGGGCGTCTGCGCCGTGGGTTTTCTGGTCGTCGCCAACAGTTGCATCGCCACCTATTCGGAGATCCAAAACGGTAAAAAACAGTGGAAGGATCTGGGCGCCATGGCGGGCGTCGGCGCCATCCTGCTGGTCGTGACCATCTGGCTGCTGACGCAGGCCAGCGAGGTGCTGTGATGACATTGACGATCGATTTTCTGCCGGATCGCCTCAATCGCGAACCGGTCGTGTTTCGCGGGATGACGGCTTCCGAGCTTTTTATCTCGCTGGCTGCCGGCTTCCTGCTGGGACTAACCGGCGGAATACCGCCCGCGCTGTTACTCGGCGTCTGGGCGCTGATCCCCACCGGCGGACTGGCAGGCGCCGCGCTCGCCATTCTGGTCGGCGGACGCTATCTGGCGCGCCTGAAACGGGGGCGACCGGATACCTGGCTGTACCGCTCGGCGGACGCCTGGCTGGCCCGTCAGGGTTTCGGCGATCCCCGTCTGGTGCAAAGCAACGCGGTCTGGTCTACCCGCAGGAGCGTGAAATCATGAGCCAGTTCAAACACGCGCTGGCCGCCCGCGATGCGCATATCATCACCCTGCGTCTGGCGCTGGGTCTGCTGCTGGTGGTTATCGCCGCGCTCTGGTACGGCTGGCAAAGCGCGCCGCGCCACCTGACCATTCATAATCCGCCCGATCTGCGCGCCGGCAGCACCCGTCCGTGGTGGGAAGTGCCGCCGGGCAATGTCTACGCCTTCGCATTTTATATCTTTCAGCAAATTAACCGCTGGCCCGTTGATGGCGATCGGGATTATCCGCGCAATCTTTCCGCACTGAGCGCCTATCTGACGCCAGCCTGCCGGGCACAACTGGAGCAGGACTACCGTCAGCGCCGGGACGCCGGAGAACTGCGCGACCGGGTGCGCGGCGTCTATGAAATCCCCGGACGCGGTTTTCACCACAAACGCGTGGAGGTGCTGGATCGCGATCGCTGGACGGTCACCCTCGATCTCACCGTGGATGAATATTATCGCGCAGAGCCCGTCAAGCGTGCGCTGGCGCGTTACCCGTTAAGCATCGTGCGCTATGACGTGGACGCTGAAAAAAATCCCTGGGGACTCGCACTCGACTGTTTTGCCCACCCCCCGCAAAAACTGGAAGCGACGAGCGCAACGGAGGAAAAATGAAAAAGGTCATCCTGCCTCTCCTGCTTTTGTTCTGCTCTTTCTTCGCTACGGCAACAGAACTGGTGCAATGGCAACGCATCCCTATTCCGGTTGAACTGCATGTCGGCCATGAACGCGTGTTGCTTATCAACAAAAACGTCCGCGTCGGCTACCCCGCCGAGCTCGGCGACAAACTACGGATCCAGAGCAGCGGCGGAACGGTCTACCTGCGGGCCAGCAAACCGTTTACCGATACCCGTCTTCAGCTCCATGACGTGGAGAGCGGCGAGCTGATTTTACTGGATGTCCGCGCCGCTGACGGCGATGCGCTGGAGCCGCTGGAACTGCGCTACGACGAAGCGGTTTACCGTAACGATATCCCCGACAGGCCGGATACCGAGGCCCCGGCCGATAGCGTCGCGGAAACGCCTTTCCCCATCCCGGTCGCGCTCACCCGCTATGCGGCGCAAATGCTCTATGCGCCGTTGCGCACCGTCGAGCCGGTAGTAGGAATTCGCCATGCTCCCGCGCGTCTGCCCGCTACCGTCACCACGTTGCTGCCGACTGAGCCGGTAACCGCCACGCCCCTGGCGGCCTGGCAACTCGACGGCTACTCGGTCACGGCCATCAGGCTGCAAAACCGCAGTCCGGGCCGTATTCACCTCGATCCACGCGCGTTACAGGGCGCCTTTGTCGCCGCCACCTTTCAGCACGACTGGATCGGCGCACAGGGTACGCCGCAAGACACCACCGTGGCGTATCTGGTCACAGACGGCGGCGCGGATCGCGCCATACTGCCGGAGCCGCCCGCTGTCGAAAAAGGGAACAAGGGGGCGACACGATGAAATTACAGGCCAACAACCTGTTGAAACTGCTGCTCCCCTGCCTGCTGCTGGGCGCAGGATTTATCGGACTGAAATCCTGCCAGCCCGCCGACAGTGAGAAAAACAAACAGGACGAACATGCCGTGGCCGATTTAAGCGGCGACGAGC
Organism: Affinibrenneria salicis; assembly: GCF_008710095.1. The sequence continues at coordinate 3,194 of NZ_VYKJ01000028.1, forward strand.
TCACCGCGCTGGGCATCGACGGCGATACGCCCCGGGATACCGTCGCCACGCTCGTCGGCCAGATGAAACAGTACCGTCAGGAAATGGCGGAAATGCGTGAGAACAGCGCCGCGCTGGTTCAGGAGAACCGGCGGCTACGTGAACGCGACCAGAATGTGGAAAGCCGCATCAATAACGCCATCAGCCGGGAGCGCGAGACGTTCAGTTCAGCGCTACAAAAGCAGCAGAGTACCCTGCTGGACAGCGTTCAGGAGAAACTCAGCCAGCTGACGCAGAAGCCCGCCGCCGCGGACGATATTCCTCTCGGACTGGGGCTGGAAAATCAGGGGGTCCCCGCTGGCGCCCTGCGCTGGATAGAGCCTGCCGATGCCATGCCCGTGGACAAACGCGGTCAACCCGCCGTTTCCGGCGTGCAGTTCCCGACGCCGTTCGGCTTAGCCGGAGATAGCGCGAACGGTCAGCAGAGGGAGGTACTGGCCGGGGAAACGCCAGGCAACCGCGCGGCTAAAGAGGTTGTGCCGGTTTACACGCTGCCGGAAAACAGCACCCTGACGGGTTCGGTCGCCATGACCGCGCTGCTGGGGCGGATCCCGATTAACGGCACGGTCAGCGACCCATACCCCTTCAAGATATTGATCGGCCGCGATAACCTGACCGCCAACGGCATCGAACTGCCCGACATCGAAGGCGCTATCGTTTCCGGTACAGCATCCGGCGACTGGACGCTCTCCTGTGTGCGCGGCACGCTTCACAGCATCACCTTCGTCTTTCGCGACGGCACCGTGCGTACCGTTCCGCAGGCCGCCGGTCAATCAGGCCGTGATGGCAACAGCTCACAGAACAGCGGCAGCGGGATCGGCTGGCTGTCCGATCCACACGGCCTGCCCTGTATTCCCGGCGAGCGTAAATCCAACGCTGCAGCGTATCTGTCGTCGCAATTTTTACTGTCGGGATCGTCCGCCGCCGCCAGCGCGTTCGCCAACGGACAGACCACCTCCACCGTGGAAGACGGTTCGATCACCTCCGCCATCACCGGCAACAGCGGCCAGTATGTCCTGGGGCAGGCGCTGGGCGGCGGCCTGAAAGAATCCGCCGACTGGTTCAAACAGCGCTACGGTCAGATGTTCGATGCCGTTTACGTCCAACCCGGCCACCCGGTCGCCTTACATATCACGCAACAACTCGCCATTGATTACGAAAAGCAGGGCCGCAAAGTGAAATACACGCCGGGTACCGGCAATAAAGGAGGACTGGACTGATGAAACGCCACTTTCTTTCTCTCCTGCTGCTGACGCTGGCAGCTACAGGATGCAGCACCTCACAGGAAACCCTGCTGCCGGTGGATGAAAACACCACCATGCTCAGTCTGTGGGGACGCCAAACCGGCGACAACCGCGCACTGTATGACCAGCGCAGTCTGCTGCACCGCCCGCTGGAACAGTCCCTGACGCAAGAGCAGCAGTCCTATACCCGCACCGCCGGAAACGAAATCCGGGCGCAGTTCCGACGCCTGCCCAACCCCGATATGTTGATGTACGTCTACCCGCACCTGACGGACGGCGAACCCACGCCGGTGCCGGGCTATTCCACCGTGTTCCCCTTCTACACGCGGGTGCAGTACGCCATGCCCGGCGAACGTGCGGAGGCGCTGTAATGATACAGACCGCCCAACCCCGTACCGGGAAACTCACGCAACAGGCGGCGAACGCCGCATATCAGAAAGGCCCCTCCTTTGTCGATTTTCTGCCGTGGGTGGAATACCAGCACGGCAACCAGACGTTGCTGCTTGATGACGGCCGCTCGGTGGGCGCTGTTTACGATATCACCCCGGTCGGCACCGAAGGCCGCTCGCAGCAGCATTTATCCGAGATCCGGGATATCGTCAAAGACGCGCTTCAGGACACCTTTGAGGAGCTGGATAGCTGTCCGTGGGTAGTGCAGTTTTTCTGTCAGAACGAAGACGATTTCAGCGGCTATCTGCAACAGCTACGCGACTATGTGACGCCGGCAGCGCAAGGGTCGGCATTCAGCGAAGCCTGGCTGAGCGAAATGGAAAAGCACCTGAACGGCATCACTCGCACCGGCGGTCTGTTTTTTGATGATGTGGTGACGCGCACACCGTGGCGGGGGCAGATTCGCCGCACCCGGCTGGTGATTTACCGCTATTCGCCGGCTAAAACGCCTCCCGGCGACCTGTCGCCCGAGCTGGCGCTGAACAATGCTGGCGACAGGCTGGTATCCGCGCTGGCGGGCGCCGGGCTTTGCACACAACGTCAGACCGGCGCCGACGTTCAGCGCTGGCTGACGCGCTGGTTTAATCCGGCCCCGCCGTGCGACAACCGGCAGGCATTCTACGGCATGGCCCCGGAACAAGATCCCCCCGACGAGGCGACACCGCCGGTCATGACAGACTTTGCCGAATCCCTGCTGTTCAGCGAACCCGTTTCCGACGCGCGGCAAGGGATTTGGTACTTTGACCGACTGCCTCACAAGATTGTGACGGTCGATCGTCTGCGCAAACCACCGCGTATCGGCCATCTGACCGGGGAAAGCCGCAAGGGCGACGGCATCAACGCCCTGTTCGACCTGTTGCCCGAATCCGCCATCATGGCGCTGACGATGGTGGTGTATCCGCAGGACCGGCTGGAAGCGCACCTGAACCGGCTGGCGGACCGCGCCATCGGCGAAAATATCGATTCGGAATACACCAAGAAAGACTGCCGGGACGTCAGACAATGGCTGAAGGCAGGCCATAAAATGTATCGCAGTACGCTGGCATTCTATTTGTCGGCCCCGGACGTTGCGGCGCTGAACCGGCAAAGCCGGGAACTGAACAGCGTATTGCTCAACGCCGGACTGGTGCCGGTACAGGACGGTGATGAAGTGGCGCCGTTAAGCAGCTACCTGCGCTGGTTGCCGATGTGTTTCGATCCGGACCGCGATAAGCGCCATCTGCATACCCGGTTTAATTTCGTGCAGCATATCGCCAATCTGCTACCGGTCTTCGGGCGCGAAACCGGCACCGGGCATCCCGGCATCAGCTATTTCAACCGGGGCGGCGCGCCGCTCGACTTTGATCCCCTGAACCCGGCCGATCGGGCCAAAAACGCCCATCTGTTGCTGCTGGGGCCGACCGGGGCCGGGAAATCGGCCACGCTGAATGGCAAAATCGCCCAGTTAATGGCGCTGCACCGTCCCCGCCTGTTTATCGTCGAGGCGGGAAACAGTTTTGGATTGATCGCTGACTATGCGAAACGGCACGGACTGACGGTCAACAAAATCAGCCTCAGGCCCGGCAGCGGGATCACCCTGCCGGTCTTCGCCGACGCATGGCGGTTGGTGGAGCAGGATATCAGCGCCGACCTGCCGGATAGCGACGAGGAGGAAAAACAGGACGATGACGACCAGCGCGATATCCTGGGCGAGATGGAGATTACCGCCAGACTGATGATTACCGGTGGCGAAGCGCGGGAAGACGCGCGTCTCACCCGCCCTGACCGCGCCATGATCCGCCAGGCGATCATCAATGCCGCCACGACGTGCCACCGGGCCGGGCGTCAGACGCTGACGCAGGACGTGCGCGACGCGCTGTTCGACCTCTCCCGCGACGGCACGCTGCCGGAACCCCGCCGCAACCGGGCCTATGAAATGGCGGAATCCATGAACATGTTCTGCTCCGGCTTCGAGGGTGAATTGTTTAACCGGGAAGGACAGCCCTGGCCCGATGCCGACATCACACTGGTCGATCTGGCCACGTTCGCCCGCGAAGGCTACGAGGCCCAGCTTGCCATCGCCTATATTTCATTGATTAATCACATCAACAATATCGGCGAACGCGATCAGCACCTGTCCCGTGCCATCGTCAATATTACCGATGAAAGCCATATCATCACCGTCAACCCGCTGCTGGCGCGCTTTCTGACCAAAGGCTCAAAAATGTGGCGTAAACTCGGTATCTGGCTGTGGCTGGCGACGCAAAACCTGGCCGACTTTCCGGATGACGCGAAAAAGCTGCTGAACATGATCGAGTGGTGGGAGTTGCTGGTCATGCCGCCCGAAGAAGTGGAACAACTGGAGCGCTTCAAAACCCTGACCGAAGAACAGCGCCTGCTGCTATTGTCCGCGCAGAAAGCCCCAGGCAAATACACCGAAGGCGTAGTGTTGGCCAGCAAAGTGGAAGCGCTGTTTCGCGTAGTCCCGCCCAGCCTGTTTCTGGCATTGGGGATGACGGAAAAACACGAAAAAGCACAACGGGCGCAACTGATGCGGGAACAGGGGATCAGCGAGTTGGATGCCGCCATTCTGGTGGCACGGGAACTGGACAGAAAGCGGGGGCTGACGACGGCATAATCAACCAAACCCGGCGACATCACCGGCATTAAGTCTGCAACGGCGTACCCGACGCCGTTGCCCTTTGCAATAATGCCTTCTATTGGGTCGTGAAAACCGTCTACCCCTGAGGATCAATGCCAAGACGCTTCAATTCTTCCCTGCCCAGCGTCTTTAACCAATTGCTCAGACTCATACCTGCGGCAGCGGCGGCTGCCTCAAACTGCGCCTTTAACTCCGGGTTAATTCGCATATGAAACGGCGGGGACTTTCCTGCTCCCCGAGACTGGCTGTCTCTTATTGACATGTGTACACCTATAGCATAATCTGCCTTATAGGTGTACACCTTATCATGATGGCACCACTCTGGACAACGCCCCGGAAGTGCGGACACACCGCCGGAGCGTCTAACCACAACATTAAGAGGACTAATGCTATGGCTAACGCTGATAGTAACACGAACACGTACCATGACTCACTGCCGAATACCGATTGCCTTTATTCCGCCATGCGCGGCGCACTGGCCGATCTGGATTTTTCCGCTATGGACGATGACGCACGGATGCTGGCGGCGGATTATTGCGAAGGCACCCGCGCCGGACTCTGCCACTGCCTGAATTTTATTGGCGACACGCTCGTGACCTTTGCCGATAACCAAGTACACGAATTCACGCCAGCAAGTCTGTGTCAATTAGGTCATAGCCTGATATCGGTAAGTTTGCTTATCCCCGCCCTTACGGATTTACAGCAACGCGCGGAAGCGCCAGCCCGCCGAACCACGGACTGAATTCACGAAAATTAGACTAAAGCCCTGTCATCTGTTGGTGGCGGGGCTTTTTGACACGTCAGCGACGGCCCATAAGGGTAGCAATCTGAGGTGGTTCACCAAAAAAATAGTGCCCACTTTTTAGCAAGCACTATCCTGCTCAACTTACGAAAATGCTTAATGAAACAATCATTCAGTATTATCGGGTGTCCGGTAAATCTGCAACCAGTGACGCCCTGGTTTGCTGGTAGCCGGTGCTTGTTCGTTATCGCGAATTGTGCAGTATCGCCCGTATCGAGCTTGAACTGTATGATTCGCAGTGTTCATTGTGACCTCCTGAAATGAGCCGCCATCACGGCCCACAACGTGGCCTGGAGCTACATAAATAGCCATATTGACTCCTCTTACAAGTGGATTGCGAGCATATAAACCTTAATTTATTTATGGTCTTTACCATGAAAAATCAAGAGCTGAGCGCAAAAAACTTCAGCAGTGAAAAAACAACCTGCTGTCTACTGCCAACCGCCCCTTATGCGCGACCTATTGCCATGTATAAGGTTTCAATCTCTGTTTCATTTACGCAAAGACGTTGATCACGGCCATTTTTTCTTCATCCGCCGACTGGTGAAAATTTTCTCCTCACGCTCTTATTCAGTTGTTTACTGCCCCACCATCCGCTTCCCGATTAAATCCCCCTGTCTGGTTCATTCATTAGGGGGAACGCAATGCAAATCCGTTGTTTTTTAGCGCTGTTGACCGCGCTCGCTACGCAATCCGCCGCCGCGCAGATTGTTATCTACGCCACTGAAAAGTGGCCGGTAATGAGCCCAGAACCCGGCACGGTGGTGCAAATGCTGGAGGATGTACAAAAGCGGGAGCAGACGCTGTTCCCCAATCTACCTGCCAGCCCGGAACAGGCTGAACGGCAGGTACTACTGCGTATGCAACAGCCAGACTGGCAGGAACAGGAAGCACGGTTAACTCGCGCTTATCAGGCACTGATGGATGCATGGTCTCTGGGCATCGCCAAAATTCCGGCAGTGGTGTTTGAAGATAAATACGTTGTCTACGGCACCACGGATATTGGGATTGCGCGGCAAAAGCTGGAAGCCTGGCGGGAGCGGCAGCCATGAAACTGCGCCGTTCGCTCTCATGCGCCTTATTAGCCGTCACGCTGCCCGCCGCTGCCATCACCACGCCGCAGATTATCGCTTCCTCACTGTCGCCGGACTGCCTGCGATATCGGGTAGTGGGGCTTTGCTACTGGCTGTTATGCACGCCCTGGGGCTGTAGCGTAAAAGTGTCCATAAAGGTTAAACACCATCTGCCCGAGCTGGTGGTGTCGGCTTACACCACACCCGGCGATAACCCGTGGCGGGAGATGGCCTTTATGGGGACTGCGGTCACTGGCGCCGAAGGCGGCGGCGACACCAACCCGCGTCCGGAAAACATCAAAACCAAAATTCGTTTCAAAAACGCCGACGCCATCGGCCACCCCGGCGGCGAGGTCTTCAATCGTTTTCTGAGCGCATTCGGTTACAGTTGCAGCAGCAATGTCGTCCCTTTCCAGCCCTACTTTATCAGCACCCTCGATACACTGGCCTGGCGCGGCGGCGTGCCGGAGATGCTTTATCCCGAAGCGTTAACTCCCGGTCTGCGTGAAGTGGGACAGACCGGCGATTTATGGGGCAACGTCTACCCCCGCACCGGCGCACTGGGACAACCCCACGATCACAAAGCCGCGGCGGTCATGGCGCAACGCGCAGCGGACATCGTCACCCGTACCGGCCAGTTACACGTCTATCTGCCGCTGACCGCCTCATCCCGTCCCGGTTACTGGCCGCCGTCCCCGGTGCAGGAAAACCGCTCCAACAATCACGGCTGGCAGATGCTCGTTCCCCAAACAAGCAACCAGTGCATCACCTTTCCCGACCGCAGCATCAACGACACCTACGCCGACCGGCTTGCCATTGATGGCAACTACGCCTGGGCGCTCTGGCGTCCTTATTCCTGCTGCAAACGTCGCGGTCAGATATTTCTCGGCAGTACCGGAGGAGAATCCAATGAAACTGAAGTTCGCCCTGATCCCCCTATTGTCCTGCTTCCTCGGTGACATCGTGCTGGCAGCTGACGACAGCTACAGTCTGGAACAACGTGGCGCTATTGCGGACAGCCTTTATTACCAGATCGGCGGCGGGTCGGTGATCACTCCCGCCCTGACGCGCCGCAACACGCAGCTACTGAATATGCAACTGGGCTGGAACGCCGATCTGATGTGCGGCAATTTTGATATCAGCACTACGGTCAAAAACCAGCTTAACGGCGTCACAAGCGGGTTTCAGGATCTGATGGGGCAGGTTATCCAGAATGCCACAGGGGCCGTGGCCAGTCTGCCCGCGATGATCATCCAGCGAGCGAACCCTCAGCTTTATGATTTGCTCACCAACGGCATCCTACAGGGGCGGCTAGACTTTGATAAATCCATGCTCAGTTGCCGCAGGATAGCGGAGAAAATGACCGACTTTGCTTCCGGCTCGACATGGACGCAAAGTGCAAAAGCCGAAAATTACCAGACCGTCTCCGCCAGTGAAACCGATGCGGTACGCGCGGAGCAGCAGGCCAGTCGGGAAGCGGCTAAAAAAGGAAAAACCTGGGTGGGCGGGCAAAAACGCGGCGGCGCTGGTCAACGCCCCATCAAACTTATCGGCGATACCGTCAAAGCGGGCTACAACCTCCTGAATCAGCGTGACGTAACGGATACCAGCAGCGTCTCAGGCTCCTGGTGCAAAGGCGAGCTTTGTCAGGTTTGGGAAAAACCGGAAGAGGCCGCCGCCTGGACAACGCGCATTGTTGGTGAACAGACGATTAATGTCTCTCCCGATAATGATGCCGCCGGCAACAGCGAGAATAAAACCGGCGCACAGGCGGGCGTGGGACTTTCCCCGCTGATAGAAGAAGAGCAGGAGAAAATCGCGCAGGTACTGGCCGAACTGGTTAACGGTTCGCTTCGGCCCACGCACGAGAATCTGTCCAAAGCCAGCGGCGGCAAGCTGTTGCTCACACGTGGCGTGATAGAGGCATTGAAAGACGATCCCGACGCCCTGGTGCTGACACAGCGATTATCGGGAGAAATGGCGCTCGCCAGGGTAATGGAACAGGCGCTGATGGCCCGCCGCACCCTGCTGGCCGGGATGCGCGAGCCCAATATCGCCAGTGAAAAAGAAGCGCAGTCACAACTGGGACAGACCGCCTTGCAACTCGATCAGGAACTGAACCAGTTACGCCTCGAAATGGAGATGCGCCGAGCGCTGGCGGATAACGCCAGCAGCGTCATTCTGGAACGTCAGTCCCATCGCAATCTGACGCAGGGGCAGACTATTGATACGCATGATGACATGGATAGTCGCATCAACAAACTGAATAACCCGGAACTGGAGAGCCACTGATGACCTTCTCCCGAACCGGTAAAATACTGCTGTATGTTGTGGCGCTGATACTGGTTGCCGCGCTGACGACCTGGCTGGGAATACAGCTAACCGGCAGTGAATCTGACTGGCGCCATTGGCTGTATCAGGCACGCTTCGGCCTGCTTTGCTGGCGTCTGGCATTGTACCTCTGTCTGGCTGGCTGGCTCCTGGCTGTCGCTGCGCAGAAGGCTTCTACAACGTTATCCCGCCTACCCGTGCCTGTCGCTGCGTACCGCCTTCCTGTTTTTTCTGCTGGTCGCAGCCGCAGAATACAGCAATCTGGCATACCTCCGGGGAGTTGACGCATGACGGCCAATACCTATCTGGAATACTTCCTCACTCTGCTGGGCTGGCTCGCCAATAACGGCATCTGGTCGGTCATCACCGCGACCGGCCTGTTCGCCTTCCCGCTGCTGGCGAAGCTCATTGAAATCTGGCTAAAAGCCCGCAGTCAGGGAGCTGACGAGGGAAATCAGGGAGGACTGGCGTTAGCCTGGATGGAGCACACGGTCTACACCGCGCTGGTGGTCATCATGTTTGCCTGCGTCCCTCTGCTGGATGTCGATCTGTCCACTCTCCGCTATGATGCCTCTCGTATCTCGCAGTGTGGCCGCACCGTCGTGCAGCCCTCTGATTCGGGTTACGCCTCGCTGACTAACGAACTGGGCGGCAAAACCGCGGCGGTTCCGGTATGGTGGTATTTTATTCATGTCGTATCCAAAGGCTTTGCTAACGCCGCGGTCTCCACACTCCCCTGCTCTCCCGACCTGCGACAGATCCGCTTCGAGGTACAGCATACCCGCATCAGCGATCCGACGCTGGCGCAGGAGCTCCAGGATTTTGTGGAAGAGTGTTATGCGCCTTCCCGCGCCCGCCTGAAAAGACAAGAAGCCGGTCTGGCGCTGGATATCAGCGATGACGTGGCCTGGCCCGGCTCTTCTCACTTCCTGACGACGCCCGGCTACTACGATACCGATCACGCACGTTCGCCGCGAAGCCAATGGCCGTATGACGGCACCCGGGACGCCGGATTGTTTGATGCAGGCACCGGCGGCTATCCCACCTGCAAGCAGTGGTGGCAGGACGGTAGCATCGGCCTGAAAGATCGCCTGCTGGCGCTGGTTCAGCCTACCGTCTGGCAGCAGCTCAACACGCTGGGGCAACCGAAAAGCGTTTACGAAGCGTCAGTGCTGCGTTCTCTGGTCAGTCAGCGAAACATGCAGGCATCACAAAGTGGCTCCGTTTACGGCGGATATGGCGGCAATGCCGGAATGATCTCGACAACACAAGCACTGACGAGACTAAGCAGTCTGACGGGTACCGCCGTGTCCAGTCTGGCGATGTTTCCGGCATTCGACAGCCTGCGCCAGGCGCTGCCGATGGTACAGGCCATTCTACAGATGGCGCTGGTGATCTGCCTTCCCATGGTCATTCTGTTCTCCGCCTATGCGCTGAAAACAGTGATCACACTGACGGCGGTGCAGTTCGCTCTGTTCTTCGTCACATTCTGGTGGGAGCTCGCCCGCTGGCTCGATAGCTGGCTGCTGATTGCGCTATACGACAGCAGTACCCACAGCAACGTTTCGCTGAATACGCTGAATTACGGATTCCAGAACAGCAGCGACGACATCATCGTCAACATTGTGATGGGTACCATGTTTCTGGTACTGCCGGCTTTCTGGATGGGGGCGCTGGGATGGGCGGGCATTGCGCTTGGAGGAGCTGTAGAGGGGGCAATACGATATGGTGCCAATGATGCTCAAAAAGCAGGTGGAGCAGGTTCTGGAGCAATAATGCGTAATATAAAAAGGTAATTAATCATCAGACAATCTGGCACCATTGTAATAAAAACCTGGTCCTTCGGGGCCAGTATTCTTGTAGCCATTCAAATGTTCATCATCAGATGACTCAGGCAAAACTGTCAGAAAATTTGTTATCAATTCACCGACCGGTACAGCCTGATCCTGCGACTCCGGCGCAAGCGATTGAGCATGGATTTGTTGCATTTGATGCATGGCTTCCCGGCATTTATCTTCATTAGTCCATTCGTTATCCGGTGCGCTTTGCAGCCAGTTTTTGAGGCTGTTTTTCATGATCACATTCCGTTACCCGTATCCATCATAGTGTGATCAAATCTTACCTCGCCGAACAAAAAATGCACAATTATTTCTCACTTTTCTGGTATTCAGTTGTTCGTAGCTCCACACAGTCCCGTAATCCATCATTTCCCGGCAAGTCGCTGCTGTCGCAGCACCCGGTGAACGCCGTTCACGCCCCCGAATGCTCATACACCTGAAAACGAGCGACGCCTTACGCGCTGGTGCATACCCTCCACATTATTCCTGATACCGGAGACCCCTATGTCTGAACTCACTCAATACTCCGCCTTTTCTCCCACAGATAAGGTGCTGATTGCCCGCGCCATCAGAGTCATCGAAAAACAATTTATCGGTGCATCTGAGAATACGCCGGTTTTTACCGACAACCAGATGGCGGTTGATTATCTGCGTTTACAACTGTGCGACCATGACAGGGAATATTTTATGGTGCTGTTTCTCAACTCTCAGAACAGGTTAATTGCCGCAGAGAAAGTCTTCAGCGGCAGTCTGGCGTCTGTGGAAGTTCATCCCCGAATTATTGCCCGCAAGGCGCTTGTACATAACGCCAGCTGCCTGATTCTGGCGCATAATCATCCTTCGGGAAATCCCTCTCCCAGCCAAGCGGATCGCGCACTCACCCGTAATATGGTGCAGTGCCTTTCCCTCTTCGACATTAACATTCTGGACCATATTATTATCACGCCCGGCGATGCGTATTATGCCTTTTCCCAACATGGTGAAATATAATCTGAAAGCACCCTTCAATGGAGGGTGCTTTTTAATTATGCATTCATGAAAAATGGATTTTGTTATTATCTTTGACGAACTAAAAAGGGAAAGGGCCAACGGCAAGGGATAAAGGTTTTTAAGGGTAACAGGCTTTACCGAAAGGGCCAGAGGCAAAAGGCTATTTCCCTGAACAGGAAATCCTGTTTTCATGCATTCAGTCTTTAATAAAACATGCTGGATCTGTTTTTAATTAATTACCGACCAATTAGCAATTTTCCGTCAGAGTTTCTCCTGCATTCATTCTTTTGGCTTTTCAGTATTTCATGAATTCAGGAGATCCTATGATCATCAGTTTTATCAGTCAGAAAGGCGGCGTCAGCCGTTCAACGCTCGCCCGCGCCACTGCCGTTGAACTCATTCACTCAGGCAAAAAAGTACATCTCGCAGACCTGGACAGCCGGCAACAAACGTCCGCCAAATGGGCGGAACGCCGCGATAACGCCGGTATTTCTCCCGCGGTGGAAACCGGCGTTTATCGCCGACACGATGTGGCGCTAAAAGTCGCAAACAGTTATCAGTGCCTTATCATCGATACCCGTCCGTTTGTCGATATCTCTTCTCTCGATATCGCCCGTCAGTCAAACCTCGTCGTGATCGCTACCGGCACCTCACTGGATGATCTGGAACCCTCACTGCTGTTGGGCCATGAACTGGTGCATAGAGGTATCCCCCACAACCGGTTGTTCTATGTGGTCAGCAAAGCGCCCAGCCAGGCCGAAGGCCGTTCCGCCTGTCAGACCATCACCGCCTGGCAGTTTGCCTGCGCGCACACGTTCCTCACGTTTAAACCGGGTTACAGCATTGCACTGGATGCAGGGCTTTCCATCACGGAAACGCCGTGGAAAACGCTGAACCAGCGCGCCAAAAACGTGATCCACGAAATTTGCGGTCGCGCGGCCCGTCCCCTGCCTTGATCTCTTCCTGCCTGAAAACAGGAAAGAAGAAAAATCGGCATTCATGATTTCAGGCTCTTTCGGCATTCAGGACTTCCGATATGGCAAAAAAATCCGTACTCAAGTTGACGCCTCTGACTCCCCGTCCATTGGAGGTAACGAACACCGAGCACCCGACCGGTAGCACCAAACCCATTCAGATCCGCATAGATCCCCTGATGCACCGGGAAATAAAGGCCTTTGCCGCCGAGCAGGGAAAAACCATCACGGCATTTTTACTGGAGTGCTACCAGTTTTACCGCCAGATGAACAAATAACGTTATGGCAGGTTATCATCATGAAAACCGGCATTCATGCAAAACTGAAATGGCTCACCGGCAAAAAGCCAATCCCTGAACCGGCAACAGCCTCTTTGTATCAGGAAAACACGCCCGGCTGGTTATATCCGCAGAAAGCAGAAGCGCTGCTCGTCACTCCGTTGCGCCGACAACTGATGAAAATCATCTGGCAGAGAACATCGCTACCCGTCGCATTATTTAAGGAACTGTATCAAAGCCCGGTTGCACGTTTTGCCGAGCTGGTACAACAGTTTCCGGCCTCCGAATATCATCATCACTCGCATCCGGGAGGGTTGCTGGATCACACGCTGGAGGTCATGGCATTTGCGGCAAAGCTGCGCCAGCGCCATCTCCTTCCCGTTGGCGCGGCGCCGGAAGATC
>NZ_VYKJ01000029.1 GCF_008710095.1 Affinibrenneria salicis
GCGGAAAGGGTTGCTGCTACGACAATGCGGTAATGGAAAGCTTCTATCACACGCTGAAAACGGAGCTGATGCGGGGAAAGGCGTTTGTCAGCAGAGAACAGGCGATGAACGCCATATTCGATTATATCGAGGTGTTTTACAATCGCCGTCGCAAACATTCGACGCTGGGTTATCAAACGCCAGTGGGTTACGAAATGGCGGCATATTAGGTGGGAATAATTTCGGGGACAGATCAAAAAATCACACTGATCATTCTGGTGGTATGCGTAATTGGTCTTTTCTATGGCTTGCAATATCTCAAGATGGAATTCGCTGACGGTGCTGATTACACGCAACAGGATAAGCGGGAATACGATTATTATACTCCGGAATTGCTAAAAAATATGCCTCGCGTTAGTAACGTCTACCGCTTCCATTACAGCAATGTGTCCGGCCCCAATCCCGCACTGGTTTATCAGGCGAGTTTTTACGGTACAACGGATATAAGAAAAATTGACACCTACCTGGAAAAAAATGGATATAAAAAAACAGGAGTGTGCAATACAAACGGAGATTGCTGGATTGGAAAAGATCCCAATATAACAGTATTTGTGGGTATTGAGGAAAACCCGGGCACCATTCGTGTCGAGATGGTAGATAAGGCGGGATACAATTGACGAGATTTAGCAGGAAATAGCGAAAGACCCAACTAAGTAACCTTCGCAAACCCGGCTGATGCGCTTAGGGATTCCCATAAATCAGCGCTAATAAACTAACACCATATTCTGGTAGATTCTGGCAAGGTGATTAAGAACGGTGCTCGACACCGTTCGCTTTAAAATTAGCGGGGAGTGTCGCAGGACATTCTCCGCTAATGTCAGATATGAGATAAGCCGCTACATTTCAGCCGGTTTTAAGCGCCGCGCAACCAGCCTCTGGCGATATTCATTTCTGTCAGTATGGAAATTAGCGGCTTTCCCGCGCCAGGAACGCCGCCGCTTTTTTCAGAATAAGTTTATCCTCTTCCGGTTCAGCGATTTTGGCTTTAAGACGGCGGATCTCCAGTTCCTGCTCGGAAAGCTGTGGCGTGTTGGAGAAAGCAGCCCCGCCTTATCCTGATAGAGTTTTTTCCAGTTGTAGAGCGTGTTCTCTTTGATATCAGGCTCCTGTGCCATACGGGCAACAGACTTGCCGCTTTCGGGCAGCAATGCAATGGCTCTGCGTCTGAACTCCGGAGTATATTGTTGTCTTGACATAGTGACCTCGCTTTCGTTGATTGATTTGAAAACAAGGTGGGCGCTAAATCAAGGACAGATCATGTCGCGGTAACCCTGAACATATGACTACAGTTGCTGAGTGATAGATCCAGTACCCTCAGTAAAGGTTACTGTCGCGTGAGCGCCATTAATAATAGAAATTTGTGGGGGAATATGACCGATATCAACATCGTACAGCACAGGAATTGAGAGATCCCCAAGAGAAGCCCTAAGAGCATCCAGATAATTATGTTTGGTATTATCATCGACGTCTGGTGCTGCGCTTCTGCCTATAAGAATACCTTTCAAATTCCCAAACCAGCCCTGTAAGCGCAGGCTGAACAGCGCCCGCGTTAATTCACAGGGCGCCATTTCAACGTTCTCAAAATACAGGATTACGCCTTCTTCGGTGTATCGCTCCGTGAATAACCTAAGATTGCCGAACGGTGTGCCTGCTAATCTCGAAATGATCTCAAGGCATCCTCCAATAAGGCGGCCATGGAAGGATAGAGAAGACGTAACGCCATCGAGATGCTTCCATTCAGTATCGTGGGTCAAGTTGAAACCTGCATCGCTTGCTGTGCCCCATTGATTTTCTTCAATCTGAAATGCTTTCGATGAGTATTGCTTAACCACGGCTCCCTTCTCTGCAGCTAAAATGTCCCATACAGCTTTTGTTGTCAGATCCAACTCTTTAGCACCAAGATCCATCAGATTCGGCCCGTGCAATGTGGCCCAGCCAGAGAGTGTAACCAGTGGGAAATGGATAGTACTCAGGTCAGAAAAGCCAACAAACCATTTTGGTTCTGTTTTGCCTAACAGGCTGAAATCCATTAACTCAAGTAGCTCGATAGCCAGATCGCCTCCCCATGGAGGCATAACTGCTTTTACTTCTGGGTCAGTCAGATAGGACATTAATTCCTTTGCACGCGAAATTTTGCATGCGCTTTCATTCTTATGCTGAGAACGTAAGCATTCACCTTCCCGGACTCTGAAACCTTTCTTTTTGAGATTGCTGATGGCAAGTTCCAGTCGCGGGTGTAGATGTTGTGGTACGCCAGCTGATGGGGCAGTAACCGCTATCAAGTCTCCTGGAACCAGCTTAGGGGGAAGGCGAGTATTCATACTTAAATCCTTTTTTCGATTGTAAGTTCATAGTCCATAAACAGATGGAGCTTGCAACCTTTAATGGCAGGTTTATCAACATCAAGGTATCGGTATATTGATGCTCCTAATGCACGCTACCGCCAGTACGCAAGTCGAGGGGGAGGCGCTCATTTCATTATCTCTGATCTCATGCTGTTATCCCGGCTGGACGGCGGCGTACAAAACTTGTTTTTGTGCGCCGGCGTCAGCAGAAAAGCCATGCAGAGCTTGTTTTTGCGCGTCAGTTTATTGATGAAAATATCAACGGAGTTGGTTAGTGCTCTCAATTAATTTGGAAGCGCGATATAATTTTGATAACTTATTCAAACTTGGAACCAGGAGAAATGCCCCAACGGCCATGATGTAAATAGTAAGTCCAAATCTTGCCTTAAATGATAATGAATGGAATATAGTCCCTATAAAGCTATCCTGAAGAGGGAGGTAAAGTATAGGAGAAGACAGCATTATTGCGCCGATGAAATATACGATAAAACTTATGAATGATATTATTTTTCTGTATAGGATGTTATTGTGCTTTTTTCTTTTCCAGCTAAAACCGCTATGAACGACATTTATTTTTAGATAGTCGGAGCAAGTGTGGTATTCCTCAATTCCTTCAACGGGATTTATCATGTTTAGCAATGCATACCTTTCGTCACGAGTTAATCCTTTTTCTCTTGTGATTGCTGCATATCCATACTCACTTGAGATTTTTTTTAGCTTTTCGTCATTTAACTGAGTAGAAAGTTCGTAAGTAAATTTACTGAGTTTCGAGTATCTTTCGAAAAGAATATCCGTTTTTATTACCCACCTCGACTTTAAACCTATTATTGTCAGAGTTAATGCCAGTATGGGGAGTATGATTTTGGAGAAAATATCAATAAGCTCAGTCATTTTGATACCTTGTCGATTATTGGTAAATGCGTCTTGATTATAATTAATCATACGTTTGATAACATTGGATTATTCTCCAAAAAAGTTATTTTGAGACAAAGAAAAATGGAGAAACGTTCTTCCTGTCTCCCCTCGTAATTGAGCATGAGAAATTATCAAAAACCTATAAAGAGTTATCCGCTGACCTTCTCCGCCTGATACCGCACCCTGACAGCACCCTAAATCACTAAGGAGTGCTCGTGTGCTTATCCCCGTTGTGACCAGTCGTGTCGGCGCCGGTTGTCTGCTGGGTCTAACACTACTGCCAGCCCTGGCATCTGAAAAGGACGAGCTGGCGTCTGCCGAGTGCATGCTGATTCAGATACAGTCGGCGCTGGAACGTGCCCCTTCTGTCAGGTTGAAAGCTGTACTGGTTGGTTAGGTTCATCTTACCAGTTTGACTCTCATGCATGCTCCGATAGGGGAATGGCAACCCGCTTCGCAGGTTCTGATACTGTTCAGAGCACAATATCCAGCGGTTTATTTGCCAGAAAGCGATCGTATCGAGTTACCGGGTTCTGATCCGGACAGCCTGACTGCGTTGCTCATCAGGGCAGCGGGGCACCCGACTCGACCTGGTCGCTTTGAGGTGACGAAGGATTTACCTGAAATGAATGAGTACCAGCCAGAGTCGTTCATCGCTGATGTGGGCCGCGCGTTTCTCTCTGCCCTGGCAGGATTACATCTTGCCGGCGAGCCGATGTGGAATGGCGAACTCGGTTCAGATCCGTGGTTACTGCTCAAATCCGTATCGGATGCGGGTAAAGCAGTGGGCTGGCTTGAAGCGCAACGGCAGGCATCCTGTGAGATTCAACTCTGGCAGCAATATGCTGGTCATCTGATGGCGGAACATTATGGTCATCGGTCACTTAAGGTGAACGGTATTTTTTAATGGATATTTAGCTCGTCTTTTTCTGGTTTCTCAGGGATAACACTATATTACCGGCCTATTCCCTTTCAGCATGGCACAGCATCCATCCCGGGCATCTGAAACTGTACGCGATGACGTGCGGCGACATCGAGCGCAAACACATTCGTGTACACCTCCGTGGAGATAATCGATTTGTGCCCCATCAGCGCCTGCAAAACTTTAAGCAAAATGCCGGCATACAGCATGTGCATCGCGTAGCTGTGCCGGAATGTGTGCGGGGTGAACGGACACCGAGAACATCACTCCGTCTGCCGCCGCGGTATCCACAGCCTCATTCAGCCAGGTACGAACCGTCCGATCGGTGATCTCCCAGATGCGCGCCTTCTCCGTTTTGCCGGTTCTCTTGTTACGGCGCTCCAGCGGAATTTTCAGCGTGGCCACCATCATCTGCAACTGGCTGACGTACTGGGTATCTGAAAGGGGAACCAGGCGGTGCGACTGACTGCCCGCGGGAGCGCGGCCTGCCGTTCTGGCAGCTTTCTCTGTTCGCTGCTTGAGCGTGGCCAGTTGAACAAACGGGCAGGGCGGCTCCAGGGAAAAATCCGCTCGCGTCAGTGCCAACGCTTCGTTGATCCGGGCGCCGGTGTTCCACAGCGTAGCCAGCAGCATTTTTCGGTGCAGATCCGGCACGTAGTGGGGCAGGACACCGACTTCTGGTGCCAGCAGATATTTCGCTAATTCATCCTGTACCATCGCCATCTGTCGCAGTGCAAGAGCTGCAGGGTAATCAATGGTTACCGAACGGTAAAGAGGGCACCGGTGCATACTGGGGCGGCAAATTCAGCATTACGTTCCTGTCACTCATTCTTATACCGTTCCTTATGGCAATACGCAGGCGGCTCACCCTGATTGCGGACGATGAAAGACGGAAGAACGGTGATTTCAACATTCGCGTAAGGGGCAAATTTTTCAGTCCCATCAATGTGGGACCGGAATCCATCCAGAATAATCTTTTCCTCCTCTGGGCTGGCACCGACCTGTGACACAGCTATACTGTCTGTGTCGATCCGGGTATACTGCCCAGCCCTTTCGGTGCGCTCTGTCGCACGGAATGTCAGGGTCAGTTCTTTGCCGTTTTCGCCCTTTGGCAGCCACGTTACCACCGTATCAAAATCCGTGAGATTACCCCTGCGGGTGATCACCTTTCCTCTCGTGGTCTGGGTGGTAGGAAGACGCATCTTTCCGTCCCCTGGGAGATCGGAGCGGCAGACCATTACGCTGCCGGGTGGGTAGGCTTCGTTAAGACGAAGTATCTCCTGGTAGGTTGCTGCGTCGACGTCTGGTGTCGTGGCTGCCAGCAGAACCGCAAGACAGATCGCACAACCCGTCCTGTTCATTTTTTTCATGGTTCTCATTTCCTTTTCAGATGATGCCGGTTCCAAAATCCGTCCACCACTACTGTTCGGCATCAGCATCGATATACGCGGATCGTGGCCGCCGGGAAACAGCAATTCCCGGTTACCGGACAGCAGCTTTATCTGCTTCAGTACTGTTACCGCTTGCGTTGACAGCGGCACCAGATGCGGTGTTTTCATTTTTGCGCCACGCTCCGAATAGCGCACGCACGGAATGGGTTCACGTTGTGCGGGGATAGTCCACATTGCGCCATCCAGATCGATTTCCGTCCAGCGGGCAACGCGTAGCTCGCTGGAGCGAATAAAGATTATCAGGTTCAGTTGCACCGCCAGTCGGGTTAATAATCTGCCGGAATAGCCTTCGATCCGTTCCAGCATCTCCGGCAGTTTTCCCAGCGGCAGGGAGGGGTAGTGGTTTTTTGGCGGCGGCGCAATGGCTCCGGCCAGATCGTTGGCAGGGTTGCTGGCGATGAGTCCCTCCTGTACCGCATAGCGCATGATCGCCGTGGTGCACTGCTGTATCCGCGCGGCGGTTTCCTGATTGCCTTTTCTTTCCGCCACTCGCCGCGGGATCAGCAGATCGGCCGTTTTCAGGTCGGTAATGGGGAATTTACCGCTCGGCGGAAAGACGTGCAGTTCCAGCGAGCGCAGGGCTTTGGCGGCATGGGTTTCAGTCCAGCGGATATTACTCGCTACCCACTTGCGGGCGAGCTCTTCAAAGGTATTGCCGCTTTTGCGCGAATGTTTCTCCTGCTGCTTTTTTACGCCGGGATCGTCGCCCGCGTTGAGTACCGGGCGGGCTTCCTCGCGTAGCTTACGGGTATTTGCCAGCGTGACGCTGAGGTAAGCGCCAAATTCCAGCTTCTTCTCCTTGCCGCCGAAGCGATACTGAAGATGCCAAAGCCTGGAACCGTTAGGTTTTATCAGCAGGTATAAGCCCTGCGCGTCGCTGAGTTTGTCAGGTTTATCGAGCGGCCTGGCGTTGCGGATGGCGGTATCAGCCAGAGGCATGGTGGGGGTTCCATCGTTTATCGAACCGGCAGGCCCCCAATTAAGCCCCCAAAAACTACGGATGTCAAAAAATCTGGTAGTACCTATTGGTACTCCAGATTCTTATCAACTTACTGATTTTTCAACGTTCCCGGACACATAAGGACATCCTGAAACTAAATTGTGGTGCCCGGACTCGGGATCATTCAGCTTTCTATTAAGTTGAAATACAGCATAAATTTTAACTATGGGTGTTGTCAAGACCCGTAGGTTGACCCATATTTTGGCTTTTAGATCAATCTAATAGCTCCATACACGAGAAAAAACGTCCGGTTCGTTTCTTCGGTTCGATTCCCTATAATACCTGTAAATCGTAATGAGATAAGCTTTATGCGGACTGTATAATTACTCTCCATAATAGGGACGGGCGGAGGATAACATTATGTCAGTAGAAAAAGACGTTTCTGCTAAACATGTGGCATTAAATTTACGTACCGAGCCCGATGAACAAGCCGTTACTGAGGAGGCGTTGATCGATCAACGCATCATCATGGCAGATCCTGAAGCCTATCAGGAATTCTTTGCCCGTCTGGATCAGGCTCCCTCCCCAAATGCCGCACTGCGCAAAACCATACAAACGCCTGCACCGTGGGAACAGAAAAAATAATATCCGCCACTGAACCGCTTCACGCCGGATTGGTCGGCTCATGCGAACAGGGGCCTGAATACGCCCTCTAATTTGTTGTATTGTCTTTCCCTTTGACCAATAGGGAAGACAATAATAGTGAAAAAACGTATCAAAAAGATGCTGTTAGGTAAGGCGCTGGATAAGTATTTTTCAACGGTATCTCGACATAAGCGAGGACAATTGCAGGAGTTTTACCGGATAAATGTCATTAAGCGCTCACTATTGGTTGAGCGGGATATGGATGAAATATCATCAGTCGATATCGCCGAATATCGAGATAGCAGGCTCTCTCAGGTTAATCCACGTACAAAAAAACCTATCAGTGCTAATACGGTCCGTCTCGAAATGGCACTACTGTCCGCGCTGTACAACCTGGCAAAAGTTGAGTGGGGGACATGCACGGGTAATCCCGTAGAACACGTAAGAAAACCTGCCGTTTCTTCTGGCCGAACTCGAAGGCTCACATCTCAGGAGGAGCGACGTATTACCCGTTATTTTAAAGATAAAAACCCAGAGGTATTGGCTATTTTCCGGTTGGCCATCGAGACGGCAATGCGGCAGGGTGAAATATTGTCATTACGCTGGGAGCATATTGATCTTCGTCTTGGGATCGCACATTTGCCACTCACGAAAAATGGCTCGGCACGTGATGTGCCTTTATCTTCAAAGGCTAGGCAGGTGCTGAAAGATATCTATGTCTCAGGATGTCATGGAACGGGCAGGGTATTTACTTACTCTTCAAGCGGCTTCAAAAGTGCCTGGCGTACTGCATTACAGGTTATGGCGATAGAAGATCTTCATTTTCATGACCTGAGGCATGAAGCGATTAGCCGGTTATTCGAGTTGGGGACTTTAAACGTCATGGAGATAGCCGCGATATCAGGACATAAGTCGATGAATATGCTTAAAAGATATACTCATCTTAGCGCGGCGCATCTTGTGAGTAAGCTTGATGCCAGTAAAAAACAAGCCCAGAAACTGGCTTCGATATTTATCCCTTATCCAGCAGATATTGAGACTAATAGTAATGGTCAGGTGACGATGACATTCTCTGATTTTGATGATTTATCTGTTACAGCTTCTACATATGATGATGCGCTTAAAGTGGCCTCTGTTGAACTGCTTAGATTTCAGGCGATCGCTGCAAAGAATGGCGAGCGGCTTCCCCCACCTGGTCATATTTCGGTAAACATGACTGAACGCGTTCTAATCAACCCGCTTTAAATCTAAACTGGCGATATTGATTCGATATCGCCGTTTTTTGACGCAGATTGCAGGCTTTGCTGACCCGCTGGCTGAAACCGGTGTCTCAGTACGCTAACTCTGCCGGAAGCATGTTGCTTTCGACGCCACGTTTTACACATCACACTGATAATCCGGTGTGTTTTAGTGATTGTTGTACATAACATATGGATGTTACGGGTCATTGATTCGATCGTAAAACTTAATTTAGCACTTCAGAAAGAGGATGCCTGCTGATTCTGCCTGATTCCGCACCGGATTATCAGTATGGCAAATGAACGTATTACTGAGCATAGCTCTGAGCAGAAAGAAAATGCTGAATCGAGTTACAGTATTGATGCTCTGGCCGAGCGCAAACAGGATGAGTTTTGTTCACCACTTTCCGATATCAGCAACGACCTTTTTGAGATCCCGAGCACTACCCCGAATTTCCGCACCGAACTGGCTGGCCAGCTTGCCGAACTGATTCCTGAGGCTGTTGCTGATGGCAAGTTGGACGTTGAAAAACTCCGCGAGCTGTTGGCCGATGATGTGGCTGACAGTAACGAGCGCTTTGGCCTGTTCTGGCCGGGGAAAAAGCTCGCGCTGCGTGCCGCACAAGCACCGACTACTGCAACACTGAAACCAGACTTGGCCAATTCAAAAGACTGGGACACGACGCAGAACATGTTTATCGAGGGAGACAACCTTGAAGTACTGAAGATCCTGCAACGACACTATCACAACAAGGTCAAGCTGATTTATATCGACCCGCCTTACAACACCGGCAAGGATTTTGTTTATCCCGATAACTACAAGGAGGGGCTGGACAGTTATCTGGAGTGGACGCGTCAGGTGAATGAGGAAGGTAAGAAAGTTTCCACCAACAGCGAGACCGAAGGGCGTTATCACTCCAACTGGCTGAACATGATGTACCCGCGCCTGAAGTTAGCACGTAATCTGCTTACCGATGATGGAGTGATTTTTATATCAATCGATGATATTGAACATGCACATCTTTTTAAGATTTGTAATGAGGTTTTTGGGGAAAATAATCTAATTGCAAACATTATTTGGCGTTCAAGGACGTCAATTTCAGACGATCACGAAGTATCAAGAAATCACAACCATATTCTTGCATATGCCAGAAGCAAATCAGTCTTGCGGTTTTATGGTGATGCGATAGATGACTCTGAATACAGTAATCCTGACAACGATCCTAGAGGTCCGTGGAAACCAGTACCTCTTGATGCCAATAAACCTGGCGGGGATACCATGTATTCAGTAAAAAATCCCAATACAGGTGTCGAGCATTTTCCGCCACAGGGAAGATCCTGGTCCATAAACAGCAAGGATATGAGAAGGCTAATCAACGACAACCGTGTTTCATTTGGTCGTGATGGAAAAACAGGCCCAAAACGAAAATTGTTCTATCTGGAGCGTATAGCGCGTGGAGATACCAAAACGCCAAGTTCTGTGTTATTAGATGCAGGTACAACCAAGGATGGAACCAAGGAAATTGCTGCTCTCTTTGGTTTAAAAGGGATATTCGATTATCCAAAACCGACTTCCCTCCTGAAGCGTCTACTTCAATGGGGGGCATCGCAGGACAAAGAGTCCATAATTCTCGATTTCTTCGCTGGTAGTGCCACCACCGCCCACGCTGTAATGCAGCTCAACGCCGAGGACAACGGCAAACGTCGTTTCGTCATGGTGCAATTGCCGGAACCTACGCCGGAAGCTTCCGAAGCGCGAAAGGCAGACTTTGCCACTATCGCCGACATCTCCCGTAAGCGCATCGAACTCGCGGGCGAGAAAATAAAATCCGATTTTGCAGAAAGCCAAGTGGATACCGGCTTTCGCGCCTACAAACTGGCGGACACCCATTTCACCAAATGGCGCGTCACCAGTGATATCGAACCTGACAAGCTAACTCAACATTTGCTCGACCTGCGCGACAGCAGCACTGATGAGGCCAGTCCTGACGACCTGCTCACCGAGCTGCTGCTGAAACTCGGCTATTCGTTGAGCGAACACCTCAGTACACAAGTTATCGCCGGGCTGGACATCCATGCCATCGCTGGTGATGCCGACAAGCCGCGTCTGCTGGCGTACTTAAACGAGCGAACCAAACCCACACTGGAACAATTGCGGGAACTGGTGAATACCGAACCTACGCGCCTGATCGTTCTGGAAGATGCCTTCCACGGCGACGACGAACTGAAAACTAATATTGCTCAATATGCCAGGAGCAAAGGTATTGAGCTGAGGACGGCGTGATGAACAGTCATTCTCAAAATATGGGCTTTCAATTTGATTCGCATCAGCAATATCAACTTGATGCCATCAACGCCGTGGTGGATTTGTTCGATGGCCAACCAAAGGATGCCGACAAGATCGCGATTGCCTTGCGTGGCAGCGTTGCCAGCCGGGAAGGTGAGCTGGATTTAGGCATCAAACAGGAGATTGGTGCTATCGGCAATAATCTGGTACTGGATGAAGGCACTATCCTTGCTAACTTACAAACAGTACAGGATCGCAACGGGCTGGAGGTATGCGAAAAACTGGTTGATGATAAACTGGATTTCGACATCGAAATGGAGACCGGTACGGGTAAAACTTACGTTTATCTGCGTACTGTTTTCGAACTGGCAAAGAAATATGGCTTCACCAAGTTTATCGTCCTGGTTCCCAGCGTCGCCATCCGTGAAGGGGTGAACACCAGTATTCGTTTGATGCGCGAGCACTTCCGCAGCCTCTATCCGGCGCAGCCTTTCGATGCGAATGTCTACAGCGGCGACAAAGCCGAGGAAGTTCAGGCCTTTGCGACTGCGACCAACGTGCAAATACTGGTGATGACGATCGATGCGATACGCGGTAACAAGAATACGCGCATCATTCACCAGCAGCGCGACAAACTCAATGGCTTGCGTCCTCTGGATTACCTGAAAGGCACGCATCCCGTGGTTATCATGGATGAACCACAGAATATGGAATCACTGCTATCCCAGTCCGCGGTGGGTGAACTCGATCCCGTATTCACGTTGCGCTACTCGGCCACGCATAAACAGCGGCGAAACCAGATCTACCGGCTCGATCCGGTTGATGCGCACGATCTCGGTCTGGTGAAACAGATCGTTGTGGCTGAAGTCGCACAGCACGGTGCGGATGTTGCGCCTTACGTCAAGTTGCTGGAAGTGAAAGACACGAAAGCCGCGAAACTTGAACTGGCTTGCCGCAAGGCGGATGGCTCTATCGCTCGTCGTAGCAAAAAGGTCAAGCCGCACCAGGAGTTGTCAGACGTCACGGGAAATCCTGCTTATACAGGTTGGCGTATTAATGCTTTGAGCATTGCCGCTTTCGGTACGCCTGCCAGTATTGAACTGACGCCGAATGGAAACCTGTTATGCGAAGGTGAATCCCTGGGGGGCGCAACAGGCGCGATTTACAAGGAGATGATTCGGGAAACCGTGCGCGAGCATTTGCGCAAGGAAGCGATGTTGCGCCCGAAGGGGATTAAAGTATTGAGTCTGTTTTTCGTAGACAAGGTGGCGAGTTTTCTCGGCGATGGGGTGAACAACGAAGACGCAAACGGCGAGTTCACCAAGTGGTTCGATGAGGTGTTCAGGGAAGAGCGTAGCAAGTCTGACGTCTACCAAACATTGCTGTCGCAGGATCCTTGCGAATTACGGCGAGCGTATTTTTCCCAACTGAAAACGCGTGGTGGCACGACCTTTGTGGATTCGTCAGGCACAACGGCCAAAGATGACGACGCCTACAAACTCATTATGCAAGACAAGCAGCGTCTGCTGGACGACGCAGAACCAGTACGCTTCATCTTTAGCCATTCTGCACTGCGCGAGGGCTGGGACAACCCCAACGTGTTTCAGATTTGTACGCTGCGTGAAATGGGTGCGGAAACGGAACGTCGGCAAACGTTGGGACGTGGTCTGCGCTTGCCAGTGGCGAAAACAGTAAAAGGCTATGAGCGTGTTACCGACCGCAGCGTTGCACAACTCACCGTGGTGGCTAATGAGTCCTATGCTACGTTCGCTCAGAACCTGCAAGCTGAATACAGGGAGGCGGGCGTAGCCATCGGACAGGTACGACCCAATGAATTTGCCAAGTTGATGAAGAGGGATCCTCATGGTGCGATGACCGATGACATGCTGGGGTTCAAGACATCTTCTGCCATATTCAAACATCTGGAAAACGCAGGGTTCATCAAGGATGGTAAGACAACTTCCATGTTTCTGCCGGATGCAGCAGGATTCTCATTACATTTGCCTGCTGAGTTCAGGCCCTACGAATCAGATATTATCCGGTGCATCCTTAATGCGGGTATTGAGAAATATGTGAAACCTGTAAGCATGAGGGCCAAGCGTAAATTCAACAAAGAACTCTACGCCTCGCCGGATTTTGAGATGCTTTGGCGTGCTATCAGCCAGAAAACCACTTATCGAGTGACAGTTAAACACCCTATGCTGATTGAGGCGTGCATAAAAGCGATCAAGGCTGAACCCAAAATCCAGCCGTTACGTATTGATGTCACACGTGCGGGTGTCAGGGTGCTGCGTGGCGGCACGCAAGGGCAAGAACTGGGGGCACGAACTGTCGACCTCAAAGGCAGCTATGATCTGCCGGACATTATCGGTGAGTTGCAGCAAGGTACGTCTCTTACGCGCAAGACGCTGGTAGATATTCTCACCGGTAGTGGTAGGTTGGACGAGTTCATTGCCAATCCGAACGACTTTATGGCGATGGTACGCCGTTGCGTAGAGGGTGAACTACAGCGCATCATTGTCGAAGGCGTTCAGTATGAAAAGATCGGCGGCTCCGTATATGAACTCCGCGAGTTGCAAGCCGACGGCCTTGCTGAAAAGGATTTCTTCAAAGAGCATCTGTACCGCGTTGAACACCCTGAGAAAACCGATTTTGATTACGTCGTGTTTGATGGCGGGCCGGACAGCCCAGAGCGAAAGTTCGCAGAGTTTCTCGATCACCACGAGGATATCAGGCTGTTTATGAAACTACCGCCAAGATTCCAGATCGACACGCCGGTTGGCCCTTATAATCCCGACTGGGCCATCATCAAATCCGAAGGCGGCGAAGACCGCATCTATATGGTTCGCGAAACCAAGAGCACCATGGATGAACAAAAAAGGAGACCATCCGAAAATGCCAAAATCAAGTCTGCCGAGGCACACTTCAGAGAAATTGGCATCGAGTATGCGGTTTCAGTACCTGAACAGTGGAATATTTGACTGTCGGCTGGCCTGTGAGGAATAGGCTGGGTAATCAGTGTGGTAAACCTGCCTGTCTCTTTGACGGCAGGTTTACCAGAAGTAGATTACTTAATCTTTTCAACGTTACGTTTTGGCGCTCCGTTTTCTGCCGACGGGGAATTTTCGATATAAGGTATCTACTGCTACGTCATAAATCAGTGCCACCTGCTGTCGCGGGACGCCATTAGCCAGAAGGTGTCCGGCTTGTGCCCATTGCTCAGGCGTCAGCTTGGGCCTACGTCCACCGATGCGTCCTTTAGCCCTGGCGGCAGCCAAACCTGCACGGGTTCGTTCGACAATAAGTTCTCGCTCCATTTCAGCCATCGCCCCCATAATGTGAAAAACAAACCTTCCCATTGGCGTGGCGGTATCTATGGAGTCGGTCACGCTACGAAAATGAATCCCTCGTTGTTGCAACGTGTCCATTAGTTTGACGAGTTGTCTCATACTGCGTCCCAATCGATCCAGTTTCCACACCGCGAGCGTATCCCCCGCCTGTAATGCCTTCAGCGCACGATTGAGTTTTGGTTTTTTCTCTGTAGCTCCACCGATTTTCTCTTCAAATATCTGCTCACATCCTAACCGTTCTAGCGCTTCACGTTGTAAATCGGTGTTTTGGTCATTTGTTGATACCCTGACATAGCCTATTAACACGCCGTTTCCTCCTGTCAAAAGGAGGGAGAATGCCAGATCGTCCGATAACGCTCATCTGCGTAATTGTTGATTTAGGAAAATCAAAAGCGGCCATAAAACCATAAATGAATTCATCACGATTCAGCTCGTGGGTTATCTGTTCAAGCTGCTCGAAAATCCTCGCCTGATTAACTGCCATACATGATCCTTCAG